>NZ_JBEAJW010000040.1:0-340745 GCF_040064295.1 Klebsiella sp. JB_Kp031
GGTGATGCGGCTATTTGTCGGGTGGCGGCTTACGCCTGACCCGACCTACATAAAATAATAACCGCTCCGTTCGTAGCCCCGCTAAGCGCGGTGCGAGCGGGGGGAGTTCCCGGATGGCGGCTGGCGCCTTATCCGGGCTACCGGGTGATGCGGCTATTTGTCGGGTGGCGGCTTACGCCTGACCCGACCTACATAAAACACAAACCGCTCCGTTCGTAGCCCCGCTAAGCGTAGCGCAAGCGGGGGAATCCCATCGGCAGCAGGTTACCGCCAGGCGGCGAACTGCTCATCGTCGAGGTAGGCCTCGACCAGGGTTTTCGCCAGCGACCAGGAACCGATCAGCGGGTGCGCCATCAGCGCCCGCACCGCCAGCGACTTATCCTGCTGCAGGATCGCCGCAACCGCCAGCCGCTCATACTCTTTCACGCAGGAAATCATATTTTTCTGCGCCGTCGGCACCTTCACCGGCGTTACCGGCTTGAGACCCTCCCGGCTCAGGTCGCAGCTGATCTCAATCACGTCGTCAGGGCGCAAAAAGTCGAGCGTGCCATTATTCTGGATCGACACCACGATCCGCTTGGTGGTGGTGCTGTTCACCGCTTCCAGAATATCCAGCGCCACCCCGGCATAGCCGCCGGTGTCCGGCTCTTCGATAAACTGCCGCAGCGTCAGCGGCTCGCGGGTATGAAATTTCTCCTGACGGGATTCGTTCTGCATATAGCTGTTTTCCCGGCGAAGGTAGTGTTGCATCCAGATATTGAAGGCGGCTTCCGGCTGCGTTCTGGCATCCACGGTGCGCAGCGCCTGGCGCATCTCCTGATTGATACGGGCGATCTGCTCCCCGCGCGTTTCGCCTGCCCCCTGAATCGCCTTCAGCGCCTCGTCGCGATAGTAATAATAATAGAGATATTCGTTGAGTAACTGGTTATCGCACAGCCGCACCAGTTCGGGTGAGAAATACTGCATCGCGGTCTTCTGGTACAGCGCCGGGCTGGCGATCAGCCGCTCGGTCACCGCTTCCCCGCGCACGGTGAAGTGGGTAAACCAGGAGAAATGGTTCAGCCCATAGCATTCCACGCTCAGGTCGCGCTCCTCACAGCCGAGGATCGCCGGCAGCTCACGAATCAGCTCGGAGGGGGCATCGCAGATCCCGTAGACCCGACGCTTAAAGCCGGACTTAACGATCGCTTCCGTCACCAGGCCTGAGGGGTTGGTAAAGTTAAACAGAATGGCGTCTTCGGCGGCATGCGCTTCGATCAGCCGGCAATAGTCGAGGATCGCCGGGATCGAACGCATGGCCATCGCGAAGCCGCCGGCGCCGGTGGTCTCCTGGCCGAGGGTGTTATGTTGCAGCGCAATGCGCTCGTCGCGAATACGGCTTTCATCACCACCGACCCGCAGGGTGGTAATAATATAATTAGCGTTTTGCAGCGCCGCGACCGGGTCGGTGGTGGTCGTGAAATGAATATCCGGGCGAATGGTCGTAAATACATAGCGGGCAATTTCGCCGAATATCGCCAGATTATCTGCAGAGTTATCGAGAAAAACCACCTCCGTTAAACCAATGCGGTGAGCATTATATGCCAGAGATTTCGCTAAAAATGCAGAGCGAACGCCGCCCCCGCCTAATACGGTTAATTTCATACAAACTCCTCATTAATTTTCTGCTAACCAGTTATCAACCCGGGAACGTACCTGTCCCACTTTTACGCCATAAATAACCTGAACCTCATTGCGATTGCGCACTACGCCGTTGGCGCCGGTATTTTTTAATTGCGCGTCATCAACCCGCGCCATATCGCGCACGGCCACGCGCAGGCGGGTAAAACAATTATCGACGGAGAGAATATTCTCCTTGCCCCCGAGACCGCGGATAATGTCATCGGTGACCGACTGCGGCTGCGCGACTTTCTGGCGATACTCCGCTTTGCTGTAGAGCTTCACGTTCTCGTCATCTTCCCGGCCCGGCGTTTTCAGATTCAGCTTCACCACCAGAGTGCGGAAAATCACGTAGTAGACGGCGAACTGGCCGATACCGATAAGGACATATCCCGGCCAGCGCGTTAAGGAGACCGGTAGCGGCAGGTTATAGATCAGAAATTCGATCAGGCCCGAGGCTCCCCAGGGGCGTACGGTGAAAAGGTCGCAAATGGCCTGCGAGGCGGCGGTTAACGTCGCATGGATCACCCACAGCAGCGGCGAGACAAACAAGAAGGTGAACTCAATCGGCTCGGTGATGCCAGTCAGCATAGAGGTGATAATCGCCGGCAGCAGAATCGCCTTGGCCATCACTTTTTTCTCCGGCTTCGCGGTGTGGTAGAACGCCAGTGAGGCGCCGGCCAGGCCGAAGATGGTGGTCATCCCTTGCTGTGAGAAGCGTAGGGCCTCATTCATCACCGGGGTCAGATCCGGATGGCGCATATAGGCGAGAAAAATGGCCTGGGTACCGGAGACCACCTGGCCGTCCACGTTCAGGGTGCCGCCAATCTGGGTGAGCTGGAAGGGTGACCAGACAAAATGGTGCAGGCCGGTCGGGATAAGAAATTTTTCAAAGAAACCATAGACGAAGACCCCGGCGACCCCAGCATTTTTCATAAAGCCGGTGAGGGCGGAGATGCCGTGGGTCATAAACGGCCAAATCCAGGTAAAGGCGATGGCGTAGAAGATAACCACCGGCGTCATCGCCACCAGCGTCAGCTTGGCGCCGCCGTACATCGACAGCGCGCCGGGCAGCTCAATGGTAGAGACTTTATTGTGCACCCACGCGATAGTGCAGCCGAGAATAATGCCAAGGAAAACGCCCATATCCACCACTACAAAGCCCAGCAGTTGGGTTTGCCCGGTGCCATAATATTCACCGTTAATTTTTTCGGCGAGTCCGTGGGTGTGTTCCAGCCAGGAGTGGTTGGCGCCAAGAAACATAATGAAGCACATCACCGCAACCAGCGCGACTTCGGTTTTTTTATCTTTTGCCAGGCCATAGCTAATACCGACGCAAAATAATAAGCCGAGGTTGCCAAATAGAGGCCAAAAGGTGTCGCCGAGCATCTGCCCCAGCTGGTGCAGGAAACTGGTTTCAGCAATTAATGTCGGATTAGTTAATACTGAACTGAGGGCCAGAATTAAGCCAATGACCGGCAAGAACAATACGGCGCCGATCATGGCCCGGGAGAATTTTTGCATATTCTCCAGAATACGCTGACGTATTTCAGGCATGATTGATCCTTTTTTATTTTTGTAGGTACAGGGAGCGGTTTGTTTTTATCGACTTCCAGTATTTTGGTTATAGCAACTCTGATATTTGAAAGGAACCAGTAGCGGTAAATAGGCACAGATAGCCGCTTATTGCACACAGGTTTCAGAATGCTTGCAGACCCCCTCCCTGAAAGTGAGAGAGCGTTGCCAGAGCGGAGTGTTTGCAGAGAAGCGTTCCCTCTCCCCGTGGGGGAGAGGGGGATGGGGCATCGCTAGGGCGTGACGGGAGCGGGCGCTGGCGCGGCGGGGGCGGTATTGACCTCGCCGTTGCGCATGGTTTGCGCCACCTGCTGTTTCTCCATATTTACGGCGCTAAGCTGTGCGTTGACCGTCGGCTTGAGCGGGGCATCGGCCTGCACGCTGCCGCTGGCGGTCAGCTGGAGGTTGCCATCCCCGCTAATGGGGAGCGAAGGCCAGCCCCAGGCCTGCAGAATATTCAGCGGCACGCCGCGGCCGTTCAGGCTCAAATTGACCTGGCGCTGCGGCAGCTGGGATACCGCGGCGGTGGCCTGCAGAATGCCGCGCTCGGTGAAGGCGCTGAGCTCAGTGATATTGACCGTCGACGCCGTGGCGCTCAGCTTGAGTGAAGGGCGACGCACGTCAATTCGGTTAAAGGTCGCCGCCGCGGCGTTCAGCGTCGCGCTACCGTTCCACACCCCCCAGCTGCCGTTTTTCACCAGCTGAAGCTCGCCGCCATAGCCATCGAGAGCGGTAATCTGCCATGGGAAGGCTGGGTCCACATCGATGATCAGGTTGCGGCTGGCGCTGAATTTTTTAAGCGTCAGGCTTTGCAGCCAGGCCGGCAGCGGCGCCATCCACAGTGGCTTCCAGTTCGCCGGCAGCGTGTACTCCAGCCCGGCGAAGGCGGTGTCGTCAAGCACCAGCGCGTTACCGGCGCGCAGCCAGTTGCCGGAGGTTCGCACCATGCCGCCCTCCCAGCGCGAGGAGAACTGGCGCAGGGCAATACCCTGGGGTGAAAATTCGGCATTCAGGATCGGGTCGAAAAAGTGCAGCGAGCCGTAGATAAATTCGCTGGCATTCATCGACAGCGTGCCGTCCTGGCTCTGCCAGCCGCCGTGACTGAGCGTCAGGTTGCGCAGGCTCAGGTCAAGGTCGGTTACCGCCCAGTCCGGCCCCTGCAGGCGGGCGTCGGTGATATCCAGGCGGCCAATCTGCAGAGAGGGGACCGTGGTTAACGGCGCGAAAAAGTCGGCCAGCGAGGCGGCGCTCTGCAGTCGGATCTCATTGAGCTGAAGGTTATCCACCAGCCAGCTGCCGTCGGCGCTGCGTTTCGCATTGCCGGTTAAGGTGCCGCGGGCGACATCGGCGCCGAGGGTGGAGAGGGTGACCTCGCCCTGATCAATCTTGCCCTGAATCAGAACATTGCTGGCTTCGACGCCATTGAGCGTCATCGAGCCCGCGCTCATCTGGATCTGCGCCGTTTTCCCCAGCACATTGCCTGCCTCCGGCGCCCATGGGCTGACGCCGCCAGTGACGCGCTGCGCGCTGAGCGCCCAGCCGGTTTCCGGACTATTGAAGGCCATATTGCGCAACATTAGCCGGTCTGCAGCGAACGGCAGGTCGGCAGAGTGGGGTGACAGATTCAGGGTGCCGTCGTTAAGGACAATCTCATCCGCATGCAGCGGGTCGCTAAACTGGCGGGTGCTGAAGCCAATATCGACCGTTTTCGCCACCAGGGTTGCTGGCTTGCCTTCCCGGCCAAAGGTGACGTTTTGCAACTGCACATGAAGAGGGGAGGAGAAATCGTGGTCCATCGCATCGAAGGAGACCTGCCAGCCGGTGCCATTGCTGAGCCAGGCGCTGGCCTGGCGGGCGCCCCAGTGGGTTTGCAGCAGGAACCACGCGCCAACGATGACGAGCAGCAGAGCGACTAGCAGCCAGAGAATCAGCTTTCCAAGAAATTTCATGGTCTTCCATTCTGTGAGATGCACATAACCGTGTTATGCCCGATTTATGCGCACTTCTCAAGGCAGGCGTGGTTTATTTCCGTGACGGGGCAGGCGGTGGAGGGCAGCGCCAGGGTGCCCCGGCCGATGGCACGACCGGGACGCGTTAAATCAGGCTTTTTCTGGCGGGAAAATTAAATTCAGAACAATCGCCGTGATACCGCCGGCGGCGATACCGGAGGAGAGCAGATTCTTCAGCCAGTCCGGCGCGAACTGCAGGATCAACGGCTGCTGCGACACGCCGAGGCCCACCGCCAGCGACAGGGCGATAATCAGGATCGCCCGGCGATTCAGCGGCTCGCGGGAGACGATGCGCACGCCGGACGCGGCGATGGTGCCGAACATCACCAGCGTGGCGCCGCCGAGCACTGGCTCAGGGATATGCTGTACGAAGCCGCTCACCGCCGGGAACAGCCCGAGGACGATCAGCATCAGCGCCACCACAAAGCCGACGTAGCGGCTGGCGACGCCGGTCAGCTGGATCACGCCGTTGTTCTGGCCGAAGCAGGAGTTCGGGAAGGTGTTGAAGACCGCGGACACAAAGGAGTTGAGGCCGTTAGCCAGCACGCCGCCTTTCAGGCGCTTCATATACAGCGGACCCGAGACCGGCTGTTCGGAGACGTCGGAGGTGGCGGTGATATCGCCGATGGTTTCCAGGGAGGTGATCATAAACACCAGCATCAGCGGCAGCAGCAGGCTCCAGTCAATGCCGAGGCCATAGTAGAGTGGCGTCGGGACGGTGATGAGGCTGCTGTTGGTCGGGGCGGTGTTGGCTGGCAGCATATCGAGGAACCACGCCGCCAGATAGCCCGCCGCCATGGCAATCACCAGCGAAGCGATGCGCAAATAGGGATTACGCTGGCGGTTGAGAATGATGATCAGCGCCAGCACGATGCCCGCCAGCAGCAGGTTCTTCGGCGCGCCGAAGGTATGGTCGGCCATCGCCGCGTAGCCGCCGCCGATGGAGGTCAACCCAACCTGAATCAGCGACAGGCCGATGATCATCACCACCACGCCGGAGACCAGAGGGGTAATGATGCGGCGCGCGAGGTGCAGGACGCGGGAGAGGACCATTTCCGTGCAGCTGGCCAGCATCAGGGTGCCGAACAGGGCGGCCATCATCGTCGGGACGTCGGCGCCGCCGGTTTTCAGCGCGGTGCCGCCCATGATCAGCGGGGCGACAAAGTTGAAGCTGGTGCCC
Organism: Klebsiella sp. JB_Kp031; assembly: GCF_040064295.1. Lineage (NCBI taxonomy): Bacteria > Pseudomonadati > Pseudomonadota > Gammaproteobacteria > Enterobacterales > Enterobacteriaceae > Klebsiella > Klebsiella sp. JB_Kp031. The sequence goes on from NZ_JBEAJW010000040.1 coordinate 6,424, forward strand.
TGGATGGAGAGCAGTCCGGAACCGACCGGGCCCCAGGCTTTGATCTGAATAATGGAGGCCACGCCGGAGGCGAACAGCGACATGCTGATGATATGTTGGGTATCTTGCGCCGGGAGACCGAGAGCCTGGCAGATTAACAGCGCCGGGGTGATCACCGCGACAAACATCGCCAGCAGGTGCTGGAAGGCGGCGAACAGGGTTTGCGGTAGCGGCGGGCGATCTTCGAGGCGGTAAATTAATTCGCTGGCTGGTTTATGCGCAACCGGTTGCGCATTTTCTGACTCTGCGGTGTTAACGGACATCACAAGCAATCCCAAAGTGGCAAAGCGGGAATTTTATCGGACTGTAGACCAAAAGCAAACGTTTGCCAGCGTTTGCCCATAAAAATTTATGCTGTGAAAATGCGCAACGAGATTATTAACATTTTGTATGCTAAATCGCATCATTCAGGATACAAAATATCTTTTTCTGTCATTTTTTCCGCCGTTCTGCGTAAAATCCCCCTCTGCCTCCTCATGAAGAGAAGCTAAAGACATCAGGAATATCGTCGCGTGTGAATGGATCATGCGCCCATAAGGAGCTTTTTATGTTTCATCTCGATACCTTATCGACGCTCGTTGCCGCAACGCTTGTGCTATTACTCGGCAGAAAACTCGTCCAAACCGTACCCCTCCTCAAGAAATACACCATTCCTGAACCTGTTGCCGGCGGTCTGCTGGTGGCGCTGGCGCTGCTGGTGCTGAAAAAAAGTATGGATATCGATATTGATTTCGATATGAGCCTCAAAGATCCGCTGATGCTGGCGTTCTTCGCCACCATCGGTCTGAACGCCAACCTGGCCAGCCTGCGGGCGGGCGGCAAGGTGCTGGGTACCTTTCTGATTGTGGTGGTTGGTCTGTTGCTGCTGCAGAACGCCCTCGGTATCGGCATGGCGAAGCTGTTGGGCCTGGATCCGCTGATGGGTCTGCTGGCCGGTTCTATTACCCTTTCCGGCGGCCACGGCACCGGGGCGGCATGGAGCAAGCTGTTCGTTGAGCGCTATGGTTTTGCCAACGCCACCGAGGTGGCGATGGCCTGCGCGACTTTCGGCCTGGTGCTCGGCGGCCTGATCGGCGGCCCGGTGGCGCGTTACCTGGTGAAACACTCTTCCTCGCCGGACGGGACGCCGGACGATCAGGTGGTGCCGACCGCCTTCGAAAAGCCGGACGTGGGGCGGGTGATCACCTCGCTGGTGCTGATCGAGAGTATCGCCCTGATCGCTATCTGTCTGACGGTGGGCAAGGTGGTTGCGCAACTGTTGGTGGGCAGTGTCTTTGAATTGCCGACTTTTGTCTGCGTGCTGTTTATCGGCGTGATCCTCAGCAACAGCCTGGCGCTGGCGGGGCTGTATCGGGTATTCGATCGCGCGGTGTCGGTGCTGGGCAACGTCAGCCTGTCGCTGTTCCTCGCCATGGCGCTGATGAGCCTCAAGCTCTGGGAACTGGCTTCTCTGGCGCTGCCGATGATTATTATCCTGGCGGTGCAGGCGGTAGCGATGGCGCTGTACGCGGTGCTCGTCACCTATCGGATGATGGGTAAAAACTACGATGCCGCGGTGCTGGCAGCCGGGCATTGCGGGTTTGGTCTGGGGGCAACGCCGACGGCGATCGCCAATATGCAGGCAATTACCGACCGTTTCGGCCCGTCACATATGGCCTTCCTGGTGGTGCCGATGGTGGGGGCGTTCTTTATCGATATCGTCAACGCGCTGGTGATTAAGCTGTACCTGTTGCTGCCGATGTTTGGTTGATAAAAAACCCGGAGGCGGTGCTGCGCACCTGTCCGGGCTACAAGATCGTGCTGTTTGGGGTTTTGTAGCCCGGCTAAGGCGTTTACGCCGCAAGCCGGGAATACCTCCACAATCTTACGCTTCGTCGTGCTCTTCCCACGCTAACGCGCGTTTCACCGCTTTCTTCCAGCCGCTGTAACGATAGTTACGCTCGGTGGTTTCAATCCCCGGGCGGAATTCACGCTCAATCACCGCTTTTTCCTGCAGCTCATCGAGGTTCTGCCAGAAGCCGACCGCCAGACCGGCCAGATAGGCGGCGCCCAGGGCTGTCACTTCGCGCACTTCCGGACGCTCCACGCGGGTGCCGAGGATATCGGACTGGAACTGCATGAGGAAGTTGTTGGCCACCGCGCCGCCATCCACGCGCAGCGCATGCAGACGGATACCGGAGTCAGCCTGCATCGCTTCCAGCACGTCGCGGGTCTGATAGGCGATGGACTCCAGCGTCGCACGGATAATGTGGTTCGAGTTCACGCCACGGGTGAGGCCGAAAATCGCGCCGCGGGCATAGGGGTCCCAGTACGGCGCGCCAAGACCGGTGAACGCAGGCACGACGTACACGCCGTTGGTGTCCTTCACTTTGGTGGCGAAGTACTCGGAATCGAACGCATCGCTGATGAGCTTCATCTCGTCGCGCAGCCACTGAATGGAGGCGCCAGCCATAAACACCGCCCCTTCCAGTGCGTAGTTCACCTCGCCGCGCGGACCGCAGGCGATGGTGGTCAGCAGACCGTGAGTGGAGGTCACCGCTTTTTCGCCGGTGTTCATCAGCATAAAGCAGCCGGTGCCGTAGGTATTTTTCGCCATCCCTTCCTTGACGCACAGCTGGCCGAACAGGGCCGCCTGCTGGTCACCGGCGATCCCGGCGATAGGAATACGGGTCCCGCCTTTACCACCGATGTTGGTCTGGCCGTACACTTCGGACGACTTGCGCACTTCCGGCAGCATGGCGCGCGGAATATCCAGCGCGTCGAGCATCTTGTCGTCCCAGTCCAGGTCGTGGATGTTGAACAGCATGGTACGCGAGGCGTTGGTGTAGTCGGTGACGTGCACGCGACCCTGGGTCATCTTCCAGATAAGCCAGGTGTCCACGGTGCCGAACAGCAGCTCACCGCGCTTCGCACGCTCACGGGAACCTTCGACATGGTCGAGGATCCATTTCACCTTGGTGCCGGAGAAGTAGGGGTCCACCACCAGGCCAGTGGCCTTGCGGATATACTCCTCCATCCCGTCACGCTTGAGCTGCTCGCAGATCTCGGCGGTGCGGCGGCACTGCCAGACGATGGCGTTATAGATCGGTTTGCCGGTCTCGCGCTCCCACACCACCACGGTCTCACGCTGGTTGGTGATACCGATGGCCGCGATCTGATCGGAGTTGATATCCGCTTTGGCCAGCGCTTCGACCAGCGTCGAGCTTTGGGACGCCCAGATTTCCATCGGGTCGTGTTCAACCCAGCCTGGCTTAGGATAAATTTGTTCGAATTCTCGCTGGGAGACGCTGACGATATTGGCATCATGATCCATCACAACGGCCCGGGAGCTGGTAGTGCCCTGGTCAAGCGCAACGATATATTTTTTGTCGGTCATAGTCGGTGTCCCGTAGTCAGATTACAGCGAAGCTTTATGTTGAGTGGAGGAAGAGGAGGGGCTCTCTTGCTCTTCGTCCACGCAGGTGTCGCAAGGCAGGTGGCGGCCAATCAGCTTACGATAGCTGAACGCGCCCAGCGCCGCGCCGACCACCGGTGCGCACAGCGGCACCAGGAAATAAGGAATATCTTTACCGCCGGTGAAGGCGACGTCGCCCCAGCCGGCCAGCCAGGCGAAGGCTTTCGGGCCGATATCACGCGCCGGGTTCATGGCGAAGCCGGTCAGCGGTCCCATGGAGGCGCCAATCACCGCGATCAGCAGGCCGATCAGCAGCGGCGCCAGCGGGCCGCGCGGCACACCGTTGCCATCGTCGGTCAGCGCCAGGATGACGCCCATCAGGATAGCGGTAATCACCATCTCTACCGCGAAGGCCTGCACAAAATTGATATGCGGGTTCGGGTAAGTGGAGAAGATGCCAGCCAGATCAAGGCTTTCCACGCTGCCGCGTACCATATGGTGGGTGGTTTCATAATCGAGGAAAAGATTGTAATAAAGCCCGTAAACTAATGCCGCAGCGCAAAAGGCGCCAGCGAATTGCGAAATAATAAAAGGAACCACTTTGCGGCCATCGAAGCAGGCGAACAGCCAGAGCGCGATAGTCACCGCAGGGTTAAGGTGCGCACCGGATACCCCTGCGGTCAGGTAGATCGCCATGGCGACGCCCAGACCCCAGATGATGCTGATTTCCCACTGTCCGAAGCTGGCTCCCGCGACCTTGAGCGCAGCCACGCACCCAACGCCGAAAAAGATCAACAACCCGGTACCGAGGAACTCTGCGATGCACTGGCCTTTTAAGGTTGATGTTTGGCTCATAATCGAATCCTGAAGCGTGGTGATGATTATTGTATGTAGGGTGGTCACAGACGACCATATTGCCATGTAGGCATAGTGTTAATTTATCGTTAACGAGCAAAAACGAGAAATATCGAACTTCAAATGTGTGTACCACGTCAAGAAAATGAGCGTTTTCGCGCCATTCGCGCGCATTAAGCGCGCTGCCGGAGCGTTTCACCTCGCATTTTGTTAACCATAATATTAACAATGGCTCATGAAGTACGAGCGAACTGCGCTGAAAGTACCAGGTAAAGACTGAAAAGTGTTGCAAACCGCAATCTGCGCGGCTTGTCGCTGGACAGGGGCGGCGGGGATTCATACAATCGACGATAACACCGCTATGTGCGCTAATTTTCGTTAAGGCGGGACCGCGTATACGAAACACCAGTTTCTATCAACGCCTTGCAAGTTCAGGAGAGGTATGACGATGTCATTAGAAGTGTTTGAGAAATTAGAATCTAAGGTTCAGCAGGCGATTGATACCATCACTCTGTTGCAGATGGAAATCGAAGAGCTGAAAGAAAAGAACAACACCCTGGTGCAGGAAGTTCAGAGCGCGCAGCATGGTCGTGAAGAGCTGGAGCGCGAAAACAGCCAGCTGAAAGAGCAGCAGCAGGGCTGGCAGGAGCGTCTGCAGGCGCTGCTGGGCCGCATGGAAGAAGTCTAATCGCTTCACGCCCTCTCCCGCCAGGGAGGGGGTGATCCTTATCCCTTCCTTTATACTCACAAGTTATAGCCAATCTTTTTTTATTCTTTAATCATTGAATCGCTTTCTGGCACGCTTAGCCCATCACAACACGACATAAAGAGAGCGGTGCGATGAATAAGTGGGGCGTAGGGTTAACTCTGTTGCTGGCATCCGCCAGCGTTCTGGCAAAAGATTTTCAGCTATTAAACGTATCTTATGATCCAACGCGCGAGCTGTACGAACAGTACAACAAAGCGTTCAGCGCGCACTGGAAGCAGGAGACCGGCGACAACGTGGTGATCCGCCAGTCGCACGGCGGCTCCGGCAAGCAGGCGACCTCGGTGATTAACGGTATTGAAGCGGATGTGGTTACGCTGGCGCTGGCCTACGACGTCGACGCGATCGCCGAGCGCGGCCGTATCGATAAAAACTGGCTGAAGCGCCTGCCGGATAACTCCGCGCCTTATACTTCCACCATCGTGTTCCTTGTCCGTAAGGGCAACCCGAAACAGATCCATGACTGGAACGACCTGATCAAACCGGGCGTGTCGGTCATCACCCCGAACCCGAAAAGCTCCGGCGGCGCTCGCTGGAACTACCTGGCGGCATGGGGCTATGCCCTGCATCAGAACCATGGCGACCAGGCGAAAGCCCAGGATTTCGTCAAGGCGCTGTATAAAAATGTGGAAGTGCTGGACTCTGGCGCGCGCGGTTCGACCAATACCTTCGTAGAACGCGGGATCGGCGATGTGCTGATCGCCTGGGAAAACGAAGCGCTGCTGGCGACCAACGAACTGGGCAAAGACAAGTTTGAAATCGTGACCCCGAGTGAGTCGATTCTGGCTGAGCCGACCGTTTCGGTGGTCGATAAAGTCGTGGATAAGAAAGGCACCCGCCAGGTGGCGGAAGCGTACCTGAAGTATCTCTACTCGCCGGAAGGCCAGGAGATTGCGGCGAAGAACTTCTACCGTCCGCGCGATCCGAACGTGGCCAAGAAATATGCTAATGAATTCCCGAAACTGAAACTGTTCACTATCGATCAGGAGTTCGGCGGCTGGACGAAAGCGCAGAAAGAGCACTTCTCCAACGGCGGCACCTTCGACCAGATTAGCCAGCGTTAATTCTCTTGTCCCTGCTTGCGCTACGCTTAGCAGGGCTACAGTTTTGCGCTGTGCGTAACCCGGGTAAGGCGTCAGCCGCTACCCGGGAATCCCTGCTTGCGCTACGCTTAGCAGGGCTACAGTTTTGCGCCGTACGTAGCCCGGGTAAGGCGCCAGCCGCGACCCGGAAAACGCTCCGCCCGTCATCTGTTTTCATTTAGTCATCAAATTACGTTACTCTTCCGCTTCAGGCTTAACAGGGAATGAAAATGAGAAGAGTAAGATACTTTTTGCTGGCGCTGCTAGTGGCGATCCTCGCGGCGCTGGCGGGCGGCTACTACTGGCTGCACTCTGGCAACCCGGACGCGTTGCGCAAGATTGTTCTGCAGCAGTGCGTTCCCCATCAGCAACAGCAGCAAAACCCGTCGCCGTGTGCCGAAGTGAACCTCAAGGGCGGCTATGTGCTGTTTAAAGATCGTAACGGCCCGCTGCAGTATTTGCTGATGCCGACCTACCGCATTAACGGCACCGAAAGCCCGCTGCTGTTGGATCCACTGACGCCGAACTTCTTCTGGCAGGCCTGGCAGGGGCGTGAGATCATGAGCCAGCGCCACGGCGCGCCGGTTCCCGATAACGCGGTATCGCTGGCGATCAACTCGCGCAGCGGACGCACGCAAAACCATTTCCATATTCATATCTCCTGCCTGCGCCCCGATGTGCGCGCGCAGTTAGACAAGGATGCGGCGGCGATCAGCAGCCGCTGGCTGCCGTTGCCGGGTGGGCTTCAGGGCCATGAATATCTGGCGCGCCGGGTGACGGAGGCGGAGCTCGCCCAGCGCAGCCCGTTCCTGATGCTGGCGGAAGAGGTGCCGGAGGCGCGTCAGCATATGGGACGCTATGCGCTGGCGATGGCGCAGCAGAGCGACGGCTCGCTGGTGCTGCTGGCGACGGAGCGTAACCTGCTGTCCCTGAACCGGGCTTCAGCGGAAGAAATTCAGGATCATCGCTGCGCCATCCTTAACGCAAACCACTAGTTCTGGCGTTTACCTGTCTTACCTGTCGTCGTATTCTTGCTGAAAAAAACGACAGGAGACAGGCATGTCGCTCTGGCTTACCCACCCGCTGTTCCTCCCTTCACTGATTGTCGGCGTTACCATTGTGCTCTGGGCGTCGTCGCTGCTGCCGGAATTTATCACCGCGCTGCTGTTTTTCGCTGCGGCGATGATGGCGAAAATCGCCCCGCCGGAGGTGATCTTTGGCGGCTTTGCCTCCTCGGCCTTCTGGCTGGTGTTCAGCGGCTTTGTGCTCGGCATCGCGATCCGTAAAACCGGGCTGGCGGACCGGGCGGCGCAGGCGCTGTCGGCGCGGCTAACCGACTCCTGGCCGCGGATGGTCGCCAGCGTGGTACTCCTGAGCTATGCCCTGGCGTTCGTGATGCCTTCCAACATGGGGCGCATCGCGCTGCTGATGCCGATCGTGGCGGCGATGGCCCGCCGGGCGGGCATTGCCGACGGCAGCCGCGGCTGGTTCGGCCTGGCGCTGGCAGTGGGGTTCGGCACCTTTCAGCTTTCGGCGACGATTTTGCCCGCCAACGTGCCGAATCTGGTGATGAGCGGCGCGGCGGAGGGCTCGTACGGTATCCATCTGAATTATGTTCCCTATTTACTGCTGCATACGCCGGTGCTTGGCTGGCTGAAAGGGGCGGCGCTGGTGGCGCTGATCTGCTGGCTGTTTCCCGGTAAGCCGCATCCGCCGCGCGACCTGGCGCCGCTGCCGGCGATGAGCCGCGACGAGAAGCGTCTGGCGTGGCTGCTGGCGGTGGTCCTCATGCTGTGGGTGACCGAGAGCTGGCATGGCATCGGCCCGGCGTGGACCGGCCTGGCGGCGGCGGTGGTCACGCTGCTGCCGCGGGTGGGCTTTATCAGCGGCGAAGAGTTTGCCAGCGGGGTGAATATGCGCACCTGCATTTATGTTGCCGGGATTCTGGGACTGGCGATCGCCGTCACCCAAACCGGAATTGGCGGTGCGGTGGGCAATGCGCTGCTGCAGGTGATGCCCCTGGATAAGGACAATCCTTTCACCAGCTTCCTGGCGCTGACCGGAATTACCAGCGCGCTGAACTTTATTATGACCGCCAACGGCGTGCCGGCGCTGTATACCACCTTTGCCCAGAGCTTTGCCGACGCCACCGGCTTCCCGCTGCTGAGCGTGATTATGATTCAGGTGCTGGGCTATTCCACGCCGCTGCTGCCGTATCAGGCGTCGCCAATCGTGGTCGCGATGGGGTTAGGCAAAGTCCCGGCGAGGGCGGGAATGTTGCTTTGTCTGGCGCTGGCGGCGGTGAGCTATTTGATTTTACTGCCGCTGGACTACGCGTGGTATCAGCTGTTGGGGAAACTGTAACGGCAAAAAAAAGCCCGGCTTGCGCTGTGCGAAGCCGGGCCTCAGAGATTTATCAGTCATCCCGGTCGCGTGTCGCCACCGGGAAAAGCGGATTACGCTTTTTTCGCCGCTTCCGCAGCTTTCACGATCACCGCGAAAGCGTCAGCTTTCAGGGAGGCGCCGCCAACCAGCGCGCCGTCGATGTCCGGCTGGGTGAACAGCTCTGCTGCGTTGCCAGCGTTAACGGAACCGCCGTACTGGATGATCACTTGCTCAGCGATTTTCGCGTCAGCTTTAGCAATGTGGTCACGGATGAATTTGTGCACCGCCTGAGCCTGAGCCGGGGTCGCGGATTTGCCGGTACCGATAGCCCATACCGGTTCGTAAGCGATAACCACGCCTTCGAAAGCGGCAGCGCCCTGCGTTTTCAGTACCGCGTCGATCTGACGTGCGCAAACTTCTTCCGTTTTGCCCGCTTCGTTTTCGGCTTCGGTTTCACCGATGCACAGTACTGGAGTCAGACCCTGCTCTTTCAGCACGGCGAATTTCTTCGCAATCAGCTCGTCGGATTCTTTGTGGTAGGTACGACGCTCGGAGTGGCCGATGATGATGTACTGTGCGCCGATATCTTTCAGCATTTCGGCGGAGGTTTCACCGGTGAAAGCGCCGGACAGGTTTACGTCAACGTTCTGCGCGCCCAGGTGGATGTGGCTGCCTTCTGCCGCACGCTTAGCCAGGTCCAGATACATTTCCGGCGGGGCGATGGCAACTGCGCAGCCGCTTACGCCAGCCAGCTCGGTACGCAGGTTCGCAACCAGTTCGTTTACCATGTGGCGGCTGCCGTTCAGTTTCCAGTTACCCATCACTAAAGGATGTCGCATTTTAATTCTCCACGCTACTTAAGCGAATTAAGGAATATAGCCGCCCCAGAGGGCAGCATGGTCTGTGAAACAGTATAGAGACTCGTCACTGGAAAGGCTTTGCTTTTTGTCATTTATTGTTACCTTCCAGCGTTTCAGATAGCGCCAGCTTAATCGGTTCAACAGCGAAGGTCAGACCCTTTTCACCATGATCTGCCACCACATAGCGCACGGCGCCCTCGGTGTCGGAGAAGTAGCGTTTGCCTTTGCCGGCAGTCAGCAGTTTCTGCAGTTTTTGCTGGCTCTGCGCCGGACTAAGGGTGGGCACGAAGGCGCGGATCATGGCGCTCATATACTCCAGCGCTTTGGCCTTCGCCGCCTTTTGCTCCGGCCCCTGGATCGGCAGCCAGGTGATCTGCATGGATTTGATCTTCAGCGTGCCGCGCTCCAGCGCGGTGGAGGCATAGAGATTTTCGTTAATCTTGCTGGCGGCGCGGGTCAGGTTAGCCCGATCGCGGCTGGTTGATATGGAACGGAATTCATTCAGAGGCAGCTTCGGGTTATCGACGTTAAATTTTTCCCGGAACTGGCTGATCGACAGGTCAAAGCTCGGCGCGCCGGCGAGCAGGTAGGGGGCAGCGGTCGTCGATTCGCTTTCTGCGGACAACGCATGCGGGCCGACGGCAAGGCCCATCAGCCCACTGAAACACAAGATTGTCCACTTCTTCATGCCCGTCGTTCCTTTTTTTGCCTGCTGACGATTAAATCGGGAAGCGCGGCGCTTGTCAAAAAGTCACGACGCCAGGGTAAACTACGCAGACGATGATGATAAGGAAAAACGCATGACCCTACAGCAGTGGTTATTCTCAATTAAAGGGCGCATTGGCCGCCGCGATTTCTGGATCTGGATTGCCATTTGGCTGGTGACCATGAGCGCGCTGTTCACCCTGGCAGGCAGCAATCTGCTTAATCTGCAGACGGCGGCGTTTATTATTGTCTGCCTGCTGTGGCCGACGGCGGCGGTGGTGGTGAAGCGGCTGCACGATCGCGGCAAATCCGGACTGTGGGCGCTGCTGATGATTCTGGCGTGGATGCTGCTGGCGGGGAACTGGGCGATGCTGCCGCAGGTCTGGCAGTGGGGCGTCGGGCGCTTTGTGCCGACGCTGATTATCGTCATGATGCTGATCGACCTGGGGGCGTTTGTCGGCACCCAGGGCGAGAATAAGTTCGGCAAGGAGACCCAGGACGTGCGCTGGAAAGCGGACGCCTGATTACCAGTAGTGCTCCGCCGTCATGTGGCCCGGCCGGCGACGCAGATGTTTGGTCATCTGCCGGGTCTCTTTTAACAGCTGTTGGGTATCGCGTACCATCTGCGGGTTGCCGCACAGCATCACATGGCTGGTGTCGCGGGTCATCGGCAGGCCGACCGCCTCCTCCAGCGCCCCGGTTTCAATCAGGAACGGCACCCGGCCGGTCAGCGAGCCTTCCACGGTTTCGCGGCTGACCACCGTCTGGATGCGTAATTTGCCGGCGTAGCGCTGCTCGAGTTCGCGCATCAGCGGCAGATAGCTCAGGTCCGCGGCGTAGCGCACGGCGTGGACCAGCACCAGATGAGTAAATCGCTCAAGATCTTTGCCTTCCTGGAGAATCGACAGATAAGGCCCGAGGGCGGTGCCGGTCGCCAGCATCCACAGAGTATCGCAATCCGGTACTTCCTCGAGGACGAAGAAGCCAGCCGCTTCGCTCACCACCTGGACCTCATCGCCCGGTTTCAGCGCCGCCAGACGCGGGCTCAGCTTGCCTTCCGGGACGGTGACCAGATAGAACTCGAGATCGGGATTGCCGGGGGCGTTGACGTAGGAGTAGGCGCGCTGCACGCGTTCGCCGTCGATTTCCAGCCCGAGCTTGGTAAATTGCCCGGCGGTAAACGGATGGACAGGCGCCCGCACGTATAAACTGAACAAGGCGTCCGTCCAGTACTCCACTTTTGTCACTTTGCCGCTAACCCAGTCCGCCATCGTCTTCTCCTGTTGCCAAGCGATGCCTTATCTTCGGCCCAGACGGGCAAGATTTCCACCCCGCAGGCGCAAGAAAGCTCTATTGATCAAATATAAACGAAGAACAGGACAACCGCCCGCGGACGGTTGCCTGGAGGAGAGAAAGCGGTATTACAGGATGTGCTGCTGGACGTCCGGATCTTTACGGTCGAGGTAATGAATCGACTGGATCCGACGGATGGTGCGCGACTTGCCGCGGATCAGCAGCGTCTCGGTGGTGGCCATATTGCCCTTACGGGTGATGCCGTCCAGCAGATCGCCTTTGGTGATGCCGGTAGCGGAGAAGACGACGTTATCGCTGCGCGCCATTTCATCAAGGCGCAGCACTTTACCCGCTTCGATGCCCATGGTTTTGCAGCGCGCCAGCTCGTTTTCACCGATGCGGCGATTCTCTTCGCTGTCGCCCTTCACGTGGTGACGAGCCAGCAGGCGGCCCTGCATATCGCCGTCGAGCGCGCGGATCACCGCGGCGGAAACCACCCCTTCCGGCGCGCCGCCGATGCCGTACAGCACGTCCACTTCGCTATCCGGCATGCAGGTAAGAATGGAGGCCGCGACGTCGCCATCGGGAATGGCGAACACGCGCACGCCCAGCTGCTGCAGCTGAGCAATCGCCGCATCGTGGCGCGGTTTCGCCAGCACGGTGACGGTCAGCTCGCCCAGCGGCTTGTTCAGCGCGCGGGCGATATTGCGCAGGTTCTCTTCCAGCGGCAGATTGAGATCGATAGCACCTTTAGCGCCTGGGCCGACAATCAGCTTTTCCATATACATATCCGGCGCGTTGAGGAAGCAGCCTTTATCGCCGACCGCCATCACTGCCAGGGCATTAGCCTGGCCCATCGCCGTCATCCGGGTACCTTCGATGGGATCGACGGCGATATCCACCGCATCGCCCTGGCCGGTGCCCACTTTTTCGCCGATATAGAGCATCGGCGCTTCATCGATTTCGCCCTCGCCGATGACGATGGTGCCGTCGATATTGACGAGGTTAAGCATAATGCGCATGGCGTTAACCGCTGCGCCGTCGGCGGAGTTTTTATCGCCGCGGCCCAGCCATTTATAGCCCGCCAGCGCGGCGGCTTCGGTGACACGCGAAAATTCGATGGCCAGTTCTCGTTTCATAATCCACTCATTGTGTAGAAAGATTGCCCGCAGCGCGGCAAAAGCGCGCTACGCGTTGGAATAGCGTTCGGTTTCCGGCATCCAGCGCTCGATCAGCGCCTGGGCCTGCAGCGGATAGCGTTCATGAATGTGGCGCGCAATGCGCTGAACGTCGGGGATCATCGCCTGATCGCGCAGCAAATCCGCCACTTTAAACTCAGCGTTGCCGGTCTGGCGGGTGCCGAGCAGCTCACCGGGACCGCGAATTTCAAGGTCTTTCTGGGCGATGACGAAACCGTCGTTACTGTCACGCAGCACCTGCAGGCGTTTCTGCGCCGTTTTAGAGAGCGGCGATTTATAGAGTAGCACGCAGTGGGAAGCGACCGCGCCGCGCCCGACGCGCCCTCTGAGCTGGTGCAGCTGCGCCAGACCCAGACGTTCCGGGTTTTCGATAATCATCAGGCTCGAGTTCGGTACGTCGACACCGACTTCAATGACCGTCGTGGCCACCAGCAGATGCATTTCGCCCTGCTTGAAAGCCTGCATCACCGCCTGCTTCTCCGCCGGTTTCATCCGCCCGTGCACCAGACCGATATTCAACTCCGGCAGCGCCAGCTTGAGCTCCTCCCAGGTCGCTTCCGCCGCCTGGGCCTCCAGCAGATCGGACTCCTCAATCAGCGTACAGACCCAATACGCCTGGCGGCCTTCGTGGGTGCAGGCGTTGCGCACGCGGTCAATAATATCGCTGCGCCGGGTGTCCGGGATAGCGACGGTAGTCACCGGGGTTCGGCCCGGCGGCAGCTCGTCGATAACCGAGGTATCGAGGTCGGCGTAGGCGGTCATCGCCAGGGTGCGCGGGATCGGCGTGGCGGTCATGATCAGCTGATGCGGGTGGAAACCTTGCTGCTGACCTTTCTCCCACAGCGCCAGCCGCTGGTGTACGCCGAAGCGGTGCTGTTCGTCGATGATCACCAGCGCCAGGCCGTTAAACTGCACCTGTTCCTGGAAGATGGCGTGGGTGCCGACAATCATCTGCACCTCGCCGCTGGCGATAGCGTCCTGCTGCGCCTGGCGTGCTTTGCCTTTCTGTTTGCCCGCCAGCCAGCCGACCTCAATGCCCAGCGGTGCAAACCAGCTGCGGAAGTTGTTGGCGTGCTGCTCGGCGAGCAGTTCGGTGGGCGCCATCAGCGCCACCTGTTTGCCGTGGGCGATAGCGCGCAGAGCGGCCAGGGCGGCGACCAGCGTTTTACCGGAGCCAACGTCGCCCTGCACCAGGCGCATCATCGGCACGTCCAGCGCCATATCGCGCTCGATCTCGGCGGTGACCCGCGCCTGCGCGCCGGTGGGCTTAAAGGGCAGGGAGGCCAGCAGCTGATTTTTCAGGGTATCGTTGGCGCCGAGCGGCAGGGCGTGATAGCGCTGGGCGCCTGCCCGTAGCGCCAGCATACTAAGGTTGTGCGCCAGCAGCTCTTCCAGAATCAGGCGCTGCTGCGCCGGGTGCTTGCCGCTTTCCAGCTCGCTAAGTTGCAAGGAGGGAGGCGGACGGTGCAGCGTACGCAGCGCCTCCGGCAGGCTCATCATCCCCTGCGCCAGCTCCGGCGGCAGGAGTTCGCTAATTGCGCAGGTCTCGAGCAGCTCGAGCGCCTGATCGGTGAGCTTGCGCAGGGTCGCCTGCTTAATGCCTTCGGTAGTCGGGTAGACCGGCGTCAGGGTCTCCTGCAGCTCCGGGGTGCTCATATCGCCCTGGACGCGGTATTCCGGGTGGATCATCTCGGCGCCGTACTTCCCGCGTTTGGCTTCACCGTAGGCCAGCACTCGTCGACCGGTCGCGAGGCTGTTTTTCATCGCCGCGTTGAAGTTGAAAAAGCGCATGGTGAGGATGCCGGTGCCATCGCTGATCTGGCAGGTCATCATTCGACGGCCGCCGAAGGTGATATTGCTGTTGAGCACTTCGCCTTCCACGGTGGCATAAACCCCGGGCAGCAGATCGGCTATCGGGTAAAGATGGGTGCGATCTTCGTAGCGCAAAGGCAGGTGCAGCAGCAGATCCTGTACCGTATGCAGGCCGATCTTCGCCAGCTTGCTGCTCTGCGCAGCCCCAACGCCGGTGAGTGAACTGAGCGGAACGGCATCTAACAGGCGGCCTGACATAGGGTTTACCTCGCAGCCTGCATGGTGGCCCACCACGCGGCATCGGCTTCCACTTCGCCCTGCTCGTTAACGTGGGGGTAAGGCAGCCCTTTCTGTCTCGCGACGCGGGCCAGCACCGGATAGCCGCCTTCAAACAGCAGGCGCTGCTGCTCTTCCGGCGGCAGCATGCTGTTGGCGCGTTGGTACATCCCGGCGTTCTGTCGCTGCCGCTGGGCTTCATACAGGATCAGCGCCGAGGCGACGGAGACGTTCAGCGACTGCACCATGCCGATCATCGGGATAATAATGTCCTGATCGGCCAGGGCCAGCGCTTCCTGAGTGATGCCGGTTTTCTCCTGACCCATCAGGATGCAGGTTGGGCGCGTATAGTCGATTTCACGGAAATCGATGGCTTTGCCGGAAAGATGGGTGGCGAGGATTTGCATACCCTGGCCTTTGAGGTGGCCGACGGCATCTGCGATGGTACGGTGGGTTTTCACCTGCACCCAGCTGTTGCTGCCCGCGGCGGCGGAGGCCATGGTGCGCATCCGGCTGCTCGGCCAGACCGCGTGCACCTCGTGTACGCCAACGGCGTCTGCGGTCCGGATGACCGCAGAGACGTTATGGGGCTTATGGACCTGCTCCATGCAGACCGTCAGGTCAGGCTGACGCCTGGCGAGCATCTCGCAGATACGCGCATAACGCTGTGAATTCATTACACTTCATCCTTCGAATTACCTCTTTAGTCGCTGCGGATCACGCGGCCCATCCCTGAGCCTCTCCCCTGACGGGGCCTGCAAGCAGCGTTCAAATCTGCTCCCGGCAGATTTGTCATTCGCTTGCTGCCTTGATGCAATTCGAATGTTTTGTCTAAAAGCTAATTTCGGTTACGGGTGACTTTAATCACGTCCGGCATGACGCGGATTTTGCGCATGATATTCGCCAGATGCACGCGGTCGCGGGCGGTCAGGCGGATAAAGGCGCTGTATACGCGGCCATCTTTCTCTTCCGTATTCAGACTCTGGATATTGGAAGAGGCGGTGTTGATCGCCGCCGTCAGGTTAGCCAGTGCGCCCTGGTGGTTAAACATATCCACCTTGATCTCCGTAATGAACTCCTGAGCGGTCTCTTTATCCCACTCAACCGCCATAAATTTCTCCGGCTCTTTCTGGTAGCCGCGGATGTTACGACAGGATTCATGATGGATAACCAGCCCTTTGCCGGGACTGACGTGGGCGATAATCGGGTCACCGGGGATCGGACGACAGCATTTGGCAAAAGTGATCAGCACGCCATCGGCGCCTTTGATCGGTAGATGGCCGTGGTTCGAGGCATTGGCCGGCACCGGAGCCGCAGCGGCTTCGCCCTGCTGCAGGTTTTTCGCCACCACCACGCTCATGGCGTTGCCCAGACCGATCTCCGCCAGCAGATCGTCGAGCGAGGCCAGCTTCATCCGGTCGAGCTCGCGCTGGATATTCTCCGGCGGGATCTCGGCGAGTTTGCGGCTACCGCCCAGCGCGTGGTTGAGCAGACGACGGCCAAGGCTGACCGAGTCATCGCGCTTGAGGTTTTTCAGCAGCTGACGGATCTTGGCGCGCGCCTTCGAGCTGACGACAAAGTTCAGCCAGGCGGCATTCGGACGTGCGCCCGGCGCGGTAATAATTTCGACAGTCTGACCGCTGGAGAGCGGCTGCGACAGTGGATAGGGCTGGCGGTCGACGCGCGCGCCGACGCAGGCATGGCCGATATCGGTATGCACCGCATAGGCGAAGTCCACCGGCGTGGCGCCAGCGGGCAGTTCGACAATGCGCCCTTCCGGGGTGAAAACGTAAATCTCATCGGGGAACAGATCGGATTTAACGCTCTCAATAAATTCAAACGAGCTGCCGGCGCTCTGCTGCAGCTCCAGCAGGCTCTGCATCCAGCGCTGGGCGCGGATTTGCGCGGTGGTGCTGCTTTCGCCGCCGTGCTCTTTATAAGCCCAGTGCGCCGCGACCCCCATCTCCGCCATCTGGTCCATGTCTTCGGTACGAATTTGTACCTCGACCGGGACGCCGTGGGGGCCGATCATCGAGGTGTGCAAAGACTGATAGCCGTTCGCTTTCGGAATGGCGATATAATCTTTGAAACGACCTGGACGCGGTTTATAGAGGCTGTGCATCTGGCCAAGCACGCGGTAGCAGACATCGGCATCATGGACGATAACGCGGAAGGCGTAGATATCCATGATCGAGTGAAAACGCTGCTCTTTGAGCACCATTTTGCAGTAGATCGAGTACAGATGCTTTTCGCGACCGCTGACGCGGCAGGGGATCCCCGCTTCCTGCAAACGCCCTTCGATTTCCGAGAGGATCTTTTGGATCATCTCTTTACGGTTGCCGCGCGCCGCTTTGACCACCTCTTTAATGACGCGGTAGCGGTTCGGGTACAGCGCCTCAAAGCCCAGCTCTTCGAGCTCAGTTTTGATGTGATGGATACCTAAACGGTGCGCCAGCGGGCTGTAGATTTCCAGCGTTTCGCGGGCGATGCGGCGGCGTTTATCCGGGCGTAGCGAGCCCAGGGTACGCATGTTGTGGGTGCGGTCGGCAAGCTTGATGAGGATGACGCGGATGTCCTGCACCATCGCCATGATCATTTTACGAAAGTTTTCGGCCTGCGCCTCTTTCTTATCGCGGAACTTGAGCTTATCAAGTTTCGATACCCCCTCTACCAGTTCGGCGACGCTTTTACCAAAAAGCTGTTCCATGTCCTGGTAGGTGGCGGGAGTATCTTCAATCACATCATGCAGCAGCGCGGCCATCAGCGTTTCGTAGTCGAGCTTCATCTCGGCCAGAATACAGGCTACCGCGACCGGGTGCGTAATATAAGGTTCACCGCTTGAACGTGTCTGACCCTCGTGAGCGTCACGTGCAACGAGATACGCCTGCCGCAGACGTTTGATCTGGTCTTCCGGCAGGTAGTTTTGAATCAGCTGATTCAGGCTTTCAAACAGATACAAGGGCGACCCGCTGTGTGATTAACGACGACCTTCAGCAATCGCGGTAACGGCTTGTAATTCAGCGGCTTCCTGCTCTTGCTGTTCCTGGCGCTCACGTACGTCGAGGATCTGGTTGTTGATCAGACCTTCTTCGATTTCGCGCAGTGCGATTACGGTGGTTTTATCGTTTTCTTCCGGTACCAGCGGATCCTTTCCGCCTACCTGCATCTGACGAGCGCGACGCGCGGCGACCAGTACCAGGTCAAAACGGTTACCAATTTTCTCTACAGCGTCCTGAACAGTTACGCGTGCCATACTTAAAATGCTCCACAGGTGAAGAAATGACTGGGCATGATACTGAATGTGGGTTCAGTCTGCCAATAGTTTGGTGATTAAAGCGCCATGTCGCTGCTTTTGGCGGCTCATGCGCAGACGTTCAGCGCGGATGAT
The DNA here is from genome assembly GCF_040064295.1 of Klebsiella sp. JB_Kp031. Taxonomy (NCBI): domain Bacteria; kingdom Pseudomonadati; phylum Pseudomonadota; class Gammaproteobacteria; order Enterobacterales; family Enterobacteriaceae; genus Klebsiella; species Klebsiella sp. JB_Kp031. Next base: position 24,478 of record NZ_JBEAJW010000040.1, read on the forward strand.
ATTTTTCAGGTCGCTCAGGGCGGTGTCAAAATCATCATTCACAATCAGGTAATCATATTCGGCGTAATGGCTCATTTCCGCAACGGCCTGGGCCATTCGTTTCGCGATCACCTCTTCGCTGTCCTGGCCGCGGCCGCGCAGGCGACGGTCCAGTTCATCTTTTGACGGCGGCAGAATAAAAATGCTGCGTGCGCCCGGCATGCTTTTACGGATCTGCTGCGCGCCCTGCCAGTCGATATCGAGGAAGACATCAACACCGGTCGCCAGCACCTGCTCGATCGCTTTACGCGACGTGCCGTAATAGTTGCCAAAGACCTCTGCATGTTCCAGAAACGCGTTTTCGCCAATCATCGAGCGGAATTCGTCGTGATTCACGAAGAAATAGTGTTCGCCGTGCACTTCACCCGGACGCGGCGCCCGCGTGGTATGGGAAACCGATACCTGGGTGTCATACAACGGTTGGGTTTTTAATAAAGCCTGAATCAGGCTGGATTTACCCGCGCCGCTAGGGGCGGAAACAATATAAAGCGTGCCTTGAGCCATGAGTGTCTTTTGTATGTGGTTATCGAAAGAGGTCCTACATACGAGCCTATTATACACGTCGCCGCGGCGTGACGCAGTCCTTGTCACACTTTTTGCCGCTGTTTCTTTCATTTTGCCTGCCGTTTTCCTGAATTCGCCAGCTGTTGCTGCAACGAGGTGCAAATCCTGGAAGGCGCTTCGCAGGGTGAAAAAGCCCCCGTCGCGGTTTCCGGTATTCTGCCGCAGACTCTCCGTCAGGTGCTGAAGGAGGGAACTGGAATGCGTAAAGGAGGGGGGTGGCTGGCGATAGGGATGTTCTCTGCCAGCGCGCTGGCGACGTGCCCGGACTGGCCGCCGGCTAAAGGCAGACAGGAGATTGCACGTCTTCATCAACAGATTGACGCCTGGAACGAGGCTTACTGGCGACAGGGCGCCAGCGAGGTGAGTGATGACGTTTACGACCAGCTCACCCAGCGCCTGACGCAGTGGCGGCAATGCTTTCCGGGCGCGACGCCTGAGGAGGACGGTCTGTCTCCACCGACCGGCGATACGCGTCATCCGGTCGCCCATACCGGCGTACGCAAGCTGGCGGATGAAGCCAGCCTGGCCCGCTGGATGAAAAATAAAACCGACCTGTGGATACAGCCTAAGGTGGACGGCGTGGCGGTAACCCTGGTCTATCGCCAGGGGCATCTGGTTCAGGCTATCAGCCGCGGGGATGGCCTGCGCGGTGAGTTGTGGACCGCCCGAGCGCGGCAGATCCCGGCGCTGGCGAAGCTGACGACCGGCGAACTGGCCAACAGCGTGCTGCAGGGGGAGCTGTTTCTGCGTCGGGAGGGGCATGTTCAGCAGCAGGCTGGCGGAATGAACGCGCGGGCGAAAGTCGCCGGGTTGATGATGCGGGCTGACGCGGCGGCGCCCCTCAGCCAGCTGGACGTTTTTATCTGGGCCTGGCCAGACGGTCCGTTGGATATGCGCCGTCGTCAGAAGCTGCTGGCGCAGGCGGGGTTTATCTACAGCGGACAATACACCCATCCGGTGACGCGTGTTGAGCAGGTGGCGGAGTGGCGCCAGCGGTGGTATCGCTCGCCGCTGCCCTTCGTCAGCGATGGCGTGATTGTGCGTGAAGGGCGCGAACCGGCGGGGCGCGTCTGGTCACCGGGAAAGGGCGAATGGCTGGCAGCCTGGAAATATCCTCCGGCATCGCGGGTGATGGAGGTGCGGGCGATCCATTTCAGTACCGGCCGCAGCGGTAGAGTCAACGTAGTGGCTGAGCTTGAGCCCCAGCGACTGGATGACAAACGCGTGCAGCGGGTTAACGTTGGCTCTGTGGCCCGCTGGCAGGCGCTGGATATTGGGGTTGGCGATCAGCTGCAGATCAGTCTGGCAGGTCAGGGTATTCCACGGATCGACGCGGTCGTCTGGCGGATGGCCGAGCGCCTTAAACCGACGCCGCCGGCGGCCAAATTCAATGCGCTAACCTGCTATTTCGCCACCCCTGAGTGCAGCGAACAGTTTCTTTCCCGGCTGGTCTGGTTGTCATCAAAGTCGGTGCTGGATATCGATGGCGTAGGGGAAAACGTATGGCGCGTCATTCAGCGGCAGCACCCGATGGAGCATCTTTTTTCCTGGCTGGCGCTCACGTCGGAGCAGCTGCAGGCGATGCCTGGGATCTCGGCCGCCCGTGGGCAGCACCTCTGGCATCAGTTTGATCTTATTCGTAAACGGCCTTTTATACGCTGGGTGCTGGCGATGGGGATCCCGGTGCCCCAGGAGGCGCTGGCGCAGCCTGGAAATGAAAACTGGCGCCTCCTCACGGCAAAGAGTGAAGCGCAATGGCGCACGCTGCCGGGCGTGGGGGCGATCAGAGCCCGACAGCTGGTGGCTTTCCTGCATCACTCTGACGTGGCGGCGCTGGCGCAATGGCTTAGCGGGCAACGCATCCCCGGGTTTTGAGGCGGTTAGTGGGCGTCGTGGGTGTAGTGGAAGACCGGTAGCCCGAGCTTCCAGCGCAGCGCCAGCATGCGGGCGGTAAAGCCGAACAGCAGCGTGGCCAGGACCACCACATCGTGGCTGCTAACGTAATGTTGCAGCGCTATATAGAGTACCGCTGCGGCAAACGAGATCCCGGCGTACAGCTCTTTCTGGAAGACCAGCGGAATGCGTTTGCAGAACATATCGCGCAGTACACCGCCAAAAACGCCGGTGATGACCGCAGCAATAGAGGCGATAACCGGCCCTTCTCCCATATCCAGGGCGATTTGCGCGCCGATGATGGAAAATACGATCAGCCCCAGCGCATCCAGCACCAGGAAAAGCCGGCGCAGGTGCGGCATTACCGGGGCGGCAATTGTGGTAAGGACGGCGGCGACGGCGACAATAATGACGTATTCCGGATGCTTCACCCAGCCGAGAGGATAGTGTCCCAGCAGGATATCGCGAACGGAACCCCCGCCCAGCGCGGTCGCGGTGGCGATAATAATGACGCCGAACGTATCCATCCGCCGACGCCCGGCAGCCAGCGCTCCGGTCATAGCTTCCGCGGTGATACCGATTAAATACAGAACATGAAGCAGCATAGATCCCCCCAGACAGTGGCCGGCAGGTTAACGATTTGTGCGCAGGATCACGATTGAGATTTTCTAAAGTGAAATCGTTAGGCCAGGAAAAACTAATGCCAATATAGATTAAATTGGCTTTAATTGGCGGTTGATTTCTATTTTTTGAATTTTTAAAGATTAGAAAAAGTAATGATTTGTTCCCGATCGATTTTCTATATTGAAAACGCTACGAATACCTAATGTTTAAGTCCCGACCTTTATCCTTTTATTTTCTTTCTCGAGGAGATGAGAAAATGCGTGTCGCCGCCGGGAGCAAACATTCTCTGACTCGCCTGTTGGCCGTGGTATTAACCGGGATTTTGGCCGGTCTGTCCGGCATGGTTTTGGCACTGATTTTACACGCCATTCAGCACCTGGCTTTTGGCTACAGTTCCGGGCAGATCGTCGGTTCGGTGTCATTTTTACAGGGCGTCACGGCGTCGCCCTGGCCACGTCGCATCGCGGCAATCGTGGTCGGCGGCATCGTCGCCGGATTTGGCTGGTGGCTGCTTGGTCGCTATGGGCAGAAGCGGGTTTCCATTGCCGCGGCGGCGGCTAACCCTTCCGTCCCCATGCCCGCGGGCACCACGACGATCCACGCCCTGTTGCAGATCGTCACCGTAGCGCTGGGTTCCCCGCTTGGCCGCGAAGTGGCGCCGCGGGAAATGGGCGCGCTGGGAGGGGGGATGGTGGCGCGTAAGCTGAGCCTGCTGGAGGATGACACCCGCACGCTGATTGCCTGTGGGGCGGGCGCGGGCCTGGCGGCGGTGTATAACGTCCCGCTGGCAGGGGCGTTGTTCACCCTCGAGGTCATGCTGCTGTCGTTTAGCTGGGAAAAAACGCTGGCGGCGATAATGACCTCGGCGATTGCCGCCTGGACGGCCACCCTCGGGTTAGGGGATGAATCGCAATACCATTTTGTTTCCAGCGCGCTTCCGCACACCTTTCTCTGGTGGGCGATTCTGGTGGGCCCGATTCTGGGCACCGGCGCCTGGCTCTTTCGCAAAGCGACCAGCGCAGCGCGTTCACGCGTGCGAAGTAACTGGCAGATGCCGGTGTTCTGTCTGCTGGCGTTTTCACTTCTTGCCGTCCTGAGCCTCTGTTTCCCTGCGCTACCGGGCAATGGCAAGGGGCCGATGCAGCTGGCGCTCAGCGACGGGCTGCCTCTCTCCATGGTCGCGATCCTGTTAGGGCTGAAGATGGTGGTGATCCTGGCGGTGCTGCGCGGCGGCGCGGAGGGCGGGTTGCTAACCCCGGGGCTGGCGGTGGGCGGGCTGGCCAGCCTGCTGCTCTGCGCGCTCTGGCAATCAGGGTTCCCCGGCGGAGATGAAAGTAGTTTCGCCCTGGTGGGGGCAGCCGCTTTTCTCGCCGCCTCCATGCAGATGCCGCTGACGGCGGTGGTGCTGGTGATGGAATTCACCCACATGGATCACAGCTATCTGGCCCCGACGCTGCTGTGCGCGGCAGGGGCGTTTTTGACCTGCCGGGTACTGGATAAGAAATATTGCTTTTGAAATGGATGAAAAAAGGCCGGTAAACCGGCCTTCAGAAAGGTATCTGAGATTACTCGATATTCTGGATCTGCTCGCGCATTTGCTCGATCAGCACTTTCAGCTCAATCGCGGAGTTGGTGACCTCGGCATTGATCGATTTTGACGCCAGGGTGTTCGACTCACGGTTGAACTCCTGCATCATAAAGTCGAGACGGCGACCCACGGCCTCTTTCTTTTTCAGAATGTTGTAGGTCTCTTTCACGTGGGCTTCGAGGCGGTCCAGCTCTTCGGCAACGTCGATACGCTGCGCCATCAGCACCAGCTCTTGCTCGAGACGGTTATTCTCCAGCTGCACTTCCGCATCCTCCAGCTTGGCGACCAGACGCTCGCGCTGCCACTGGAGAATTTCCGGCATATGAGCGCGAACTTTCGCCACTTCGCCGCTCACGCCTTCAAGACGCTGCTCGATAAGCGTTTTCAGCGCCTGGCCTTCCGTTTCGCGAGCGACGATGAAGTCATCCAGCGCGCCGTCAAGGGCTGCCAGAATGTCGGCGGCGATGGCGTCAAGATCCTGCTCTTTGGCGGCCATCACGCCCGGCCAGCGCAGGATATCAACCGGATTGATTTCCCCTTCATCGCTCTGCATTTTCACCCAGTTGGCAGCGTTAACCAGCTGTTTAGCCAGCTTTTCGTTGAGAATGAGTTCGCCCTGAGCGCTGGGGTCTTGTTCAAAACGCAGGGTGCACTCGACTTTACCGCGAGTCAGGCGGGCGCGAATGCGCTCGCGTACCACGGGCTCCAGGCTACGGAACTGCTCCGGCAGGCGGAAGTACGTTTCCAGATAGCGCTGGTTTACCGAGCGCAGCTCCCATGCGGCGCTACCCCAGTCACCCTTGATTTCACGGCGGGCATAGGCGGTCATACTGCGGATCATAGTCGTTCCTGTTTTTAAAGGAGAGTGGGGAGGATTATAGCTTTCGAGACCTTATCAGGATAGGAATAAGCGCCTTTAATCCGTATAATGCGCAGCCACATTCGTTTCAAGCCGGAGATTTCTATCATGCGTCCAGCAGGTCGTAGCGCCAACCAGGTGCGCCCCGTTACCCTGACCCGTAATTACACAAAACACGCTGAAGGCTCTGTGCTGGTTGAATTCGGTGATACCAAAGTGCTGTGCACCGCCTCCATTGACGAAGGCGTACCGCGTTTCCTGAAAGGACAGGGACAGGGGTGGATCACCGCTGAATATGGCATGCTGCCGCGTTCAACGCACACGCGTAACGCGCGTGAAGCGGCAAAAGGCAAACAGGGCGGCCGGACGATGGAAATTCAGCGCCTGATCGCCCGTGCGCTGCGCGCGGCGGTTGATCTGAAAGCGCTGGGCGAGTTTACCATCACCCTCGACTGCGATGTGCTGCAGGCCGACGGCGGCACCCGCACCGCGTCTATTACCGGTGCCTGCGTGGCGCTGGCCGACGCGCTGAATAAGCTGGTGGCGGCCGGCAAGCTGAAAACTAACCCGATGAAAGGGATGGTGGCGGCGGTCTCTGTTGGGATCGTTAATGGCGAAGCCATCTGCGATCTGGAGTACATCGAAGACTCTGCCGCGGAAACCGATATGAACGTGGTGATGACCGAAGATGGTCGCATCATCGAGGTGCAGGGTACGGCAGAAGGCGAGCCGTTCACCCATGAAGAGCTCCTCACTCTCCTGGCGTTAGCCCGAGGGGGGATCGAATCCATTATTACGACGCAGAAGGCGGCGTTAGTAGATTAGTTTTTAAGGCGACTGAGAAGTCGCCTTTTTTTTGACCGTAAAAAAGTAAGATGAGGAGCGAATCCATGAAGCCGTATCAGCGCCAGTTTATTGAGTTTGCGCTAAGCAAGCAGGTTCTTAAGTTTGGCGAGTTTACGCTGAAATCCGGGCGTAAGAGCCCCTATTTCTTTAACGCCGGCCTGTTTAACACCGGGCGCGATCTGGCTCTGCTGGGCCGTTTTTATGCCGAGGCGCTGGTGGATTCCGGGATTGAGTTCGACCTGCTGTTTGGCCCGGCCTACAAAGGGATCCCGATCGCCACCACCACCGCGGTGGCGTTAGCCGAACACCATGACCGCGACCTGCCTTACTGCTTTAACCGTAAAGAGGCAAAGACTCACGGCGAAGGCGGCAATCTGGTCGGTAGTCCACTGCAGGAGCGGGTCATGCTGGTGGATGACGTGATCACCGCCGGTACGGCGATTCGCGAATCCATGGAGATCATCCAGGCCAACGGCGCGCAGCTGGCGGGCGTGCTGATCTCCCTGGATCGTCAGGAGCGCGGCCGCGGTGAAATCTCCGCCATTCAGGAAGTGGAGCGGGATTACGGCTGCCAGGTTATCTCGATCGTAACCCTGAAAGAGCTGATCGCTTACCTGGAAGAGAAACCGGAGATGGCGGAACACCTGGCGGCCGTTCGCGCTTATCGCGAAGCCTACGGCGTGTAACGAAAAAGCCCGGTAAGCAGAGCGCTACCGGGCAATGCAAAGAAAACTACTGCAGCTGTGCGGCGACCAGCGGCCAGCGGGCGTCGAAATCATCCGTCGGACGGTATTTGAACTCGCTGCGCACAAAGCGCGACAGCATGCCCTCGCAGAAGGCGAGCAGCTGGCTGGCCAGCAGCGTTTCGTCGAGCGTGTAGCCTTCGCCTTCGCGCATTTTTTTCTCGCGCATCACCTGACGCAGCTGCACTTCGATGCGTTCAAAAAGCTGGTTGATACGGCCCTGCAGCCGGTCCTGTTCGAACATCAGCGCGTGTCCGGTGAGGATGCGCGTCAGCCCAGGATTACGCTCGCCAAACCCAAGAATCAACAGAACAATCAGGCGCAGGCGCGCGGACGTGTCCTTCTCATCTTTCAGAATCAAATTGATGCGCGTAATCAGACTGTCTTCAATGAACTCGATCAGGCTGTCAAACATGCGGGTTTTGCTGGGAAAATGGCGATACAGCGCGGCCTCAGAGACGCCGACGGAAGCTGCCAGTTTCGCGGTGGTAATACGTTGACTACCATCGCTGGATTCCAGCATTAGCGCCAGAGATTGAAGTATTTCTTCGCGACGATTCCGTTTCGCAGTTTGCTTTTCTGCCATGTTTTAAAATACCCCTGAAAATAAGCACTTGTCAGGCAGACATCCACAACGCGACCGCAAACCAGAGTTTGCGGTGGTGTTATTGCATTATGCGCGTTGGGATGCAGATTCCGTGTTGCTGGGCCTATTTGCGCCCTGAGTGACCGAAGCCGCCTTCGCCGCGGTCGGTGGCATCGAAAGATTCCACCAGGTTAAATTCCGCCTGCACGACCGGCACAAAGACCATCTGCGCGATACGTTCGCCCGGCTCGATAACAAAGCTCTGCTGACCGCGGTTCCAGACGGACACCATCAGCTGCCCCTGGTAATCGGAGTCGATAAGGCCCACCAGGTTGCCCAGCACCACGCCATGCTTATGACCCAGGCCGGAGCGCGGCAGGATCACCGCCGCCAGAGAGGGATCGGCGATATGAATCGCAAGGCCGGTCGGCAACAGCGTGGTTGCGCCCGGCGCAAGCTCTACGGCGTCGTCGAGACAGGCTCGCAGGTCAAGTCCGGCGGAGCCGGAGGTGGCATAGGTCGGCAGCGGAAATTGCTGGCCGACACGCGGGTCCAGAATCTTAACGTCGATTTTTTTCATCATAACGGGTCACGATCTCGTCGAGTAATAATTGGCCTAGGAGTTCCTTGCGCTCAAGTGGTAAGCGCTTTTCCCCATCCTGCCAGAAAAGGTGTAATGCGTTACTATCGCTGTTAAAGCCCTGATTAGGCTGGGAAACATCGTTGGCGCAAATCAGGTCGAGGTTTTTGCGGGCACGTTTTTGCCGCGCATATTCTTCCACATTATTCGTTTCGGCGGCAAACCCAACGACGTAGGGGCGATGCGATTTTAGCGCTGCAACCCCGGCCACGATATCCGGGTTTTTAACCATTTTTATTGTTAATTCATCACCTTGTTTTTTTATTTTATCTTCGGCGATGGCGGCGGCGCGGTAATCCGCCACCGCGGCGCAGCCAATAAAAATGTGCTGCTGTTGAGCGCCGGCCTGGACGGCCGCTTCCATTTCCAGCGCGGTAGTGACATCAATACGCTGCACAAAGGGCGGTGTCGGAAGTGATACCGGTCCGCTGACCAGGGTCACGTTCGCGCCGCGCTGTGCGGCGGCGGCGGCAATCGCGAAGCCCATCTTACCGGAGCTGTGGTTAGAGATGTAACGCACCGGATCCAACGGCTCACGGGTCGGGCCTGCGGTAATCATGAGGTTGAGATGTTGCAAATCTTTGACAGGGGAGGCGAAATGCTGTGCGGCCATCTCCACGATGGTTAACGGATCGAGCATTCGCCCCGGGCCGATGTCGCCGCAGGCCTGGCTACCGCTGTCCGGTCCCCACAGCAGCAGGCCGCGGGAAGCGAGCGTCTGCAGATTATGCTGGGTGGCCTGCGCGCGATACATCTGCTGGTTCATGGCGGGCAAGACGGCAACCGGAGAAGGGGTGGCAAGACAGATCGTCGACACCAAATCGTTAGCCATGCCGGCCGCCACGCGGGCAATCAAATCGGCGGTCGCCGGGGCGAGGATCACCAGGTCGGCCCATTTTCCGAGCTCAATATGGCCCATGGCCGCTTCCGCCGCCGGATCGAGCAGGCTATCGGAAACCGGATAGCCGGATACCGCCTGCAGGCTGAGTGGGGTGATGAACGCTTTTGCCGCCTCCGTCATTGCGACACGCACTTCCGCGCCGCGTTCACGCAGTCGCCGCACCAGTTCCGGGGTTTTATACGCCGCGATACCGCCGCTGACGCCCAGGACGATTTTTTTACCCGCCAGAGTCATCATGATGTATTCCTGTTGCCGTAGACCAGAATCCGCGCATCTTATCACAATCCTGACGTGGTCGTGCCTCTGACGGGCATTCACTTTGCGAGCGGCTACGCAGGGTAAAAAGCGGCGCGTCGGCAGCGCCGTCAGGTTGTGCCAGGATAGGCTGATTCACGCAGGAGGGCGCATGGACGGAACGGAAAATCTGATGCCACGGGAGAAGATGCTGCAATACGGCATCGAGGCGCTGACGGATGTTGAGCTACTGGCGCTGTTTCTGCGCATTGGCACACGCCGTCAGGATGTGCTGAGCTACGCCCAGGCGTTACTGCAGCGTTTTGGTTCGCTCTACGCTCTGCTTTCCGCTGATAAAGCGCAACTGGTTGCCGTTGACGGACTGGGGCTGGCGAAATATGCGCAACTGAAGGGGATTGCCGAGCTGGCGCGGCGCTATTTTAGCTCGCAGCTGGTTGAGGAGGCCGCGCTGATCACCCCCTCGATGACGCGGGAATTTTTGCAAAGCCAGCTGACGGAAGAGGAGCGCGAGATCTTTATGGTGATCTTTTTAGATAATCAGAACCGCGTGTTGAAACATAGCCGCCTTTTTTCTGGTACTCTTAGCCACGTTGAGGTGCATCCGCGAGAAATTGTACGCGAAGCCATCAAAGTGAACGCCGCCGCCGTGATCCTTGCGCATAATCATCCCTCCGGTAGTCCGGAGCCGAGCCAGGCTGACAGGCTGATTACCGAAAGGGTGGTAAAATGTTGTCGATTCATGGAGATACGCGTGCTTGACCATCTGGTTATCGGCCGCGGTGCGTATGTATCTTTTGCCGAACGTGGCTGGATTTAGCCCCGAACTGGCGATCCTTCGGGATCTTTGTCTGTTCGGGACTTGAGCACATCGCCGAGTCAGCGTATACTACGCCACCTTTGAGAATCTCGGGTTTGGCATTTGGGCCTGGCAGTCGAGAGTTCACATTGAACTGCGATGACCAGGCTGTAAAGCCTGACGAGGCGCCAATACCCCATACGAAGCTCGAGCTAATTTGATTTTTGGAGAATAGACATGTCCCGAGTCTGCCAAGTTACTGGCAAGCGTCCGGTGACCGGTAACAACCGTTCCCACGCACTGAACGCGACTAAACGCCGTTTCCTGCCGAACCTGCACTCTCACCGTTTCTGGGTTGAGAGCGAGAAGCGTTTTGTCACCCTGCGCGTATCTGCTAAAGGTATGCGTGTAATCGATAAGAAAGGCATCGATACAGTTCTGGCTGAACTGCGTGCCCGTGGCGAAAAGTACTAAGTACTTAGAGGAAATAAATCATGGCTAAAGGTATTCGTGAGAAAATCAAGCTGGTTTCTTCCGCTGGTACTGGTCACTTCTACACCACCACGAAGAACAAACGTACCAAACCGGAAAAAATGGAACTGAAAAAGTACGATCCGGTTGTACGTCAGCACGTTATCTACAAAGAAGCTAAAATCAAATAATTTTAGCCTCCTTGTATAAAAACCCCGCTCCGGCGGGGTTTTTTGTTTTTAAAACTCCCCCATATTGCTTTCACACACTCCCTTTTCAGCCACCTGTCCGTGAAGCACAATACGCCGGGTTAATGGAGGAAAATCATGCCTGAATTACCAGAGGTGGAAACCAGCCGCCGCGGCATTGAGCCGCACCTGGTTGGCGCCACCATTCTGCACGCCGTCGTGCGCAACGGACGGTTGCGCTGGCCGGTTTCCGAAGAGATTTATCGCCTGAGCGACGTTCCGGTGCTCAGCGTGCGACGTCGCGCCAAATATTTGCTTCTGGAACTCCCGGACGGCTGGATCATCGTCCATCTTGGGATGTCGGGGAGCCTGCGCATCCTGAGCGAAGAGCTGCCTGCGGAAAAACACGATCACGTTGATCTGGTTATGAGTAACGGTAAAGTCCTGCGCTATACCGATCCGCGCCGCTTTGGCGCCTGGCTATGGACCAAAGAGCTGGAAGGCCACCCGGTGCTGGCGCATCTGGGGCCGGAACCGCTAAGCGATGCCTTCAACGCCGACTATCTCCAGCAGAAATGCGCGAAGAAGAAAACCGCGATCAAACCCTGGCTGATGGATAACAAGCTGGTGGTGGGCGTCGGCAATATCTACGCCAGTGAATCGCTGTTCTCCGCCGGGATCCACCCTGACAGGCTGGCGTCCTCGCTGTCGCGGGACGAGTGCGAGCAGTTGGTGAAGGTGATTAAGCTGGTCCTGCTGCGCTCGATAGAGCAGGGCGGCACCACGCTGAAGGACTTCCTGCAAAGCGATGGCAAGCCCGGTTATTTTGCCCAGGAGCTACAGGTCTATGGCCGCAAGGGCGAACCCTGCCGGATCTGCGGCACGCCGGTCGTCGGGACCAAACATGCCCAGCGGGCGACCTTTTATTGCCGCCAGTGTCAGAAATAGTCACCGGAACAGGAATGATTGTCGGCCAGGTCAGCGAAACTGCGGGTGCGCATCTGGCGGACCGGGGGCGTTTGTAGGCCAGGTAAGCGCAGCGCCACCTGGCATAAAGACAGAGACAGAGCCCGTGTGGCTCATGCCCCAGCAGATGCGTTACTTCAGCTTATTCAACAGCGCCTGGTGGACGTTGGCTGGCAGGAAGTGAGAGACATCGCCCTGGTGGCGCGCGACTTCTTTGACCAGCGAAGAGGAGATAAACGACCACTCTTTGCACGGCATCAGGAACACGCTCTCAAGGGTGGGCATCAAATGGCGGTTCATATGGGCCAGCTGCATCTCATATTCGAAATCCGCCACCGCCCGCAGGCCGCGGATCAGGATATTGGCCTGCTGCGCGCGCGCGAAGCTGGCCATCAGGTCGCTGAAGCCGACCACCTGCACGTTCACCAGGTGGGCCGTCGCCTGCTCCGCCAGCGCAATACGTTCATCAAGGCTGAACATCGGCTTTTTACTCGGGCTGGCGGCGATAGCCAGCACCACTTTATCGAACATACTCGCCGCGCGGGTGACGATATCGATATGGCCATTGGTGATGGGATCGAAGGTACCCGGATAGATCGCTTTTGTGCTCATAATGACTCTTTCTCCGAGTAGCCGTGGCTCAGCGCCCACAGCTCGGTATATTTCGTAAACGTATACTGCGCGTTGACCATCGCCAGTAACCAGCCCTGCTTACCGTCCAGCACCCCACCGCGCAGCAGCAGCGTTTTCAGGAACGCGCCCAGCGTGTGGCTGAATATCCCCGCCATTGAGGTCTTCTTGCCCTTCTGGTGGCGTTCCAGCGCCCATGCGGCGGCATACGCCAGCTGTTTTTGCTGAAAGCCAGCGAAGTCGCGGCACGTCAGATGCAGGAGATCGCCGGTCAACGGAATGACCTCGGCGCCCAGGCTATCCAGCGATTCATGGACCAGATTATCGTTATAGCGGTAACGGGCGCGTTCGTACAGGCGCAGGACGCGATCGGGGTACCAACCGCTGTGGCGCATAAAGCGTCCGAGAAAATAGTTACGGCGGGCGATGCTGTAGATGGCGCCGCGCTGCGGGGCTGCCAGTACCGTAAGAATAGCCTGCCTGAGTTCCGGCGTGACGCGCTCATCGGTATCGATCATCAACACCCAGTCGCCGGTGGCGTAGTCCTGCGCGCGCTGGCGCTGAATGCCATAGCCTCGCCAGTCGGTATGGGTATAGACCTGCGCCCCGAGGCGGCGAGCCAGCTCGACGGTGCCGTCGGTACTGCCGGAGTCGAGGACGATAATTTCATCCGCCCAGCTAACGGAGTCCAGACAATCCGGCAGCAGGTCCGCTGCGTTTTTGGCGATCATCACCACGGAAAGCCGGTTAGACATTAATGACTCCGCTGCGGCAGGTAAGGTTGCAGTAACTGTAGCAGACGCGACAGCGCGCCCTGGTTCTGGTGCAGCACTTCCACCGCGTGACGGCCATACCACAGGCGGTAGTCTTCATCGGTCAGGAGCGTGGAAACCTCTTTGACCAGCGAGTTCGCGTCGGTGACGGTGATCAGGCCATCGTCCTGCTGCAGCTTGGCGCAGATATCTTTGAAATTGAAGGTATGCGGCCCCATCAGCACCGGAATGGCGTGCGCCGCCGGCTCGAGCGGATTATGGCCGCCGCGCTCCACCAGGCTGCCGCCGACGAAAGCGAGGTCGGCAATGCCGTAGAGCAGCATCAGTTCGCCCATGGTATCGCCAATAACCACCTGGGTACTGGAGGAGGGGATCTCGCCGGTGCTGCGTAGAGTGAAGCTCATTCCGGCTTTTTGCACCATGTCGCGGGCGTCAGGGAAGCGCTCCGGATGGCGGGGAACAAGGATCAGCAGCAGGTTCGGAAAGGTCTCCAGCAGCTTTTTATGCGCCTGGAGGATAATTTGCTCTTCGCCATCGTGGGTGCTGGTGGCAATCCAGACTTTGCGGTGCGGCGCCCATTGCCGACGCAGCGTCACCGCGCGCGCCGCCAGCTCTGGCGTAACGGAGATATCGAATTTCAGGCTGCCGGTGACCGCCAGCTGATTGCGCTTCAGTCCCAGCGCGAGGAAGCGGTTGCCATCTTCTTCATTCTGCGCGGCGATAAGCGTAATACGGCTCAACAGGCGGCGCATAAAGCCGCCCAGTTTGGCATAGCCTTTGGCGGAACGTTCGGACAGGCGGGCGTTGGCAATCACCAGCGGGATCTTACGCTTATGCAGCGCGGCCACCATGTTCGGCCACAGCTCGGTCTCCATGACGATCACCAGCTTCGGCTGAACGGTGTCCAGGAAGCGGTTCATAGCGCCGGGCAGATCGTAGGGCAGATAGACGTGATGGACATCTTTGCCGAAGGCCGACATGGCGCGCTCGGAGCCGGTCGGCGTCATGGTGGTGACGGTGATCGGCAGAGAAGGGTAGCGGTGGCGCAGGGCGCGAACCAGCGGAATGGCGGCTAAGGTCTCGCCGACGGAAACGGAGTGCAGCAGAATGCCATCCGGTTCTACCTTGTTCTGACAGAAGCCATAGCGTTCCGCCCAGCGTTTACGGTAGGCAGGAGCCTTACGACTGCGCAGCAGCAGCCGCAGCCACACCAGCGGCTGAATAAGGTAAAGTAGGGTGGTATAAAGCAATTCCAAACTATTTATCCGTTCTCTGTTTTGGCGGGCAAATTCTAAGCATTTAGCCCGCGTAAAGCTATCTCTTTGGCGGAAACAGCGGGTTTTTGGTCTATCCCGCGTGGCGATAACGCTTAATACGCAGATAACGGCGTCCCAGGCGCCAGCGTAAACGGAAAGTACAGGCGTTTTTCCAGATTAACCGCCAGATACCGCGGTCGAAGAATTCTTTAATAATAACATGCTTTTTCGACTCATCTTTCATGCTGTCGAAGGTGTGGATGATCCCCAGGCCTTCTTTGGCGATCTGCCAGCGACAGGCGGCGATATGGCGCACTTTATCCGGGTAACGCTGGTTGATCGCCTCCAGCATCTCCAGAATTTTCATGTAATGGCGCGCCGAACGCATCAGCGTGTCGTCGTTGTCCGGCTTATGCGATACCGACTCAGAATGGATGTAGTAATCATAGAATTGCTGACTGGTGTACTGCACGCGCTCCGCGGCCAGCAGCGCCTCGGTGGTCCACGGGATATCCTGATGGCGCAGGCCGGGCTCGAAATGGAAGTGATGCTGGCGGATAAAATCGTGGCGATAGATATTGAGCCAGGTGACGTGCAGAAATTTCCGCGAGTCCAGGGCCTGCTTGAGCCAGACATGGCCCGGCAACACGCCGGTCGAGGGCAAGCGATCCAGCGGGAAGATCGGGTGGCTCTCGCGGCGCTTTTCGTACACGTAGGTGCCGTTGCAGGTGGCGACATCGAGATGTGCTTTCTCGGCCATTTCCAGCAGCGTGCGATACATGCCCGGATAGAGTTTATCGTCGATGTCCGGAAACGCGAGGTACTTGCCGCTGGCGGCGGCGAGGCCGGTATTACGCGCGACCGAGACGCCCTGGTTTTCCTGCTCCAGCACCTGGACGTTCTGCAGCCGATCCCGCCATTCGGCGATCACCGCCAGGCTGTTGTCCGTCGACCCATCGTTCACCAGGATCAGTTCATAGCTGTCCAGCTGCTGCTGTTCAATGCACTCAAAGAATTGCGCAAGAAATTTCTCACCGTTGTAGACGGCAGCCACGATGCTCAGTAAAGGCGTTTGACTCATAAATCTTCGATCCTGGTTAACTAACGGCGTCAGGTGCGCTGCAGCTGACGGTACTGCTGACAAATGGACACGACGCTGAATTTTTCCAGCGCGGCATCGTCGATGGCCGGCGGGTTATGGTAAATGCTTTGCATCGTCTGAGCCAGCGCCGGACTGGTGAGATCCGCCAGACCGCGGGCAAGTTCGCCGGTGAGGATCTCGGTGACGCCGCCGGGGCAGCGGGTGCTGGCGACCGGGGTATGTAACAGCAGCGCCTCCACTACCACATTGCCGAATCCTTCGCTATCCGAGCTCAAAACCAGCATCCGCGCGCCTTTGATCCACGGTAAGGGGTTTTTCTGAAAACCCTTGAACCACACCCGGTCTTCAATCTCAAGCGTTTTGGCCAGCTGGCGCAGGCGTTGCTCTTGCTCCGGTTTCCCCTGTCCTAACAGCACCAGCGGCGCGTCAATGCCGCTTTGCGCGTAGGCTTCGAGCAGGCGGTCGTGACGTTTACCGGGATGGAAGCGGCCGACGTGAATCAGGTAGTCGCCGTCCGGGCGCTCGCTGTCGGCTTCCGCTTCTGCGCGCAGGGCGGCGATATCGAAGGGGTTATAGATGGTTTTCAGCTGCGCCGGGCGTAGGGCGAAGGCTTCCACCAGATCGCGCCCCACGGCGTCGGAAACCGCCACCACGTTGCGCCCCTGGTAAATCCGCTTAATTTTCTGCTGCTTCATCCAGCGGTCAAAGCCGGTACGGTGACCGAGATAAGAGGCCGAGAAGACGCCGTGCAGGCAGAACCAGACGTTGCGCTCGCGCAGCGCCCGGCTGCGGGCGACGATGCGGTCGGTTTTATGCAGGTTGGAGAGTACAAGGTCAAATTGTCCCTGCTGCTCGGCCCGGATGATCGCGGCGTCCAGCTGGCGGGCGCGGCGGGACAGCTCGGTTAGCTTGCGCCAGGGTTTGCGGCAGCGATCGGCCACCACCTGGTAGTCGAGCCCCTCGGGCAAGGGGTACTCGCAGACGTCGCGTAGCGAAATGAGTGATACCCGATCGCCGTCGCGCAGGAACTGTGCCGCCAGGGTCAGGACCACTTTTTCCGCGCCGCCGCCGGGCAATCCATCAATCACAAATAAGATGCGCATCGTTATTTCACCAGATCCTGATAAAGGGAAAGCAGCTGGGTGGAGAGGCGCCCGCTGGTGCAGGCCATGATGCGCTCGCGGGCGCGGTCGCCTTCCACGGAGCCCAGCGCGCGGGCGGGCAGGGCCATCACCGCCTGCTGCAGCGCCGGGATATCCAGGGCGTCGCAGACGTAACCGTTGTGGCCGTTGACGATAAACTCCGCCCCGCCGCAGCCGGTGGTGGTGATCACCGGCAGACCGCAGGCCATTGCCTCGAGGATGACGTTGGGGAACGGATCGTAGAGGGTGGGCAGCAGCAGGCCATCGGCCATCTGATAGAACGGCAGCGTTTCCGACTGCATGCCGAAGAAGCGCACCCGCGCTTCGCAGTTCAGGCTCTTCGCCAGCGCCTGGTAACGTGGCTGATCCTTATCTTTGCCAACCACCAGCAGATAGCGATCGGTCGGGGCGATGGCGCGGATCGCCGCCGCCAGCCCTTTACGCTCAAAGCCGGAGCCGACGTAAATCAGGCAGGTTGCCTGCAGCGGCAACTGCCATTTGGCGCGTAAGGCGGCAAATGTGTCTTCGCCCGGCGGCAGGAAGCGCTGGTTATCAATGGCGTTATAGATAACGTGGATCTTGTCCGCCGGCAGGCCAAAGTCTTCGATGATCTCGCGCTTGATCATCTCGGCGTTGCAGATCACCCCGCGCAGATGCGGGTCTTCGTACATCTCGCGCTCCGCCTGCATGACGTAGCGGTGGTAACGGTCGGCAAACAACAGGCGGCTTTTCCAGGCCGGTAAAATGCGCGAGCGCTGTTGCAGCCAGCGGCGATGAACGCCGTCGCCGGCGCGGTAGAGATCGCAGCCGGGAATACGCTCATGGCTCTGCACCAGGTCGAAGGACTCGCGCTGCCAGAGCGCCCGCGCGGCGTTGGCAAACCCACGCTCGCGGCTGATGCGCCCCCATTTGCGCGGATTACAGATATGGATCTGCCAGTCGGGCTTCACCGGTCCCTGCCATTCGCGGGTGATGACGTTTAACTGCAGATGACTGCTGTCGAGGGCTTCCAGCGCGCGGGAGACAAACCGTTCTGCGCCGCCGTCCGGGCGGTACTTCTGCCGCACCAGAGCCAGCCTGAATTTACTCATGCCAGTACCTTTTTCGCCGCCGCGATCACGGCGTCGGTAGGAATTAAATCGAGATAACGTTCGTCGGTGTTGGTGTTGATGGCGTCCGGGTCGGGCAGCGGTCCGAAGTCGCCGGCCCAGATCACCTCGCCTTTCGCCTGCCACGGACGCCAGAAGGTCAGCTTCGAGGGGCCGAACAGGGCGACCAGCGGGGTGCCGAGAGCCGCTGCCATATGCATCGGCACCGAGTCGACGCCGATAAACAGCCGGGCGTGATCGATCACCGCCGCCAGCTGGCGCAGCGTTAACTGACCGGCTAAAGAGTGCAGCCGCGCCTGCGGGCAGCCGGCGATGATGGTCTCCACCATCTGCTTCTCTCTGTCGTCGGGGCCGGAGGTGAGCACCACCGCGTACCCTTCGGCGGACAGCGCGTTGATCAGGGCGCTCATCCGATCTTCGCGCCAGCATTTAAAGAACCAACGCGACGTTGGCTGGATGACGATGTAGTTATCCCGGAAGTCCTCCGGCAGCAGGGCGCGGCTGGTGGCCCAGTCTGCTTCGCTGTAGCCCATCCGCGCCGGCGCGTCGTTCAACTGGATACCGAGCGGAGCGAGGATAGAGAGATTCTGCTGTACCGTATGCAGCTGATTATGCTGTTGGGTGGCGGCCAGCGCGGTGTGGCAATAGCGCCAGAACGGGTGGCGACGCTTCGGAAAATCAAAGCCGATCCGCGTCGCGGCGCCGGTCAGTTTGCTGATAATCGCGCTCGGCCACTGGTCGGCAAGGTTAAGCACCATATCGTATCGCTGCTGGCGCAGCGTCTGAATGAGCTGCCATTGCATCTTCAACTGATGCTTTTTCCCCTGCTTTTTCCAGCGGCGGTCGAGACCATAAATTTGGTGAATATCGGGGTTGGCGGCGAGCATATCCCGGGTCTCTTCATACAGCAGGACATCCACGCAGGCGGCGGGGTACTGCTGTTTCAGCGCGTGAATAAGCGGGGTGATCAGCAGCATGTCGCCATGATGGCGCAGCTTAATGACCAGGATCCGCGCCGGGTTCAAGGGGCTGCGGGAGAGGGTTTCAGGCGTCATACTCTGTTCTTCATCCAGGATAAGGGTTCCGATTCTAGGGGATCAGACAGATTGAGAGAAGCGTTGTATTGCTCTACCATGACCCGATACGTATGGCCTGAGGACGTTTTCGTGCACAATCCCGCATTTCTCATCACGATTGATACAGAGGGCGATAACCTCTGGCAAAAACATGACAGCATCACCACCGAGAATGCGCGTTATCTCCCGCGTTTTCAGCAACTTTGCGAAAAGTATGGCTTTAAACCGGTCTATTTGACCAACTATGAAATGGCCATCGACCCCTTTTATATCGAATTCGCCAGAGACGTGATTGCCCGCGGCACCGCGGAAGTCGGTATGCATTTGCATGCCTGGAACAGCCCGCCGACCGAGCCGCTAACCGCCGACGACTGGCGGCATAAGCCTTATCTCATTGAATACAGCGATGCCATGATGCGTGAAAAGGTCGACTATATGACGCATCTGCTGGAGGACACCTTCCAGACCAAAATGGTTAGCCATCGCGCCGGGCGCTGGGCCTTTGACGAGCGCTATGCGCGTCTGCTGGTGGAGCACGGTTATCAGGTGGATTGCTCGGTGACCCCGCGGGTGAACTGGAAGACCGCCAAGGGGGCGCCGCAGGGCGATGGCGGGACCGATTATCGCCGCTTCCCGCAGCATGCCTATTTTCTCGATGAAAATGACATCAGCCGCGAAGGCCACTCGCCGCTGCTGGAAGTGCCGATGAGCATTCAGTACAAGCACTCCGCGTGGATGAACAGCGTGAAGCAGGGCTACGACCGCCTGCGCGGCAAAGTGCGTTCCCCCTCCGTACACTGGCTGCGACCGATGGGCGGCAATGTGGAGACGATGAAAAAAGTCGTCGAACAAACGTTGACGCAGGGCAATGACTACGTGGAATATATGCTCCACTCTTCAGAGTATATGCCCGGCGGCAGCCCTACGTTCCAGAATGAACGGGATATTGAGCGTTTATACGCTGACCTTGAAGCCTTTTTTAGCTGGCTGGCGCCGCAGGTGAAGGGCATGACGTTGGCAGAATATTACCAGCGGAAAATCACACAGCGCTAACACAGCTCAAGGTACCGTATGCGTATCCTTAAACAATTGACGCGGAAAAAGAACGCTTTTTTCCGCGGCATTAAATTTAATTTAATTAACTATCGATACAGAAATAAGCCGGCGCGCAAACCCTTCGACCCGGTCCCCGTGTGCCGCGTGCTGCTATTGCGTCTGGACGATAAAGTCGGCGATATGGTGGTGACCACCGGCTGCGCCAGAATACTGGCCGAACGGGGATATCAGGTTTCGGTGTTAACCGGACCAATATGCTGCGAAATATTAGCCGGCTCAGAATTCATCGAGCAAGTATATTTATATCGACCACGCATGCCCTTAAATACGTTACGGGCGGCGGGTTTTGATGCGGTTATCGATTTTGATGACGTGACCAGCTATGAACGTTTTAAATTACTCGCCGATTTACGGGCGACCAGCGTGATTGGGTTTAATAAAGAGCCCTATAAACTTTACGATCATTCGATCGCTTTTTTTGACAGCAACAGCCATATTTCCCAGCGCTATAAACAGGTGGTGAAGCTTTTTGGCGTCGTTGACGACCAGCCATACGACTATCATCTCCCTGGCTGTCGCCATGAGCGGGAGAAGGTGGCGCGCTTGCTTTCCCAGGCCGGAGAGGTCGCACTGCGCATCGCCATTAACCCTTTTACCGCCTCCGAAGATAAAGACTTCTGTCGTCATCAGGTGGCGACCCTGGTCGAGCGGCTACATGCTCTGCCTTACCGGGTCTGTATCGTGATGGTGGGGCGCAGTGAGAAGATTCAGCAGCTGGGGCTGGATATGGCGCTGTACATCGCCGACAGCACCATCAACTCCGCCGTGGAGGTGATCCGCAGCTGTGATTTAGTCATTACGCCGGACACCTCGATCGTGCATATCGCCCGCGCCTTCGATAAACCGATGGTGGCGGTCTATAACAAACGTAAACTCAAGGATACCGGCCTGCCCGGCTATCATATCTGGGCGCCGGGCTATGACAAAGCGAGGCAGATCGTCTGTGAAGAAGCGAATGTCGCCGATGTGGCGATTGAGTCGGTGTGGCCGGTGATTAAAGAGCAGGCCGACCGGCTGGTCGCCGCCCGCAGT
The DNA here is from genome assembly GCF_040064295.1 of Klebsiella sp. JB_Kp031. Classification (NCBI taxonomy): domain Bacteria; kingdom Pseudomonadati; phylum Pseudomonadota; class Gammaproteobacteria; order Enterobacterales; family Enterobacteriaceae; genus Klebsiella; species Klebsiella sp. JB_Kp031. The sequence continues at coordinate 45,673 of NZ_JBEAJW010000040.1, forward strand.
TAATATAAAAGTGACTATAAAAAAGGGCCGTCAGCGGCCCTTTTTTGTTAACGCTTTTCCGCCAGCCCTTTGCTGAGCGCAATGCCCAGCGGCAGCCAGAACAGCACCCAGGTCTCCCGGGGGTTGCTGATGATAAACATCCCCTGCGAGGCCATAAACACCAGGGCGTAAAACAGGATCGCCAGACTGTAGCGGCTGTCGGAGCGGCGCTTGCGCCACGCCTGCCAGAGTCCGCAGGCAATGACCGCCAGCAGCAGTAGTAAACCCACGATGCCGCCTTTCAGCAGCGCGCCCATATACACGCTGTGGGTGGTGGTGATGTGTTCGCCGCTGTAGTTGATGAAATCCAGTTCATAGCTGAAACCGCGTCCCAGCCAGGGCTGGCTGGCCATCTCCGACAGCGTATGGTGCCAGATACTCAGACGCAGCCCGCTTTGGGTGCCCAACTCTTCGAAACGGGCGAGCAGCATGTCGCCCACCGGCGTCATGACCAAAAGCAGAGCCACCAGCACGGCCAGCGCCGCGGCGATCAGCAGGTTGCGGCGGGTGAAGACGTGCAGATGCAGCGTACAGCCGACCGCCAGCACCAGGGCGATGATCGGCCCGCGGCTTTGGGTCAGCAGCATCATCACCAGCATGATGGCCACCGGCAGATAGAGCCAGTGGCTGGCTTTTTCTTTCAGTAGCATGCCGCAGATTAAGATGCCGATGCCGCAGTATCCGGCAAGGTCGATAACGTTTGTTGGCCCGGGGTTCTCGGGGGAGACCGCTCGTTCGGTGAGGACCAGCGTGTGGTCGAACATCAGCGTCCACAGCGAGAGCACGGTGATCCCGCCAACCACCGCCAGCATGGCCAGGCGGCGGGTTCGTTCGTCGCTAAGCAGCATCGCCATCAGCAACAGATAGCCCGTCAGATACACACCGTGGGTGATCGGCGAATCAATATGCTGCGGCGTATGGCCCCACAGGTTACTGAGGGCGTAATAGGTAAAGAAGGCCGCCAGCAGCGTCCAGGTCTGCCACTGCTCGCGTAACACGTCGGCCAGCGCCTGGCGATTTTCCTGGCGTACCAGCGACAGCAACAGCAGCAGGATCGATAAATGCAGCAGATTATTGGTCCGGGTGGACATACAAAAAATCGCGCTGAAAAATAAAAACAAAGGAAAGACAATCGAGTAACCCTGTCGGGCGAAGTTACTCACTTTTAAAGTACTCATTAAACGCAACCTTTTCGAAAATAGTATCCGGTACAGCGCTTTCTGGGGAAAAATTAATCACCCGGATCTGGCGTTGCTGCAGTACCTGCGCGGCATGCGCAAAGGAGGGCATGACGAGGGTATCCACTTTTGTTGCCAGGTAAGAAGGCAATTTTTCTTGTTGTGTTTCGTAGAATCGCGGCTGGTTAAAATTGGTCATATCCAGGCCGCTCACCAGGATAGTATTGAAGCCCAGCCAGGCGAGAACTTGCAGCGCCCAGTAGACCACCGTACCGGCATCGAAGACGCCCTGGCGAATATCGGTGCTAAAACAGATATCCGGGCGCTGGGGATGAAAGCACATCGCCGGATTCTGCTGGTAAGTGCGCTTTATCGCTTCGCTGGCGACTTTCGGCTGGTAAATCTTATAGCAACCGTCCTCAATCAACGCCAAACGGCAGCGCAGCGCGTCCGGATAGCGATCGACGATTTTGGCGATCCCATGCATGGTGGTGAACAGCAGAATGTCCGGTTGGCTGACGATAGCGCGGATAATGTCCGGCTTCTTATCGAAAAACTCCATGTCGACGATGGTATAGAGCGAAAAGTGCAGGCGGTCGGCAAGATGCCAGGCGCCATTGACGCCCATCACTGGGATCGTTTTCGACAACAGGGAAAAATCGATATTGCGGGTCGAAGGGCCGGTGGCGGTCAGCAGGACTTCACCCTGCATGCTGTTTTTCAGCGCGCTCAGGCTGACCAGCGGCACCGTTTTCCCTTTATAGCGCAAAGCGCTTATTTCGCCGCTCGGCGCGCGGGTGATGCGGGTAAAAGGCCACAGATTTTCATTGTGACGATAAGCGCGAGGGCGGGTGTAGCGATAGATCTGCTTAAACAGAGATCCCATCAGAGCAGCCCCTGATTGTGCAGAAGAAGATGAACCCGGCTGGCGGTAATATCGCCGGTGCTGGCGCTGTTTTCCGGCCGCACGATGTGCTGGTTTTTACCGTATCCGCCAATCAGCCCCGGATCGGTCGGGCCGTAAAGCGTGAAGTTCGGTTTATCCAGCGCGGCGGTCAGATGACTGAGGCCGGTATCGACCGAGACGACGGCCCGGGCGCTGGCCAGAACCTGCGCTACCTGCTCAAGGCTCATGCGCGGCAGCACTTCAACATACTCCCGGCCTTCCGCCAGCCGCTTCGCCCGCGCCTCTTCGTGCGGGGCGCCCCACGGCAGCTTAATGCGGACGCCACTGTCGGCCAGCAGATCGAGCAGCTCCTGCCAGCGGTTTTCCGGCCAGTGCTTATCGTCGCGGGTGGTGGCATGCAGGAACACCAGATAGGGGGCGGCAGCGCTAGCCTCGTGCTGCAGGAAATGGCGCGCAATGGCGTAATCCCCCTGGGTTTGAGGTTTCGCGTATCCGAGACTTTTGGCGAACAGCTCGCGGGTACGCTCCACGGCGTGCTGCTGTTTCGCAATGTGGTGGCGGCGGTTGTAAAACAGGCTGGCCAGCGGCTCGCGGGCCGTTTGCCAGTCCATACCATGCTTGACGCCGTGCGCCAGGCGGGTGACTAGCGCAGCGCTTTTCACCAGCCCCTGGGCGTCGATGATGGCGTCATACTTTACCGCCTGGACGGCCTCGCGAAAGGCTTTACGCTCCGCTTTGATCGGCGCGGAGAACCAGGCTTTACGCCAGCGGCGGATCGCCACCGGGATCACCCGCTCGACGCTTTCATGCCAGGAGGGGATCTGCGCGAAGCCTTCTTCCACTACCCAGTCGAAGCGGATGCCGGGGATAGCCTGCGCGGCGTCGGTCAGCGCGGGCAGCGTGTGCAGCACGTCGCCCATCGATGAGGTTTTTACAATCAATACCCGCATCCGCTACGCTTCCTCGTGCCCGGTTTTATCCGTCAACAATTCATTCAGCTCTTGCAGGACGCGCTCTGGCGTAATGTCGATCAGGCTCTGATGATAGCCTTCGGCGGCATCGCCTTTGCGCACTTTGTGGTAGCCGCTAATCAGGCGGATCACGCGCGCTTTATGCGACAGCGGCGGGGTAAAGTCCGGACTGCTCGGGCCATACAGCGCCACCAGCGGGCGGTCCAGCGCCGCGGCGACGTGCATCAGCCCCGAATCGTTAGTCACCACCGCTTTACAGGCGGCAATCAGGATCACCGCCTGCTCCAGCTGGGTTTCACCCGCCAGATTCCGGCACCAGGCCTGCTGCTCGCTGCTGAGGGCGGCGATGATCTCTTTGCCGGCCTCGTTATCTTTTGCCGAGCCAAATAGCGCAATCTGATAACCATCGTCGATGAGCTTTTTCGCCAGCGCAGCATAGTGATAGTGCGGCCAGCGTTTTGCCGGGCCGAACTCCGCGCCGGGGCAGAAGCCGATGATCGGCCGATCGTTGGACAGGTTAAAGGCGCTGCAGGCCTGCGACTTTTCCCCTTCGTTGACCTGCAGCTGCGGCCACAGCAGCGGCTGCGGCAGATCTTTGGCGCAGCGCATCACGCCGTTGTCGTAGGCCAGCGCCACGTAGCGTTCCACCATCAGCGGCCAGGCGTCTTTGTCCAGCACCCGGGCGTCGTTGAGCAGGCCGTAGCGCATCTCGCCGCGCCAGCCGGTGCGCAGCGGGATGTTGGCAAAGAAGGGGACTAATGCCGATTTAAACGAGTTCGGCAGCACGTAAGCGCGATCGTAGCGACGCTCGCGCAGGCTGTGCCCGAGCTTGCGGCGTTCGCCGATAGCCAGCGCGCCGTGGCCCAGCGGCATCGGGATCGCTTCGTTCACTTCCGGCATGCGCGATAACAACGGACGACACCAGGCTGGCGCCATCACGTCGATAATCGCCTGGGGATAGCGCGCCCTGAGCGTACGATAAAGACTTTGCGACATCATCATGTCGCCCACCCAAGACGGGCCTACCACCAGAATTTTCATGTTATCTCTTACGCGCCCCGATTCAGCCAGGCCATATACTCCGTTACGCCTTCGGCAACGGTTTTGAACGGTTTGTCATAGCCCGCTTTACGCAGGTTAGTCAGATCCGCCTGGGTGAACGCCTGGTAGCGGCCTTTCAGTTTGTCCGGGAACGGGATGTACTCGATGCTGCCTTTTTTGTGGTACGCCAGGGTCGCATCGGCGACGGCCTGGAAGGATTCCGCGCGGCCGGTGCCGAGGTTGAAGATGCCGGAAACGCCGTTTTCCCAGAACCACAGGTTGACGTCAGCCACGTCGCCGACGTAGACGAAGTCGCGCTTGAAGCCGTCGCTGCCTTCGAACAGTTTCGGACTTTCGCCATTATTCAGCTGGGTGTTGAGGTGGAAAGCGACGCTCGCCATGCTGCCTTTGTGGCCTTCGCGCGGCCCGTAGACGTTGAAGTAGCGGAAGCCGACGATCTGCGAATTGGCTTCAGGCAGGATCTGACGGACGTATTCATCGAACAGGAATTTGGAGTAGCCGTAGACGTTCAGCGGCTGCTCGTACTCGCGGGACTCGATGAAATCGCTGGTGCGTCCACCGTAGGTGGCTGCCGAAGAGGCGTACAGGAACGGAATTTCGCGCTCCAGGCAGTAGTGCAGCAGCTCTTTGGAGTACTGATAGTTGTTGTCCATCATGTACTTGCCGTCCCACTCCGTGGTGGAAGAGCACGCGCCTTCGTGGAAGATAGCGTCAATGTCGCCGAACTCTTCGCCTGCCATAATCTGGATCAGAAAGTCTTCTTTATCCATGTAGTCAGCGATGTTCAGGTCAACCAGGTTCACAAACTTGGTGCCGTCTTTCAGATTGTCGACAACCAGAATGTCGGTAATGCCCTTGTCGTTCAGCGCTTTAACGATGTTGCTGCCGATAAAGCCTGCGCCGCCGGTTACGATGATCATAACTGTACCTTTGAAGTTGAGAGCCCGGAGACAATCCGGACATGAATGCTCATATCATATCACCACATGAGCAAGCCTACAGCCATTCGCAGAATAAGGTGCTGGGCTGACGTGATTTATGCTGCAAATAATTCATTCAGGCATGCATCATCTCGTATCAGCGTATAGCTTTGGGTAATATGTGCCAAATTTTGCCGAATCTGGAGAGTTGCAATGCGTGGTGATTTCTACAAACAGTTAACTAGCAATCTGGAGACCGCTCGGGCCGAAGGCTTGTTTAAAGAAGAGCGCATCATCACCTCGGCGCAGCAGGCGGACATTACCGTCGGCGACAGCCACGTGATTAACTTCTGCGCCAATAACTATCTGGGTCTGGCCAACCACCCGGCGCTGATCGACGCGGCGAAATCCGGTATGGACAGCCACGGCTTCGGGATGGCCTCGGTACGCTTCATCTGCGGCACCCAGGATACGCATAAGCAGCTGGAGAAGAAGCTGGCCGATTTCCTCGGTATGGAAGACGCGATCCTCTACTCCTCCTGCTTCGACGCCAACGGCGGCCTGTTTGAAACGCTGCTCGGCCCGGAAGACGCCATTATCTCCGACGCCCTGAACCATGCCTCTATCATCGACGGCGTACGCCTGTGTAAAGCGAAACGCTTCCGCTATGCCAACAACGACATGCAGGAGCTGGAAGCGCGCCTGAAAGAAGCCCGCGACGCCGGGGCGCGTCACGTGTTAATCGCCACCGACGGCGTCTTCTCGATGGACGGCGTGATCGCCAACCTGAAAGGCGTATGCGATCTGGCGGATAAATACGATGCGCTGGTGATGGTCGATGACTCCCACGCCGTCGGCTTCGTCGGCGAAAACGGCCGCGGCTCCCACGAATACTGCGATGTGATGGGGCGCGTCGATATCATCACCGGTACGTTGGGTAAAGCGCTGGGCGGCGCCTCCGGCGGCTACACCGCCGCACGCAAAGAGGTGGTCGAGTGGCTGCGCCAGCGTTCCCGTCCGTATCTGTTCTCCAACTCTCTGGCGCCGGCCATCGTGGCCGCCTCCATCAAAGTGCTGGAGATGGTCGAAGAGGGTGCAGACCTGCGCGATCGCCTGTGGGCCAACGCGCGTCTGTTCCGTGAAAAAATGACCGCGGCAGGCTTCACTCTGGCGGGCGCCGACCACGCCATCATTCCGGTGATGCTGGGCGAAGCGGTGGTGGCGCAGAACTTTGCCCGCGAGCTGCAGAAAGAAGGGATCTATGTCACCGGCTTCTTCTATCCGGTGGTACCGAAAGGCCAGGCGCGTATTCGCACCCAGATGTCGGCGGCGCATACCCCTGAACAAATTGAGCGTGCGGTGGAAGCCTTTACCCGCATCGGTAAACAACTGGGCGTCATCGCCTAATAAGGGTGTGAGATGAAAGCGTTATCCAAACTGAAAGCGGAAGAAGGCATCTGGATGACCGACGTACCGGAACCGGAAGTCGGCCATAACGATCTGCTGATTAAAATCCGCAAGACCGCCATTTGCGGGACCGACGTGCACATCTACAACTGGGATGAGTGGTCGCAGAAGACTATTCCGGTACCGATGGTGGTTGGGCACGAATATGTCGGCGAAGTGGTGGGGATTGGCCAGGAAGTGCGCGGCTTTAAGATTGGCGACCGCGTCTCCGGCGAAGGGCATATCACCTGCGGCCACTGCCGTAACTGCCGCGCGGGCCGTACCCACCTGTGCCGCAACACCATCGGCGTGGGCGTCAACCGCCCGGGCTGCTTTGCCGAGTATCTGGTGATCCCGGCCTTTAACGCCTTTAAAATCCCCGACAATATCTCTGATGACCTGGCGTCTATCTTCGACCCGTTCGGCAACGCGGTGCACACCGCGCTCTCCTTCGATCTGGTCGGGGAAGACGTGCTGGTTTCCGGCGCCGGTCCGATCGGCGTGATGGCGGCGGCGGTAGCGAAACATGTCGGCGCGCGTAATGTGGTGATCACTGACGTTAACGAGTACCGTCTTGAGCTGGCGCGCAAAATGGGCGTTACCCGCGCGGTGAACGTGGCCAAAGAGAACCTTAATGACGTGATGGTCGAGCTGGGGATGACCGAAGGTTTCGATGTGGGCCTGGAGATGTCCGGCGCGCCGCCGGCGTTTCGCAGCATGCTGGATACCATGAACCACGGCGGCCGTATCGCGATGCTGGGTATTCCACCGTCGGATATGTCCATCGACTGGACCAAGGTCATCTTCAAAGGGCTGTTTATCAAAGGGATCTACGGCCGCGAAATGTTCGAAACCTGGTACAAGATGGCGGCGCTGATCCAGTCTGGTCTGGATCTCTCACCGATCATCACCCACCGCTTCGGCATTGATGACTTCCAGAAGGGTTTTGACGCCATGCGCTCCGGCCAGTCTGGTAAAGTGGTTCTGAGCTGGGAATAACGCCTCCGGTCAGTTGTAAAAACCAGCAAAAAAGGCGCCTGCGGGCGCCTTAATTTAGATTTGGATAACATTTTTAGCCTGCTTAATATCAAGCGCACAATTTCTACATCGATTTTACGGTTATTCGCTTATACAGTGTGTTTAGTCGCGGTTTAACTTTGTAACTATCATGCTTAAACTCTCCGTATGCTTACTGACCTGTAACTCTGCACGTCTGCTCATGGAGGTGCTGCCCCCGCTGCTGAGGGTGGCCGATGAGTGTATTGTCGTCGACTCCGGTAGCACCGACGAAACGGTCTCTATTTGTCAGCAGTTTGGTCTCACCGTCCATCACCATGCCTATAAAGCCCACGGCGCGCAGATGAACTATGCCATTGGGCTGGCCAGCCATGACTGGGTGCTGTGCATGGACAGCGATGAAATTCTTGATAACGACGTCGTGTCTGCCATTCAGGCGTTAAAAGCGGGGGAGGAGCCTGACCCGGCATGCGCCTGGCGTTTGCCGCGCTACTGGTTTGTCCTCGGCAAGCAGGTGCGGACGATCTACCCCATTTCCTCGCCGGATTACCCGGTGCGCCTCTTTAACCGCCAGCAGGCGCGATTTAACGACCGGCCGGTGGATGACCAGGTGGTTGGACACGCGCGATCCGTCAGGCTGCCGGGCTTTGTACGCCATGACACCTTTTATTCGCTGCATGAAGTGTTTAATAAGCTGAACAGCTATACCACCCGGCTGGTGAAGCACCAGCAGATCAAACCTTCGCTGGCGCGGGGGATCGTCAGCGCCATTGGCGCTTTCTTTAAATGGTATCTGTTCAGCGGGGCGTGGCGCTATGGCAAAGTCGGCGTGGTCACCGGCCTGTACGCCACGTTTTATAGCTTTCTCAAATATTTTAAGGCGTGGTACGCCCACGAAGATAACCAGGCGCCCGTCGCGCAAAAGCGAACGGACCCCTGAGTGGTCTAGTTGCCGGGATTGTCCCAGCCCTGCCATTTGAGGCGATAGTACTGGACCAGCGCGCTCTGGCTGATGCTGTCGCTGAGGATAGTGAAGAAGCGGCTGGCGTTCACGGGCTCCAGCGGGCGCTTCGGCTTGCAATACTTCACGCCGTGGAACGGATTACGCGGCTTCTGCTGCTGCGGCGCCGTTTGTTGCGCGGGCGGCTGAGCGTAGTTTGGCGTCGAATTGTCGACCTGCGGCTCGTTGAGCAGGCTGCTCGGGCGCACCAGCGTGATATCCGGCGGCAGATTATAGACCATCTGCTGCAGCACCCGCACCGTCGTCGGATGCGGATGGCCAATGGCTATCGCCGAACCGTTACGACGCGCCAGGGCGATGGCGCGGTTGAACTGGGTGCGGATATCGGCTTCATTCTGCGTATCGTCAAGAAACACCTTGCGCTTAATCACCTTCACCCCGGTGCCCTGCGCGGCGCGCATGGCCTGGGTATTGCCGATGGTCACGCTGTCGAGAAAATAGAGATTGTAGCGCTCCAGGGCCTGCATCACCTTCTGCATGCCAAACAGGTTGGAGGTCATCGCGCTGCCCATATGGTTATTCAGCCCGACGGCGTAGGGGACTTTGCCGTAAGCCTCGCGAATGATGCGCTCGATCTCCTCGCTGCTCATTTCGGGACGCAGGGTGTCTTTTTCCAGCGGCTGTTTGCTGAGCGGCGCCATCGGCAGGTGGATGAGCACTTCATGGCCCAGATTATGCGCTTTCGTGGCCATTTCCCGGGCGTGCGGCGCGTTCGGCAGCACGGCGACGGAGATAGTGGAAGGCAGCGCCAGCACCTGATTTTCGGTCTGCGGGCGGTAGCCAAAATCGTCAATAACGATGGAGAGTTTGCCAGCGAACGCTGGCGCCGCCAGAGCCAGCGAACCGGCTACGGCAAGAGCAATTGCGCGAAATTGAAGCAAAACTTATCTTCCCAACCACGGCTGTGGATTGACCGCCTGACCCTGGCGGCGAATTTCGAAATAGAGCGACGGACGGCCCTGACCGCCGCTGCTGCCTACGAGCGCGATAGGCTGACCGGCACGCACCTGCGTACCGACGCTGACCAGCGCGCTTTGGTTATAGCCATACAGGCTCATGTCGCCTTTGCCATGCTCGACCACCACCACCAGACCATAGCCCTGCAGCCAGTCGGCCAGAATGACCCGACCATCGGCAATGGCTCTGACTTCGGTGCCTTCAGACGCGGCGATAACCATCCCTTTCCAACGTAGTTCACCTTGCAGCTGTTCGCCATATCGATGAAGGAGCGGACCGCGAACCGGCCAGAACGCCTGACCGCGCGGCGAGCCCAGTCCGCCGGTGCGTGACATCAGCGAACGCTCGCTTTCCGTTGGTTTATAGGTGGTGCCTTTGCGCGATGCTTCCTGCTGGCGGTCGCGCACCGCCTGCGCATCGCGTGCTTCCCGATCGGCTCGGGCTTTGGCGGCAGCCTCCGCCTGGGCGATACGACCGCGTAGGCGCGATTCGTTAGCCCGCAATTCACTTAACTGTTGCTGACCTTGCTGAATGGAGGATTCCAGGCCGGAAAGGGTCTTTTTCCGTTCGTTACGCGCCTGCTCCAGCTTCGCCTGCTGAGCTTTTTGCTCGTAGACCAGCGTCTGCTGCTGGCTCTGCTTCTCTTCGAGCATCGACTTTTGCACCGCCATCTCTTCGCGCGTTTTCTTCAGTTCCGCGATGGTTTCCTGACGGGCCTGGTTGAAATAGCTGAAGTAGACCTGCATCCGCTGATTGCGCTGGCCCTCTTCACCGCTCAGCACCATCTGGATGCCGGTATGCGGCCCCTGGCGGAACGCGGCGTCAAGCTGCGCGGCGAGGTTACGCTCCTGAGACGCGCGCTGGCGCTCCAGCTTCGCGAGAGAGGCGTTCATTTCGTCAATCTGCTTATTGAGCTGGTTCAGGTTGTCCTGGGTTTCGCGCAGTTTGCGGGCCGCGGCGGCGATCGCTTCTTCCTGCGCTTTGAGCTGGGCGAGCAGGCTTGCGCGCTGCTGCTGCTGTTGCTTAATCGCCCGCTGCCTGGCGGCGATGTCGGCCTGGATGGACTTAAGCTGATCGCGATCGTCGGCGTGCGCAGATGACGCGCACAGTAATACGCCAGCGCTGAGCGCGCTGGCGTAAAGGACGGATCGAACTGCCGTTGCGATCCATGTAGTTGAATACGTCGCCTTTCCCCTCATGGGGAAGGATTATTCCACGATGAACAGCGGCTTGCCAGTCATCTCTTGCGGGATTTCCATTCCCATCAGCGACAGCATGGTTGGGGCGATGTCGGAAAGTTTGCCGCCATTGACCGCTTTAACCGCTTTGTTACCGACGTAGATCAGCGGAACCGGCAGGTTGGTGTGGGCGGTATGCGCCTGACCGGTGGCCGGGTCGCGCATCTGCTCGGCGTTACCGTGGTCGGCGGTGATCAGCAGCTGACCGCCAACGGATTCCACCGCCTGCGCCACCTGATCGATGCAGTGATCCAGCGCTTCAACGGCTTTTACGGCGGCTTCCATCACCCCGGTATGGCCAACCATATCGCCGTTCGGGTAGTTACAGATGATAGTGTCGTACTGGCCGCCTTTGATGGCCGCGACCAGTTTCTCGGTCAGCTCGGCGGAGCTCATTTCCGGCTGCAGATCGTAGGTCGCTACTTTCGGCGAATTAATCAGAATCCGCTCTTCGCCTTTGAACGGCTCTTCTACGCCGCCGTTGAAGAAGAAGGTGACGTGGGCGTATTTCTCAGTTTCGGAGATGCGCAGCTGGGTTTTATCGTGCTTGGCCATCCACTCGCCGAAGGTATTGGCCAGCGAGGCGGGCGGGTAGGCGCAGGCCACTTTGATGTCGGCGGCATATTCGGTGAGCATCACGAAGTCGAGGTTAACCACTTTCTTACGCGCAAAGCCGTCGAAGTCGGCGTTGACGAAGGCGCGGGTGATTTCGCGCGCGCGGTCAGCACGGAAGTTCATGAAGATCAGCGCATCGCCATCTTCCATCGCCGCATCGGCCTGGCCGGCGGCGCGGATCACGGTCGCTTTCACGAACTCGTCGTTTTCGTCACGGGCGTAGGCAGCCTGCAGACCGGCGACGGCGGTATCGGCCTGGAATTCGCCTTTCGCCAGGGTCATCAGGTCATAGGCCTGCTCAACGCGATCCCAGCGGTTGTCGCGGTCCATGGCGTAGTAGCGGCCGATGAGCGACGCGATGCGGCCTTTGCCCAGCGCGGCAAATTTGGCTTCGAATGTCGCCAGCGTTTTTTCCGCGCTGCGCGGCGGCGTATCACGGCCGTCGAGGAAGGCGTGCAGGTAGATCTTCTCAGCGCCGCGCTCTGCCGCCAGCTCCACCATCGCCATGATGTGATCTTCGTGGCTGTGGACGCCGCCTGGCGACATCAGACCCATGATATGTACCGCTTTGCCGGCGGCAACCGCTTTATCGACCGCGGCGGTCAGTACCGGGTTGGCGAAGAAGGTGCGTTCTTTAATTTCCACATCGAGACGGGTCAGGTCCTGATAGACGATACGACCGGCGCCCAGGTTGACGTGACCCACTTCGGAGTTCCCCATCTGACGGTCCGGCAGGCCAACTTCCAGGCCGGATGCATCGATCAGGGTATGCGGACATTTGGCCCACAGGGCGTCCATTACCGGCGTTTTAGCGCTGTAAATGGCGTTATCCTGTTGGTCTTCGCGATAGCCGTAGCCATCCAGAATCACCAGTACCATAGGTTTTTTAGTAACCGACATTGCGACAACCTCATGCTCAAAGACAGAAATTTTGCGTAATTTTACTACAGCTGAATCGTTTAAATCCCCGTGAAAGATCAAAGAAAGGGAGCGGCCAGTCCGCGGCGCGTCAGCGAGAACGGCTTTTTTTCGCCGCCGCCCGCAGAAAATACATTACATCGCGCTCACTGGCTGTAATTGCCGCAAGGCACAGGTATACTCCTTTCCTGGTTTTTTTCTCACTTAGTCGGGAGTTGTAACCCCCCATGCAAGAAATTATGCAATTCATCGGCCGTCACCCTGTTCTGAGCATCGCGTGGATCGCGCTGCTGGGGGCGGTGCTGTTCACCACCTTCAAGGGCCTGATGTCGAAAGTTAAAGTCATCACCCGTGGTGAAGCGACGCGTCTTATCAATAAAGAAGACGCGGTAGTGGTCGACCTGCGTCAGCGTGACGATTTCCGTAAAGGCCATATTGCCGGCGCCATCAACCTGCTGCCCAGCGATATCAAAGCGAATAACGTCGGCGAGTTGGAAAAACACAAATCGCAACCCATTATTGTGGTAGACGGTTCCGGCATGCAGGCGCAAGAGCCAGCCAACGCGCTGAACAAAGCCGGGTTTGAAAAAGTCTTTGTACTGAAAGAGGGCATTGCTGGCTGGAGCGGCGAAAACCTCCCTCTGGTACGCGGCAAATAACTTACCTCGCGTGGTGATGCCGCCGCGTTTTCCCCGTCGCGCCTGACGTGAGGGGAACACAGGCTGCGGCGTAAAACCCTCAGGGTAATAACAGGAGTGAAGTCATGGCCAATATTGAGATCTACACCAAAGCGACCTGCCCGTTCTGCATCCGCGCGAAAGCGCTGCTGAACAGCAAAGGCGTAACGTTCCATGAGTTGCCGATCGATGGCGATGCCGCGAAGCGTGAGGAGATGATCCAGCGCAGCGGACGGACGACGGTTCCGCAGATTTTTATTGATGCGCAGCACATTGGCGGCTGTGACGACTTGTATGCGCTTGATTCACGTGGTGGACTTGATCCCCTCTTGCGCTAATTTTTGCGCGCTTTCCCTGGCGGAAGCGCGTATTTAAGGACAACACGAAAGGGTTTTACTATGTCAGAACAAAACAGCACCGAAATGACCTTCCAGATCCAGCGTATCTATACCAAAGATATCTCTTTTGAAGCGCCGAACGCGCCGCAAGTTTTCCAGAAAGACTGGCAGCCGGAAGTTAAACTTGATCTGGATACCGCCTCCACCCAGCTGGCTGAAGGCGTTTATGAAGTGGTGCTGCGTGTAACCGTGACCGCCGCGCTGGGCGAAGAGACCGCGTTCCTCTGCGAAGTACAGCAGGGCGGTATTTTCTCCATCGACGGCATCGAAGGCACCCAGATGGCGCACTGCCTTGGCGCATACTGCCCGAACATTCTGTTCCCGTACGCGCGCGAGTGCATCACCAGCCTGGTTTCCCGCGGTACCTTCCCGCAACTTAACCTTGCGCCAGTGAACTTCGACGCGCTGTTTATGAACTATCTGCAGCAGCAGGCTGGCGAAGGTGCTGAACAACATCAGGATGCCTGATGAACGCACTTAATGCTGCAATGACTGTGATCGGTGCCGGCTCTTACGGCACCGCTCTTGCCATCACCCTGGCAAGAAATGGCCACCACGTTGTGCTCTGGGGCCATGACCCGAAACATATCGCGACGCTGCAACACGATCGCTGCAACGCCGCGTTCCTTCCCGATGTGCCTTTCCCGGATACGCTGCATCTTGAAAGCGACCTGGCCACCGCGCTGGCCGCCAGCCGCGATATTCTGGTGGTGGTGCCAAGCCATGTGTTTGGTCAGGTGTTACGCCAGATTAAACCGCTGATGCGTCCTGACGCGCGTCTGGTGTGGGCGACCAAAGGCCTTGAGGCCGAAACCGGTCGTCTGCTGCAGGACGTGGCGCGTGAAGCGCTGGGCGATGATATCCCGCTGGCGGTGATCTCCGGGCCAACCTTCGCCAAAGAGCTGGCCGCCGGCCTGCCGACGGCGATTTCGCTGGCGGCGACGGATCCGCAGTTTGCCGAGGATCTGCAGCACCTGCTGCACTGCGGCAAGAGCTTCCGCGTCTACATCAACCCGGACTTTATCGGCGTACAACTCGGCGGCGCGGTGAAAAACGTCATCGCCATCGGGGCGGGGATGTCGGACGGCATCGGCTTCGGCGCCAATGCGCGGACGGCGCTGATTACCCGTGGCCTGGTGGAAATGTCTCGCCTTGGCGCGGCGCTGGGTGCCGACCCGGAAACCTTTATGGGGATGGCCGGCCTCGGTGACCTGGTGCTCACCTGCACCGACAACCAGTCCCGTAACCGTCGCTTCGGCATGATGCTCGGCCAGGGGATGGACGTGCAAAGCGCCCAGGAAAAGATTGGCCAGGTGGTTGAAGGCTACCGCAATACCAAGGAAGTTCGCGTTCTGGCACAGCGTTTAGGTGTCGAAATGCCAATAACCGAGGAAATTTATCAGGTATTGTATTGCGGAAAAATTGCGCGCGAGGCAGCATTGACCTTATTGGGTCGCGCCCGCAAGGACGAGCGCAGCAGCAATTAGCTTTCCTTTGTCACCTGAATGACCCTGCCAGCGCAGAACTGGCAGGTCATTACCATATCGCCTGGAGTATGCAATGCCGTGTGAAGAACTGGATATCGTCTGGAATAATATTAAAGCCGAAGCCCGGGCTCTGGCTGACTGTGAGCCAATGCTCGCCAGTTTTTACCACGCAACGTTACTCAAGCATGAAAATCTGGGCAGCGCACTGAGCTATATGTTGGCCAACAAGCTGGCTTCCCCGATTATGCCGGCGATCGCCATTCGCGAAGTGGTGGAAGAAGCCTACGCCGCCGACCCGGAAATGATCGCCTCCGCCGCCTGCGATATTCAGGCGGTGCGCACGCGTGACCCGGCGGTGGATAAATACTCCACGCCGCTGCTCTATCTGAAGGGTTTCCATGCCCTGCAGGCCTATCGTATCGGCCACTGGTTGTGGACGCAGGGCCGGCGTGCGCTGGCGATTTTCCTGCAAAACCAGGTCTCCGTCTCTTTCCAGGTGGATATCCACCCGGCGGCGAAAATCGGCCGCGGGATCATGCTCGACCACGCCACCGGTATTGTGGTTGGCGAAACGGCGGTGATTGAGGATGACGTCTCTATTCTGCAGTCGGTCACCCTCGGCGGTACCGGTAAAACCAGCGGCGACCGTCACCCGAAAATTCGCGAAGGCGTGATGATTGGCGCCGGAGCGAAGATCCTCGGCAATATCGAAGTCGGGCGTGGGGCAAAAATCGGCGCAGGCTCAGTGGTGCTGCAGCCGGTGCCGCCGCATACCACTGCCGCAGGTGTTCCTGCGCGCATCGTCGGCAAGCCGGAGAGCGATAAGCCGGCGATGGATATGGATCAGCATTTCAACGGTATTCACCACACTTTCGAGTACGGCGACGGGATTTAACGTCTTGCCCGGTGGCGCTGCGCTTACCGGGCCTACGATCTCATCCCGCCAGCCTGTCGCCCGGATAAGGCTCCTTGCGCTGCAATCCGGGAATCGCTCAGGCTAGCTGCGCAGCACGGCGCCTGGATACCCCAGCTGCCGCCAGGCTTCATACACCACCACCGACACCGCATTCGACAGGTTCATGCTGCGGCTGTCCGGCATCATCGGAATCCGAATTTTCTGCTCCGGCGGCAGGGCATCAAGGATGCTCGCCGGCAGACCGCGGGTTTCCGGACCAAACATCAAGAAATCGCCATCCTGATAGCTGACCGCGCTGTGCGCCGGCGTACCTTTGGTGGTAAGGGCGAACAGGCGCTGCGGCTGCGCGCTGGCGAGAAACGCCGCGTAATCGGCGTGGCGCTGCACGGCGGTGAACTCGTGATAGTCCAGTCCGGCGCGTCTCAGGCGCTTATCGTCCCAGGTGAAGCCCATGGGCTCAATGATATGCAGACTGAAGCCCGTGTTGGCGCACAGGCGGATAATATTCCCGGTGTTCGGCGGGATCTCTGGTTCGAATAACACGATGTTCAGCATACTGCCCCCTTAATTGCGGGGGGCAGAATAGCAGATATTTGGTCAACCCTCACCCCGGCCCTCTCCCTGAGGGAGAGGGGGAAAACCGGCGCCGGCCGGTGGGCCGGAGGACGCGGGTAAAAGGACTCACCCAACCTTCGGTACTTTACCTGGACGGAGGTTAAGGCGAACGCTACCGCTAGCCTGGCTGCCGGACGGTTCCCTCTCCCTGACGGAGAGGGTGAGGAGAGAGAGCACAACGGCGCAGCTTATGCCGCGTTATGCTGCTTCAGCGCATCGAAGGTCTGCAGCGCCTCCGCGTTCTGCACCAGCGAATCACGGCTAATGTCCGCGATGGTTTTCGCGCCGGTCAGGGTCATCGCCACCTTCATCTCTTTCTCGATTAGATTCAGCAGATTCGCCACCCCCTGCTTGCCATGGGTCGCCAGGGCGTACAGGTAAGCGCGGCCCAGCAGTACGCTGTCGGCGCCCAGGGCGATCATCCGCACGACGTCGAGACCGTTGCGGATGCCGCTGTCGGCGAGAATGGTAATGTCGCCTTTCACGGCGTCGGCAATTGCCGGCAGGGCGCGAGCGGAGGAGAGCACGCCGTCAAGCTGGCGGCCGCCGTGGTTGGAGACCACAATACCGTCGGCGCCAAAGCGCACCGCGTCGCGGGCGTCCTCCGGGTCGAGGATCCCTTTGATCACCATCGGACCGTCCCAGAAATCACGGATCCACTCGAGGTCTTTCCATGAAATCGATGGATCGAAGTTATTCGCCAGCCAGCCGATGTAATCCTCCAGGCCGGTCGGCTGGCCGAGATAGGCGGAGATATTCCCCAGATCGTGCGGACGGCCGTTGAGGCCAACGTCCCATGCCCACTGCGGATGGGTGACCGCCTGCCAGTAGCGGCGCAGGGCGGCGTTCGGGCCGCTCATGCCGGAATGGGCGTCGCGGTAGCGGGCGCCGGGGGTCGGCATATCGACGGTAAAGACCAGCGTTGAACAACCCGCCGCCTTAGCGCGCTCCAGCGCATTGCGCATAAAGCCGCGGTCGCGCAGAACGTACAGCTGGAACCACATCGGCCGCTTGATGGTCGGGGCGACCTCTTCAATTGGGCAGACGGAAACGGTGGAGAGGGTAAACGGAATACCTTTGTCATCCGCTGCGCCGGCGGCCTGCACTTCGCCGCGGCGGGCGTACATCCCACACAGCCCCACCGGCGCCAGCGCCGTCGGCATCGCCAGCTTCTCGTTGAAGAGGGTGGTCTCGAGGCTCAGGTCCGACATATTGCGCAGAATACGCTGGCGTAACGCCACGTCGGAGAGATCTTCCACGTTGCGGCGCAGGGTATGTTCGGCGTAAGCCCCGCCGTCGATATAGTGGAACAGGAAAGGCGGCAGGATACGCTGGGCGGCGGCGCGATAGTCGCTGGCGGCGGAAATAATCATCACGAATTCTCCCTGGAATTATCAATAGCATCGCCGGGCAGGCGGGTAATTCGCGCCTGGCGGGCCTGGTCTTCATCAAAACGTTTAATGGTGGCGTGGACAAAGCCTAAGTGGGCCATCATCGCCTGGCGCGCCGCCTCGGCGTCGCCGGCGACAATCGCCTCCATGACGGCCTGGTGCTGTTCGGTCAGGCGGGCAAATACCGGCGGCACCAGATACATACGCTGACGGCTCTGCTTGACGGAGGAGTGCAGCAGGTCGAAAAAGCCGCGCATGGTTTGCAGGAGCACCACGTTATGCGAGGCTTCGGCGATGGCCAGATGGAAGCGGACGTCCGCCTGCGAGGCGATATCCGGGTCTTCGCTCTGGGTCGCTTCAAAGCACAGGCGAATTTTTTCTTTATCAGCGTCGGTGGCCCGCATCGCCGCGTGCCACGCGGTGCTGGCTTCGATGGCGTGGCGGGCCTCGAGGATGTCGAAGCTGTAGTCAGGGTCATCGGCTAGTAGCGTCTTCAGCGGCTGGACGATGTTTTGCTCCGACCACGGTTCATGCTGAAAGCGGACGAAAGTGCCGCCGCCTCGACGGCTCAGCAGTACCCCTTCATTGACCAGCATCGCCAGCGCTTCGCGCAGGGAATTGCGCGAGACGCCGAGCTGAGCGGCGAGCTGACGCTCGGCGGGCAGTCGCATGCCCGCCTCCAGCTGTTGTTCTTCAATCAGCGCCCGGACGCGACGGGCTACATCGTCGGCCAGGCGTTTAGGCATCACTATCACGGGATCATCCAGGTTAAAACGTAGGCCTGCAGCGTGGTGATCAGGCCCACCATACAGGTGAAGATCAGGCTGTGTTTGACGGTAAAGCGGAACAGATCCGACTCTTTACCCACCAGGCCAACCGCGGCGCAGGCGATGGCGATCGACTGTGGGGAAATCATCTTGCCGGTGACGCCGCCGGTGGTATTGGCCGCGACCAGCAGGATATCGGAGACGCCAATCTGCTGCGCCGCCGTTGCCTGCAGCGCGGCGAACAGGGCGTTAGACGAGGTGTCCGAACCGGTCAGGAATACCCCCAGCCAGCCCAGGAACGGCGAGAAGAAGGTAAACGCGTGGCCGGTATGGGCCAGCGCCAGGGCCAGGGTTGACGACAGCCCGGAGTAGTTGGAGATAAAGGCGAACGCCAGCACCATGCCGATAGAGTAGATCGGCAGCGCCAGGTCCTTCAGCGTCCCGGCGAAGGTGGTCAGCGCGTCTTTCGGCTTCATACGCAGCCAGACGATGGACAGCAGGGCGGCGAACAGAATGGCGGTGCCGGTTGCCGACAGCCAGTCAAACTTATAGATGGCGGCGTAAGGCGTCGCGGCGCTGACCACCGGCGGCATGCGGGCGACCATTTTGTCGAGGAACGGCACCGAAAAATTGATGACGAAGTCATACATCGCGCCGCCCGGTGCGAACAGCGCTTTGAACGGCGGCACGCTCCACAGGGTTACGGTGGCGGTCAGGAACAGGAACGGCGACCAGGCGCGGATCACTTGTCCTGCGGTGTAGCGCGTGCGGGCCAGCGTCATATCCACCTGCGAGGCGCCGATGTCGCCAAAGCGGAAGATGCGCACCGGCTGCCAGCGTTTGAGGAACAGGGTCAGGCAGACCAGGGAGACCAGCGATGAGATGATGTCTGGCAGCTCCGGGCCAAGGAAGTTAGAGCTGAGGTACTGGGCGATAGCGAACGAGCCGCCTGCGACCATCACCGCCGGCCAGGTCTCTTTGATGCCCCGCCAGCCATCCATGATGGCCATGATCCAGAACAGCACGATAATGGTCAGGAACGGCAGCTGACGGCCCACCATCTGGCCGATGGCGAAGCTGTCGATACCGGTTACCTGGCCGGCCACCAGGATTGGGATGCCCATCGCGCCGAAGGCCACCGGCGCGGTGTTGACGATCAGGCACAGACCAGCCGCATACAGCGGGTTAAACCCGAGTCCGACCAGCAGCGCCGCGGTAATCGCCACCGGCGCGCCAAACCCCGCTGCCCCTTCGAGAAAGGCGCCGAACGAGAATCCGACGATCAGCATCTGCAGGCGTTGGTCAGGCGTAATCGACAGGATCGACGAGCGGATAATGTCGAACTGTCCGGTCTTCACCGAGATTTTATAGACAAAGACCGCGGCGATAATAATCCACGCGATGGGCCACAGTCCGTAGAAGAAGCCATACACTACCGAGGCCAGGGCACGGTCCACCGGCATTTTATAGAACAGCAATGCGACGGCCAGGGCGATCGCAACGGTCCAGGTAGCGGCGAGATAGCCTTTCAGTTTGAGCTTAATCAGCGCAAAAAAGAAAAACAGAATCGGTAGCGATGCGATAAGACTGGATAACCAGATATTACCGGCGGGATCGTAGTTTTGTTGCCAGAGATTCATGCAGGGTCTCCATCGGGCCGCCAGGACGAGTGGGCTGAGTCTGCGCTCATTGCCGAATCCGTCTTAGGTAAAATTGGCCCGGCCAATTAGGGATTGCAGGGTTGATGACAACGAATGGTTAACCAGATGTTACTCTTAGGCAACGGGTTTGTGATGCATTTTGATGGATTTGTGAACTGTTGGGGGGTAGATGAATTTATTGGTTGGACCAATCTGCCAGCAGGGGACGAAAAAGGGTGGCGGTAGGACAGAATAACCCTCTCCGGACGGAGAGGGCTGGGGATTAGAATTCGCTGCGGGCGAAACCGGTCATCTCTTTCAGACCCATTTCCCGGCCCAGGGCGGTCATCGGATGGACGACCACCAGGCCGCGGACGCTTTTCTTCAGCTTGCCCATATCGGCCTGCTCTTTTTTGGTAATCGCGCGACGGAACGGCAGGCTCATCAGCTTTTGCGCCTCTTTGCTCAGCTTCTGGCTCTGGACGGAACGCAGACGTTCAATCTCCGTTTCCAGAGTGGCTTTTTCTTTTTCCAGCTCAGCGTATTTATCGGCGGCTTCCACCAGCGACAGCTCGGCCTGCTGGTGGCGGATGGCGTCGAGACGATCGCTCAGACGTTTGATTTCATTCTTTTCGACTTCTTTCATGGTGATTTGATCTGTTAATAAAGGGGCTTCATTCGCCTATAGTATGTGCCGTGACCGCTATTGTTGATAGCTATTTATCAAAAATTCGCCGTTAATCGCCGTCAGAATACGATACCTGAACCTGCTAATAATTTGAATTTTATTAATATTCTTTCTGATATCCGCTCTAATTTCATTTCTGTGAAGCCGGTCGGCAGATAAGCACGTTTTCCTTAACCCACGCCGGTGAATTGGCTAATGCTTAATCAGATTATTCCCAAAAGGAGGACGTGATGGCAAAGATCGGCGACGGCGTACCACGTTTAATCGACAAAGCGGTTGATTTTATGGCTTCCAGTCAGGCGTTTATGGAGTATTTGAAAAAGTCTCCGCGGCTGCAGCATGTACCGCGAGATATCCCGCAGGATAAGGAAGCGTTGTTTATGCAGCGTCTGGAATATTATCGTCAGCTTTACCGGCCGACCTGCGACCAGACGGAGCCGGAATCAGAGCGTTGATTTCTGGAAGGCTTTTTTTAAGCTGATTCGTGAAATCAGCTCAGTCAGGGACAACACCATCGTTGAACGCACCATCTGCTGGTAACGCAGTTTCTGCATTGCCAGCAGTTCGGCGTCGCTGTCATCAAACTGCGGCGTTGGCGGCAGGGCGGCGACGCAGTGCAGTTCGCCGAACGGACCGATAATTTCGTCGTCGGTAAAGCTGTACTCATTGCCGTCGTGATTAAGCTCCTCGCGCAGGGCCATCAGCAGCTCGGCGTCTTCATATTCGGCACGACTTATCACCCCAAGGCCATAAATCAGCTTCAGGCGTACAGAGAGATCGCCGAGCGGCCCGCTGCCCTCCAGCAAGGGCTCGACGGCGTATTTCACCGCGTAGTCGTCTTTACGGAACACCTGAAGCACCAGAATATTGACCGCTTCCGTTAACAGCTCGACGGTGGCGATCAGGAAGCTTCGTACGGTTTTGCCAGCATTCAGACGCTCAAGCACACGGTTTTCAAATGCTTGTGTTTCTTCCATCATTGCCTGCATATCTGACAGGAGTCGTAATGGGCGCGACGTTGGTCGCGCCAGGTTGTGCATCATTTTACCGCGTTGTAGTCGTTAACGGCCTCCGCGACGACATCGCTTGCCGCGTCAAGGCCGGAAATCTGGGCCAGCGCGGCCTGCGGCCCCTTGTCGGCGATCAGCGCCGCCAGCTCCTGAGCCTGCGGATCGTCTTCGCTACGGAAATGCATCGCCGCCGCGATCCCTTTCACCAGGTTGCGGTGCGGCAGGCCGTATTCCAGTGTACCCAGCAGCGGCTTAATTAAACGGTCGCCGGCGCTCAGTTTGCGCAGCGGCTGACGGCCAACGCGCTCAACATCGTCTTTCAGGTACGGGTTCTCGAAACGGCCAAGAATTTTCTGGATATAAGCCGCGTGCTTCTGCGGGTCAAAGGCGTAGCGTTTGATCAGCACCGCGCCGCTCTCCTCCATCGCGCCCTGCACGACGGCCCGAATTTTCTCGTCGAGGATCGCATCGCGAATCGTCTGGTGGCCCGCCAGTTTTCCGAGGTAGGCGGTTATAGCATGCCCGGTGTTCAAGGTGAAGAGCTTGCGCTCGACAAATGCCATCAGGTTATCAGTTAATTCCATTCCCGGGATGGTCGGCAGTTCGCCCTTGAACTGGGTTTTATCGACGATCCATTCGCTGAAGGTTTCCACGGTGACTTCCAGCGGGTCATGGGTAGCGGACGCCGATGGCGGCACGATACGGTCAACGGCGGAGTCGACGAAGCCGATATGGGTTTCCACCCAGGCCTTATCTTCCTCCGCCAGGGCGTTAAATACGTGGCCTTTTAACTGCGTGGTGCCGCGCACCATATTTTCGCAGGCGATAATGTTCAGCGAGCGTTCGGTGCCCTGCGCTTTGCGCTTCGCCAGCCCTTTGGCGATGGCCGGGGCGATGCGCTCAAGGACCACGGGACCGACGGCAGTGGTCACCAGGTCGACGCTGGCGATCAGATCCACGACCTCGTCGCCAATGCTGCTGACGGCATTCACGCCGGAGACGGTATCCACCTGCTCATTTTCGCCAACGACGTGAACCTGGTAGCTATGACGGGCATTCAGGGCATCAAGTACGGTCTGATTAACATCGGCAAACGTCAGTTCGATGCCCGCGTCGGCCAGCAGTTTACCGATAAAGCCACGTCCGATATTACCTGCGCCAAAATGTAATGCTTTCATAGTAGTAACCTTCAATTAATGTTTTTACCTGAGAGGGCTGGGGTGAGGCTTTTCCCCTCACCCAAACCCTCTCCAAAAAGGAGAGGGAATGGACCGGTCTGTTTATTTATTCAGCAGCGCCAGTACGTCGTCGACGCTGGTGGTGTTCGCCAGTCGCTCAATCACCGTTTCGTCATCCAGCGCGTTGGTCAGGCTGGTAATCACCTGAATGTGCTCGTTGTTGCGGGCGGCGATGCCGATCACCAGGCGGGCAACATCGTCTTCATCTTCCCCAAAGCGCACCCCTTCCGGGTACTGGCAGAAGACGACGCCGGTTTTCAGCACGCGGTCTTTCGCTTCGATGGTGCCGTGCGGCACCGCGATGGACTCGCCAAGATAGGTCGAGGTCAGTTTTTCGCGGTCCAGCATCGCCTGCACATATTCCGGCTCAACGTAGCCGCCTTTCACCAGTTGCTCGCCGGCGAAGCGGATGGCTTCTTCTTTTGTGGCCGCTTTGCGACCGAGGAAGATGTTATCCGCACCCAGCTTGAACAGGTTTTTGTCAGTATCATCAAAGCTGTCTTTCAGGCTATCAGTGACTTTGACTTCGTTGTCGATGTGGCGCTGGGCCGCCACCAGACGCTCGGTCAGGCTGGTGTAGAGACCGCTGTCGAGGAAGTTGGTCAGCGAAATATGCTGCGCCTGCGGTACCTGGCGCATGGCGCGCTCGGTCAGGTCGCGGTGGGTGATCACCAGGTCAACATCCGGCGGCAGATTATTGATCGCGCTGTTGGTGACCGAGATGTTGCTCAGGCCGGCATCCTGCACTTTCTTGCGTAGTACCCCGGCGCCCATGGCGCTGGAACCCATCCCGGCGTCGCAAGCGACGATGATTTTCCGCACATGGCTCAGGTCGTTGGTGACATTGCCTGCCGCCAGCGGGTTGGCGCCTTTTGATTGCGCCTTCATGTCATGCATACGACGGGTTGCCGCTTCGATATCGTCTTCTTCTTTGACTTTGCTGGTCTTCAGCAGAACCGCAGAGACCACGAAGGAGACCGCCATCGCGGCGATAATGGCTGCGATGTTCGCGAAGTAGGCTCCTTTCGGCGTCATCGCCAGCACCGCCAGGATAGAGCCCGGGGAAGCCGGAGAGACCAGACCGCCGTTGAGGATGGTCAGGGTGAAGACACCGGTCATCCCGCCGAGGATAACGGCCAGGATCAGACGCGGGTTCATCAGCACGTACGGGAAGTAGATTTCATGGATACCACCCAGGAAGTGGATGATAGCCGCCCCGCCTGCAGACTGTTTAGCGCTGCCGCGGCCAAAGAACATGTACGCCAGCAGAACGCCCATCCCCGGACCCGGGTTCGCTTCAATCAGGAAGAAGATGGATTTACCCAGCTCGTGGGACTGCTGAATACCCAGCGGCGAGAAGATACCGTGGTTGATGGCGTTGTTAAGGAACAGGATTTTCGCCGGTTCCACGAAGATAGACGCCAGCGGCAGCATGTCGTGCGCCACCATGAAGTTAACGCCAGCCGCCAGAATTTTCGACAGAACTTCTACCGCCGGGCCGATGCCGAGGAAGGCAAGAATAGCGAGGATCATCCCGATGATGCCGGCGGAGAAGTTATTCACCAGCATTTCAAAACCGGATTTGATCTTACCGTCGACCCAGTTATCGAACTTCTTAATGCAGTAGCCGCCCAGCGGGCCGGCAATCATGGAGCCGAGGAACATCGGCATATCCGCGCCGACGATAACGCCCATGGTGGTGATCGCCCCGACCACGCCGCCACGTTCGCCGCCGACTAATTTACCGCCGGTGTAACCGATCAGCAGCGGCAGCAGGTAGGTGATCATCGGACCGACCAGCTTCGCCAGCGTTTCGTTTGGCAACCACCCTGTCGGAATGAAAAGCGCGGTGATGATACCCCACGCGATAAACGCGCCGATATTCGGCATCACCATATTGCTGAGAAAACGACCAAAGCTTTGCACTTTGATCTTGATATCGGATGACATAAAACACCCCTTCTTCTGTTTTGCGTATCGCGCAGGCTAAAAGCCCGAGGTTTGTTGTTAATGTGGCGGCAGAGGTAGCCGGGCCCTGATTGATAGTGCGAAATCTGGCACTGAATCGTTTAGCTGTCCAGCCAACGCCTTTTTATGTGACATAGATCACATGAATATAGGGGGCGCGATGGGTTTTGTAGTGATTGCGATCACATAATTGCTGTGTAAAAAAACAACAGACCGTCGTTTTTGCCGCTAATCTGCGATTTTGTGTGATATTTGTCACAATTTTGTTTCGTGTTTTTGTTGTTTGTTTGTGATTTTGATCACAAAGAATTTCACAGTGGATTTTCGCCGCTGTGATCTCGGCCCGGTTTTGCGGCCAGGGCGAGGTGGCTGTGTAACTAAGCAACCATGTTGGTTAAATAACTTTTTTCCACCGGATGGCAAAAATGAAAGGGGTGAATTATGCTCAAATCAGCGGCCCGGATGTCAGTGGGGCGTGAATAAAATTTATATAAATTATTAGCGTAAAGCCGAGGGAATTATGTTTCTCAATTATTTTGCGCTGGGTGTTCTGATCTTCGTTTTTCTGGTCATTTTTTATGGGATTATCGTTATTCACGATATTCCTTATTTGATTGCCAAAAAACGCAACCACCCCCATTCCGATGCTATTCATGTCGCCGGATGGGTCAGTCTTTTTACTCTCCATGTCATCTGGCCGTTTTTATGGATATGGGCCACGCTGTACCAACCTGAGCGCGGCTGGGGCATGCAGCATAAGGCGAATACGGACCCCGACGAACCTGAAAAAGAAAGCGATATACAACAGCTTCGCCAACGACTGAGCGACCTTGAACATCAGGTGGCGGCCATCCAGCGGCCACAGTCCACCTCTGCGGCGGAGAAATAAACTATGGATCTGTTGATAATTTTGACCTACGTGGCTATCGCCTGGTCGATATTTAAAATTTTCAAAATACCGGTAAATAAATGGACAGTTCCCACCGCGGCGCTGGGGGGCGTATTTATTGTTAGCGCGCTTATTTTATTAATGAATTATAACCACCCTTACACCTTTCTGGCGCAAAAGGCGGTGATATCTATTCCTATCACGCCGCAGGTTACCGGAGTAGTTGACAGCGTCACCGACAAAGCGAATCAGCGCGTCAAAAAGGGCGAGGTGCTTTTTACTATTGACCCGGCGCGCTATCAGGCGCGGGTCGACCGTCTGCAGGCCGACCTGGTGACAGCGCTGCACAGTATTAACACCCTCAAGGCGCAGCTCTCTGAAGCCCAGGCCAACACCACCCGCGTATCGGCGGAACGCGATCGCTTATATAAAGACTATCAACGTTACCTGAAAGGGAGCCAGGCCCGGGTGAATCCGTTCTCAGAAAGCGACATCGATAACGCCCGGCAGAATTATCTGGCCCAGGACGCGCTGGTCAAGGCGTCGGTGGCGGAACAGGCGCAGATCCAGAGCCAGCTGGATAGCATGATCAACGGCGAGCAGTCGCAGGTGGTTAGCCTGCGCGCCCAGCTGGCGGAGGCGAAGTACAATCTCGACCAGACTACCGTGCGGGCGCCCAGCGATGGGTATATCACTCAAGTGTTGATCCGTCCGGGGACCTACGCTGCCTCGCTGCCGCTGCGGCCGGTGATGGTGTTTATCCCTGAGCAAAAAAGGCTGATCGTCGCCCAGTTCAGGCAAAATTCGCTGTTAAGGCTGGAGAAGGGCGACGACGCGGAAGCGGTGTTTAATGCCCTGCCCGGACAGGTATTCCACGGCAAACTGGTGAGCATTTTACCGGTGGTGCCGGGGGGAACCTATCAGGCGCAGGGGGCGTTGCAGTCGCTGACCGTGACGCCGGGCAGCGATGGCGTGCTGGCGACCATTGAGCTCGATCCGAATGCCGAAATCGATGCACTACCCGATGGCATCTATGCGCAGGTGGCGGTCTACTCCGACCATTTCGCCCACGTTTCGGTGATGCGTAAAGTGCTGCTGCGCATGACCAGTTGGATGCACTACCTCTATCTCGACCATTAATGCGATCGGCGGCAGTTTGAGCGGGATGCTCACCTGCCTTTTACCTCGCCCTGAGCCATACTCATATCTTTGTTGGCGATAAGGAGCAGGCTATGAAACTGATCGGCAGCTACACCAGTCCCTTTGTGCGCAAAATATCGGTGATCTTGCTGGAAAAGCGCATCCCTTTTGAATTTGTCAACGAATCCCCCTACAGCGAAAGCAACGGCGTGTCGCGCTATAACCCGCTGGGCAAAGTGCCGGCGCTGGTGACAGATGACGGCGAATGCTGGTTTGATTCTCCGGTTATCGCGCAGTATCTCGAGCTGCTGGGCGTGGCGCCGCCGATGATCCCCGCCGATCCCAGAGCCGCTCTCAGGATGCGCCAGCTTGAGGCGCTGGCAGATGGGGTGATGGAGGCCGCCCAGGCGCTGGTGCGCGAAAAAGCTCGCCCTGCGGCCCAACAGTCAGAGCAAGAGCTGCTCCGCCAGCGGGAGAAAGTGGCGCGCGGCCTCGACAGGCTGGAAGCCTGCGCGGCGGACGGAACGCTACGCGGCGACGAGGTCAATCTGGCGACCATCTCTACGGCCTGCGCCATTGCCTACCTGAACTTTCGCCGGGTGGCGCCGGGCTGGTGCGCCACCCGGCCGCAGTTGGTGAAGTTGGTGGATGCGCTGTTCCAGCGCGCCAGCTTTGCGCGCACCGAACCGCCGCGGACTTGACCCAGGCAGGTAACAGTTTGCGCAAGGAGGCGTTACAATCGCCGCTGATTGTTGACTCCCTCTCCCGTCGGGAGGGGGGAAAATAACTTACCGCCAGGCCCATTCATGACTACCGAAATTCGTGCGCTTTATACCCGGCTTCCGGCCATTGACCGCTTACTCCGCGACCCCGCTTTTTCCTCCCTGCTGGCGCAGCACGGCCATTCGCAGGTGGTGACGCAGCTGCGCCAGATGCTGGATGAGGCGCGGGAACAGATCCGCCAGTGTCAGACACTGCCTGACTGGAGCCATGACTGGCTGAGTGCCTGCGCGCAGCGGCTGACCGCCAGCCGGCAGAGCGCCCTGCGTCCGGTGTTTAATCTCACCGGTACGGTGCTGCACACCAATCTCGGGCGCGCCATCCAGGCTGAGGCGGCGGTGGAGGCGGTCGTCAGCGCGATGCGCGCGCCGGTGACGCTCGAATATGATCTCGACGACGCCGGGCGCGGCCATCGCGATCGCGCTATTGCCGATCTGCTGTGCCAGATCACCGGCGCGGAAGATGCCTGTATCGTGAACAACAACGCGGCGGCCGTGCTGCTGATGCTGGCGGCCACCGCCAGCGGCAGGGAGGTGGTGGTCTCCCGCGGCGAGCTGGTGGAGATCGGCGGGGCGTTCCGCATTCCCGACGTGATGCGTCAGGCAGGTTGTCAGCTGCACGAAGTGGGCACCACCAACCGCACCCACGCCAAAGACTATCGCCAGGCGGTGAATGACAATACCGCCCTGCTGATGAAGGTCCACACCAGCAACTACAGCATTGAAGGCTTTACCAAAGCCGTCGACGAAGCGGAGCTGGCGGTCATCGGCCGCGAGCTGGACGTCCCGGTAGTGGCCGACCTGGGCAGCGGGTCGCTGGTGGATCTCAGTCAGTATGGCCTGCCGAAGGAGCCGATGCCGCAAGAGATGATCGCCGCCGGGGTGAGCCTGGTCAGTTTCTCTGGCGACAAGCTGCTCGGCGGCCCGCAGGCCGGAATTATCGTCGGCAAACGCGCGCTGATTGCCCGCCTGCAGAGCCATCCGCTGAAGCGGGCCCTGCGCGCGGATAAAATGACTCTCGCGGCGCTGGAAGCCACGCTGCGCCTCTATCAGCATCCGGAAGCGCTGCGGGAAACCTTACCGACGCTGCGCCTGCTCACCCGCCCGGCGGACGAGATCCGCCGGCAGGCTGAACGCCTGCAGCCTGCCCTGGCGGCACACTATGCTGATTTTGCCGTCAACGTGGCAGCCTGCCAGTCGCAGATTGGCAGCGGCTCGTTACCCGTCGACCGTCTGCCTGGCGCGGCGTTGACCTTTACCCCCCATGACGGCCGCGGCAGCCGGCTGGAGGCTTTGGCGGCCCGCTGGCGCAGGCTGCCATGCCCGGTGATTGGCCGCATTTATGACGGCCGGCTCTGGCTGGATCTGCGCTGTCTGGAAGATGAAACCCGGTTTATGGAGATGTTGTTACGATGATTATTGCCACCGCTGGACATGTTGACCACGGCAAAACGACGCTGCTGCAGGCGATAACCGGCGTGAATGCCGATCGTCTGCCGGAAGAGAAAGCGCGGGGAATGACGATCGATCTCGGCTATGCCTACTGGCCGCAGCCGGACGGGCGGGTGCTGGGGTTTATTGACGTGCCCGGGCACGAAAAGTTTTTGTCCAACATGCTGGCGGGGGTGGGTGGGATCGACCATGCGCTGCTGGTGGTGGCCTGCGATGACGGGGTGATGGCGCAAACCCGCGAACACCTGGCGATCCTGCAGCTGACCGGAAAGCCGACGCTGACCGTGGCGCTCACCAAGACGGACCGCGTGACGGCCGCCCGGGTGGCGGAGGTTCAGGCGGAGGTCGAGCAGGCCCTGCGCGAACTTGGCTTTGACGCCGCCGCTTTCTTCCCCACCGCGGCGGTGGAAAACCTCGGTATTGCCGAACTGCGCAGCCATCTGCTGCAGCTTGCGGAGCGCCCCCATCCGCAGCAGCGGCGTTTTCGCCTGGCGCTGGATCGCGCTTTCACCGTCAAAGGGGCGGGGCTGGTGGTCACCGGGACGGCGCTCTCCGGCGAAGTACGGGTCGGGGATACCCTGTGGCTTACCGGCGTCAACACGCCGATGCGCGTCCGCGGTCTGCATGCCCAGAATCAAGCGGTTGAGCAGGCGCAAGCCGGGCAGCGTATTGCGCTGAACATTGTCGGCGATGCGCAGAAAGAGGCATTGCACCGCGGCGACTGGCTGCTCTCTTCCCCGCCGCCGGAGCCTGCAGAGCGGGTGATTGTCGAACTGCAGTGCCATACGCCGCTCAGCCAGTGGCAGCCGCTGCATATTCACCACGCTGCCAGCCACATCACCGGCCGGGTGTCGCTCCTTGAGGGCGACCTGGCGGAGCTGGTGCTGGATACCCCGCTGTGGCTGGCGGATAACGACCGGCTGGTACTACGCGATATCTCTGCTCGCTTGACGTTGGCCGGCGCACGAGTGGTGACGCTGGATCCCCCGCGCCGCGGCAAGCGTAAACCGGAGTATTTGCAGTGGTTGCACGCCCTGGCGGCGGTTGGCGCTGACGATGCGCAGGCCCTGGAGCTGCATCTGCAGCGGGACGCCGTCCGGCTTGAGCGCTTCGCCTGGGCTCGGCAGCTGAGTGAAACCGGAATGGCGGCCTTGATCCAGCGGCCTGACTATCTGCAGGCCGGACAGCGCTTGCTTAGCGCGCCGCTTGCCGCCCGCTGGCAGCGAAAATTGTTGGATGCCCTGGCGCGCTACCATGAACAGCATCGCGACGAGCCCGGCCCTGGCCGGGAGCGTCTGCGCCGCATCGCGCTGCCGATGGAAGATGAAGCGCTGGTGCTGCTGCTGATTGAGCAGATGCGCGAGAGCGGCTTAGTCCGCAGCCATCACGGCTGGCTGCATCTGCCCGAGCATAAAGCCGGGTTTACCGACGAGCAGCAGGCGGTCTGGCAGAAGGTGGAGACCCTGTTCGGCGATGATCCCTGGTGGGTGCGCGATCTCGCGCGCGAAGTCCATGTGGAAGAGTCCCTGATGCGCGCGGTGCTGCGCCAGGCGGCGCAGCAGGGGATAATTACCGCGATCGTCAAGGATCGTTACTACCGCAACGATCGCATTGTGCAGTTCGCCCAGCGGGTGCGCGAGCTGGATCAACTGCGCGGGTCAACCTGCGCGGCGGATTTTCGCGATACCTTAAACGTAGGGCGGAAGCTGGCGATCCAGATCCTGGAGTATTTCGATCGGATTGGCTTCACCCGCCGTCGCGGCAACGATCATATCCTGCGCGATAAGGCGTTGTTTCTGTAATCATTAACGCCTGCTCCCCGGCGGACAGCGAACGCTGTGTTGCCGGGGAAGAGGAGGTCGCACTGTGCCGGGCCTTATTCGGCTTCCCGTACCCAGATACGCATTTCGCCTTCTCCGCGGTTTGCCCAGCTAAACCAGGGAATAAAGGTCAGCGTCTGTGAATGGGGGGTGGCCAGCGGGTGATCGTAGCTCCAGAGATTCTGCGCGTCGGCGTTTTCTGCATGTTTTCTGTAGCCTGGAGCCTGAATCAACATGTTGCGAGCAAACAGCCCCTTTCCTTCAAACACCGTGAACCTGGCATCGCGTGGCAGCAGCAGGTTATGCAGCGCTTCGCCGTTATCAGCTTGTTCGAGACAATAGACCAGTGGACCGCGCTGCAGCGCGACCTGGCCTGCCTGGTGACGAACAAGCGGATTGCCATATACCCGGCGAACCGGCATCGGCAAGGTAAGCATCAGGGTGTCACCTTCCTGCCAGAGATGATGGATATGCAGATAGCCCTGGCGAATATCCTGCGTGACCGGCGCGCCGTTCAGGGTGATGTGCGGACCCTCGCACCAGTCAGGTAGACGCAGCGCCAGCGTATGGTTCACTGTTGACGGTGATTCGATGACAATTTTGACCTGTTCCCGCCAGGGATAGTCACCGCTGATACGCAGGCGTAACGTCTTTTCCCCAACCGGGATCTCGACCTGATTGCCGACATAGAGATTGATATACAACGCCTCCTCGCGTGGCGTGTAGATATAATGCCCCAGTGAGGTCAGAAGACGAGCGATATTCGGTGGGCAGCAGGCACAGCCGAACCAACGCTGACGAACAGGCTTAACATGGTCATAAATATGATTGAATTTTAAAGACTTAGGCTGCACTTCCAAGGGGTTGACGTAAAAGAAATGTTTACCGTCCAGCGCCATACCGCCCAGAACGGTATTGTACAGCGCGCGCTCCATTACATCAGCATATTGGCTGTCGGCTTCCAGTTCCAGCATGCGGCGCGCGAACATCATCAGCCCGATAGAGGCGCAGCTTTCCGCATAAACGGTATCATTCGGCAGGTCGTAATCGCTGCTGAAGGCTTCCCCGCTGCTCTGTGAGCCAATGCCGCCCGTAATATACAGCTGACGCTGGACCATGTTTTTCCATAACCGCAGGCAATCCTGGCGTTTGCCTTCGTTCTTGCTCAGGCGCGCAAGGTGCGCTACGCCGGCCATTAAATAAACAAAGCGAACCGCGTGACCCACAGCGGTGGTCTGTTCGGCAAGCGGCAAATGCGCCTGGCTGTAGGGTTTATCCATCACCATCCACGCCGGCCCATAGGTATTCCAGAAGGAAGTTTTGCCGCGTTTTTCATACTCGATGTCATAGAAATGCGGCTGTGTCCCACGCTGTTCAACGAAGTAATTAGCCAGCGCCATATAGCGTGGTTCCTGAGTCACATCGTACAAACGCATTAACGCTAGCTCTATTTCAGGGTGTCCCGGGTAGCCGTGCAGCTGATTGTCGTCGGGACCAAACATGCTGTCGATATGATCGGCGAGGCGACATGCCACCTCCAGCAGGCGGCGTTTACTGGTCGCCTGGAAGAATGCCACCCCAGCTTCAATCAGGTGACCGGCACAGTACAATTCATGGCATTCGGCGAGATTGGTCCAGCGTTCCCCGGGCGCTTTCACCGTAAAATAGGTGTTCAGATAACCATCTTCACATTGCGCGGCGGCAATCAGCTCAATCACCTCGTCGGCGGTTTTTTCCAGTTCCGCATCTGGCTTCTGACACAATGACCAGGCGACGGCCTCCAGCCATTTCGCCACATCGCTATCCTGGAACACCATTCCGTAGAATTCCCCTGCCTGCTGACCTGCGGCGATACGGAAGTTTTCTATCGCATGGCTGGGTTCAGCCTCGGCGATCCGGTCATTGAGGGCATCCCACTGATAGGGAATGACGACATCACGCACCAGTTGCTGATACTGACCCAGAAACGGATCGTTAACTTTCAGTTTGTGCAGATCGACTTCCATGATTTCTCCTTAAGACTGAATGTGACGTGCGCGCAGATCGGTTGCAATGCGCGACATCATGGGATTGTTGAGCTTACAGGCGCGGATAGCGAAGGCCAGCAACAGATGGAACAGCGCGGGCAGCAGGGTTTCCATCGCCGTGATCCCCGATAGTGAGGATGGAGTCTGGTTGCTGGCGCCGGGTTGATAAGCAACGTAGATAAATACCAGGCTGATAATGCCCGCACTGGAGGCCCATGCCAGCTTGATAAAGAACAGGTTGAAAGCAAAGTTCATCCCTGACGAACGGACACCCGTCTTCCATTCGCCATAATCATCAGAGAAGGCCATCAACGAAAAATGCAGCGGTAGGGTAAAGCCCAGGATGATGCCATTGCCGAGAATGACCGCCAGCCATAGCGTTTGCCAGGACGGACCGGTTGGCAGGAACCACATCCCCACCGCCAGTAAGGCCAATACCAGATTGGTGTAGTAATAGAGCTTGACGGTATCAACGTGGCGCGACAGCCAATTGACGATCGCGGCGCCCAGAATCGAGGAAAAGGTGACCATGGTGAAAAACAGCGATGTATAGCCAGTAGAGCCGCCCAGTACATAGGTAATGAAGTACATGTAGCCGCCACCGCGAATGTTAAACACGTTGATCAACAGGAATGACATCGCCAGCATGAGTAACAACTGATCGTTTTTACGCAGACCGGCGATATGTTCGCGCAGGGTGAATTTGCCGAGCATCTCCAGGGAAACACGCTCACGTACCCAGAAAAAGCAGCACAAAAACATCACCGCCGCGATGGCGCACAGTACGCCGACACCATACTGATAACCCTGGGCGGTATTCCCCTGACCGAGCGCTTTAACCAACCACGGCAGGCCCACGGAGACCAGGAATCCTGCCACGCCGCATAGGACAAAGCGCCATGCCTGGCAGGAGATCACCTCGCTATGGCGAGTGGTCATCGTATTAATGAGCGCGCAGTAAGGGACGTTAATCGCGGTATAGCTGACTGAAAGCAGCAGGTAAGTGCCGAAGGCCCAGGCGATTTTTACCCCCATGCCGGCATCCGGCACGGTAAAGGTCAGCACGCCGATCGCTGCAATAGGAACCGCAATCCATAGCTGCCAGGGGCGAAAACGTCCCCATCGGCTTTGGGTCCGATCGGCGAGGACGCCCATGATCGGATCGGAAATAGCATCAAACACGCGCAGCGCAAGGAACAGAGTACCGACCAGCGCCGGGGTGAGCCCAAAGACGTCAGTATAGAAAAAAGTGAGAAAGTTCATGATCAGGCAGGTGATGACCGTTCCACCGGCGTCGCCCAGACCATAGCCTATTTTTTCACGGAGAGATAATTTGTCGTCCTGCATGTGCTTCGTGAGGTCGCTTGTCGTAATCGGAGCCGTAGTCATAAATAACTCCCGAAGAGAATGTTCAGAATTATTCCGCTGTCTGGCCGGCGGACATTTTTTGTCTTTTGCAAATACATTAATTATTTTGCACCGAATAAACGAGGCAACAAGGGAAGGGAAAAGTATAAAAAGAGAACGATTCCGACTTTGTCATAAAAATGTGATTCCGATCCGGAAAGGCGTTAATTTATGATTAATAATCAGTTGGAAAGAGATGTTTTATCGTTTCGTTAGCGGAAAATTAAATATATATGCTTGAATTATCCATGTCTCTTCCGATTCGCGTACAAAATGGCGGCTTATTTATTTCCCGTGGCGTCGGCAGCCATCCGGCGCGTAAACTGCAATCCTGGGAAATTATTTTTGTCGAAAAGGGAACGTTAACGATTTGCGAAGAGGATGAAATATTTAACGTTAATGCAGGGGAAAGTTTATTGCTGTGGCCAGAACGTTCTCATGTTGGGGTGGGGGAATTTCCCGCCGACCTGAAATTTTATTGGCTGCATTTTGAAGTACTGACGGAGAGTGTCCGGTCTCTGCCGCCAGCGCTGCTTAACGTTCCGCAACATACCCGCGTCAGCGATCCACAATACATTATTTCGCTGTTTCGCCAGTTTCTTCGTGAACAGGAGAACATTCACCGCAGCCTGGCGCTGGAGCTCCTGTTATTGCTGATACTGCAGCAGATTGCTGCGGCGGCAAGCGAAAAACCGGACGACAGTCCCGGCGCTGCGCTGGCCTGGAAAGCGCAGCAGATCATCCATACCCGTTACCACTTGCCTGTTTCAGCCTCGACGCTGGCGAAAGAGCTGCACTGTAATGCTGACTATTTAGGACGCGTGTATCGTCACGTTTTCCGCGTGACGTTGACCGAAGCGATCCATCGTCAGCGGGTCAGAGCGGCGGAAAAGCTGTTGATC
Organism: Klebsiella sp. JB_Kp031; assembly: GCF_040064295.1. Lineage (NCBI taxonomy): Bacteria > Pseudomonadati > Pseudomonadota > Gammaproteobacteria > Enterobacterales > Enterobacteriaceae > Klebsiella > Klebsiella sp. JB_Kp031. The sequence continues at coordinate 81,173 of NZ_JBEAJW010000040.1, forward strand.
AGCGATTCACTGTCGTTGACCGAAGTCGCGGGTCAGTGTGGCTTTAATGACGTCGGTTATTTTCGCAAGATCTTTCGTAAGCACACCAGCCTCACGCCTGCCGCCTGGAAGCGCCGCTACTGTAAGGAGCACATTAATTCAGCGTAATGAAAAATCAGTTGTGCTAGTGACTAAAAACAGCGCTGATTCCATTCAGGATCAAAGCGCGGGCAGGGACTATTCTGGCACCCTGCGGTTTTATCCCCAGGGAGCAGAGGATGAACCGGTTTCTTATTGCTAATGCCCAACAGTGTATTGGCTGTCGTACCTGTGAAGTGGCCTGCGCGGTGGCGCACCAGCAGGCGCAGGATGTGTCCATGCTGTCGACAAGCCATTTCGCGCCGCGGATCCGGGTGGTGAAAAGCGGCGAGATATCAACGGCGACGGCCTGTCGGCAGTGCGAGGATGCGCCCTGCGCCAGCGTCTGCCCGCAGGGGGCGATTCGTCTGGAGGAGGACGTCTGGTGGGTCGATCAGCGCCGCTGCATCGGCTGTAAAAGCTGCATGGTGGCCTGCCCGTACGGCGCGATGACCGTCACGGTGGTGAACCAGCAGGCGCAGGCGCTGAAATGCGATTTATGCCACCACCGCGCCGAGGGGCCGGCCTGCGTAGCCGCCTGCCCGACGCAGGCGCTGCGGGTGATGGCTCCCGCGGAGCTGGAGGCGCTATGCGCGCAAAAACGCCAGCGGCTTGCGCTGGCGTGAGCGGGTCCGCCGACGGACGTTACCCGTCAGCAGCGTCAGGAATTACGCTTCCTGTTCGCGCCAGGCGAATTCAACCTCTTCGGCGAGAATTTTCACCCCGGCCTCGATTTTTTGCGGGTCCGGCACATAGTTCATGCGCATGCACTGGTGGGTATGCGGCCACGGTTTATCGAGTCCCGGGAAGAAGTAATCCCCCGGCACCATCAGCACGCCGCGCTTTTTCAGCCGCTGATACAGCAGCTCGGTGGAGATCGGCAGATCCTTAAACCACAGCCAGAGGAAGATCGCCCCCTCCGGTTTGTGAATAAGGCAGCGCTCCTCCGGCAGATAGCGGCGAATAATGGCGATGGTCTCCTGCACCCGCTGGTAATAGAAGGGTTTGATCACTGTCTCTGACAGGCGCAGCAGATCCTGACGTTTAATCATTTCACACATCATTGCCGGCCCGATACCGCCGGGCGCGAGGCTGATAATGCCGTTCATGTTGCTGATGGCGGTAATGATTTTCTCGTTGGCGATGATAATCCCGCAGCGGCTGCCCGGCAGGCCGAGCTTGGACAGGCTCATACACAGCACGATGTTCGGATTCCACAGCGGTCGGGCGTTGCTGAAGATTATGCCCGGGAACGGCACGCCGTAGGCGTTATCAATCACCAGCGGGACCCCGTGCTGATTCGCCAGCGCATCCAGTTTGATCAGCTCTTCATCAGTGATGACGTTGCCGGTCGGGTTGGTGGGACGCGAGACGCAGATCATCCCGGTCTCCTCCGTCACCTGCAGATGCTCAAAATCAACGTGGTACTTGAACTGGCCTTCCGGCAGCAGTTCGATATTCGGCCGGGTGGCAACGAACAGATCCTCTTCCAGGCCGGCATCGGCATAGCCGATATATTCCGGCGTCAGCGGGAACAGCACCTTGCGGGTGGTGCCATCTGCCCGACGCCCTGCGAACAGATTAAATAAGTAGAAAAATGCGCTCTGACTGCCGTTTGTTAGCGCAATATTCTGTGGTTCTATCTCCCAGCCCAGTTCGTCGCGCAGCATCTTCGCCAGCAGGCTCAGCAGCTCGCTCTTGCCCTGCGGACCATCATAATTACAAAGCGCATCAAGGGCTTTGCCATTATCCAGCATGTCGGAGAGCAACTGCTGGAAGTAGTCATTCATCTCCGGGATCTGAGCGGGGTTGCCGCCGCCCAGCATAATAGCGCCCGGCGTGCGCAGACCGTCATTAAGGTCTTCCATCAGGCGGGTAATGCCTGAATGACGGGTGAATTTGTCGCCGAAAAGGGAAAATGTCATCGCGAATCGTCTGTCGGTGGTTCTGGAAAGTGGCTAACCATAACGCCAGCGCCAGCGTGGTGCAAATCGAAGGGAAGAGGGGTATTTTTGTTTTTATCCTGTGAATCGATATTTTATCAGCGTATTGTTCTGAATGGCTCCCCGCCGGGCAGGGAGCCACTCCTGTATTACTGCTGTTGTCCGGCCCAGATGACCATCACTTTGTCTTCACCGCTCTCGCGCACGAATCCGTAACCCCGCGGCATCGACAGCGTTGTCTGTTTGCCCATGCCGATCGCCGGATGGCGCGCGCGGAACTGGCCAATCTTCTGCCAGTGGGTAACGCTGCGGGCCGCTTTACCGTTAACATCCTGCCAGTTCATCTCTGAACGGGTGCCCTGCAGCGGGTCCGAGCCGGTGGGGCCGAGCGGGCGCGACGACTCGTCACCATAGAAGATCTGCACGGCGCCAGGGGCCAGCAGCAGCAGCTCTGCCGCCGTGGTGCCACCTTCGCGGAACAGGCGCGTATCGTGTGAGGAGAGGTAGCTCAGCACGTTGAAGCTCTGCAGCTTGTCCGCCATTTGCTGCCAGGTGAGGTCAATGTTGGCCATGCAGGTCGCCGCTTTCGCCGCCTGGTCCTGATAGTCGAAATTGATCATCGCATCAAAACCGTGGCGATAGTAATCGCTCTCCATCACCCCGTGTCCCCAGGCTTCCCCGGTCATCCAGAACGGCGCCGCATCCAGCGCTTTATCCGGATTGGCTTTTTTCCACTCCGCCAGCGCGGCGGTGGCCTGGGTTTTTAACTGCTGCCAGGCATCCATCTCCACATGTTTAGCGGTATCGACGCGGAAGCCGTCGATGCCGTAGTCGCGCACCCACTGGCTCAGCCAGTGCGTCAGGTAGTCGCGCGGCGTATAGCCCGGGATCGCCTTCGCCGCAGTGTCCGGTTTATGGCTATAGAAGTTCGGCAGGCCCGACGCCTCCTTCGATTCGGTTTTCAGGTCCGGCAGGAAGGCCAGCGACATGGTGAGGTCGTCATAGCCCGGGTTGTCGTAATCGCCGATATCGGTGCGGATCCACTTCTTACCCCACCACTTCTCCCAACCGGCCTTGTCGCTGAAGTTGATATAGTCGTTAAAGCTGTGCCAGGTCTGGCCCGCGCCGGGCTTCCAGTCCGTCCAGCGCTCGCCGAGGGTTTTTTTCAGCTCATCCCCTTGCAGATACAGGGAGCCGAACTGGAACTCCTGCATGTCGGCCAGGGTGGCGTAGCCGGTATGGTTCATCACCACGTCGAACAGAATACGTATTCCGCGCTTATGCGCTTCATCCACCAGCCGGCGGAGATCCGCTTCGGTCCCCATGTTGGCGTCCAGTTTCGACCAGTCCTGAGTGTAATAGCCGTGGTAGGCGTAGTGCGGGAAATCGCCTTTCGTCCCGCCGCCGACCCAGCCGTGGATCTGCTCGAGCGGGGAGCTGATCCACAGGGCATTGACCCCCATCTGCTGCAGATAATCCAGCTTGCTGGTTAATCCCTGCAGGTCGCCGCCGTGGAAGGTACCTATCTCCTGCATGCCGTCTTTATGTCGGCCATAGCTATTGTCGTTGGCCGGGTTACCGTTCACGAAGCGGTCGGTCAGGACGAAGTAGACGGTGGCGTTGTGCCAGTCGAACGGCGCCGGCGCGGCCGTCTCGGCGCGCTCAAGCAGCAGCAGGCCATTGCTGCCGAAGGCGGGCTGCAGAGTGATTTTGCCGCCGCTGACAGTCGCGACATTGCCGCTGTAAAAATCGCGAACCTTACTGCCCTCGGCGAAGGTTTTGCTAACGTCGATGGTCAGAGGTTTTCCATCCCACTTCGGACACTGGCGGATCTGCGGTGCTGCGGCGCTGGCCTCTTTTTCCTCCAGCGAAATCATCATCGTCGGCGTGCCGGAGCGGGTATCCACCTCCAGGGTATACAGGCCCTGGCGGAAGATGCGCCATTGCGGCGGCGTGCCGCGACAGGGTTCCATGGAGAGCATCTGGTTGAGCTTAATGCCGCCGGAAGGCTGCCAGCACTGTTGGTCAAAATTTAGCTGCAGGGGACGTGTACCCTTCTCAACCACTTTCTGGCTGATGAAGCGGCCCGTCCCTTCTTCGGTGAAAGCAGGGAAGTCGGCAGTGGTCCAGGCGGCAAAGGCCATCCCAGGCACGAATAACGTGGCAAGCGCAGCGAGTTTCATTGCGGGATCCTTGAGCGGTTTTTATCTAGTGTGCCTTGTTGCCGCAAGGGTGAACTCCTCCCGGCGGACGTTTTACCAGGAGGATGAAAAGGGGTGAGTGACACCGCTCAAAAAATAGGCTAAAAATGAGACGAAGCTAGCATTTTCGCGCTGGCGATGCGGCGCAGAAACCGATTTCAGATGACAGCAATTCGGAATTGGACTATTTCTGTTGATGCCCTCAGTGCGTATTTTTGATACTATTAGCGATTCAGCTATCGTTTTTTTGTGAAAAACAAGGTGTTGGAATGCATATATCCGACCAGGAGACCTGATGATATCGAATCCCATACGACGATATGGGGCCGCCATACTTATGTTACTAACCTGCGTCTTTTCAGGTAGTGTGTTGGCAACAACGCACACAGCAACAAAGAGTCATAAAGCCCCAACGGTTAAGAAGATCAGTAGTACTAAGGTAAGCAGTAAACAAGAGTATTCTCGCAATAGTGTAAAGAGCAGTTCACTTCCTGACTTGCGAAAATACCCTTCCGGAACACCAAGGAAAAAAGCGTTTCTCCGGACGGTCATGCCTTATATTACCAAGCAGAATCAGGCGATTACTGCGGATCGTAACTGGCTTGTTTCCAAGCAGTACGATGCTCGCTGGTCGCCGAGCGAAAAGGCGCGCCTGAAAGATATCGCGACGCGTTACAAGGTGAAGTGGTCAGGCAATACGCGTCATGTGCCATGGAACGCGCTGCTTGAGCGTGTCGACATTATTCCGAACAGCATGGTTGCGACCATGGCGGCGGCGGAAAGTGGCTGGGGTACCTCTAAGCTGGCGCGTGAGAACAACAATCTGTTCGGCATGAAGTGCGGCGCTGGTCGCTGCCGCGGCGCGATGAAAGGCTACTCGCAGTTTGAGTCGGTGGAGCAGTCGGTGCAGGCTTACGTCACCAACCTGAACACCCACCCGGCCTATTCCTCTTTCCGCAAATCGCGCCTGCAGCTGCGTAAGGCGGATCAGGAAGTAACGGCCAGCACCATGATTCATAAGCTGAAGGGGTATTCGACCAAAGGGTCGAGCTACAACAACTATCTCTTCGCGATGTATCAGGATAACCAGCGGTTAATTGCCGCGCACATGTAATGTGCTTATCTACGTCATTATTAATGCCCGGCGCGCAAGCCCGGGCATTTTTCTTTGCTCTCTACATCATGACTTCACTGTGCCGGTCACGGTACTCTTTCGGCGTCACGTCGTACTCCTTCTTAAACACCGAATAGAAATATTGCAGCGACGGGTAGCCGCACATCTGCGAAATCTCATTGATCGACAGGCTGGTGGACACCAGCAGGCTGCGCGCCTTTTCCAGTTTCTCGCTGTGGATCACCGTGTGGATGGTCTCCCCCACTTCCTCTTTAAAGCGTTTCTCCAGGTTGGAGCGTGAAATGCCGACGGCGTCGAGCACCTGCTCCACCTTGATACCTTTGCAGGCGTTGTTGCGAATGTAATGCATCGCCTGAATCACGGAGGGGTCGTTTAACGACCGGTAGTCGGTGGAGCGTCGCTCAACGACGCGCATCGGCGGGATCAGCTGGCGCTGCAGCGGGAGCGCCTCGTTATTCAGCAGCCGGTGGAGTAATTTTGCCGCCTGATAACCCATCTGGCGGGTGCCCTGGGCGACGGAGGAGAGGGCGACGCGAGAGAGATAGCGGGTCAGCTCTTCGTTATCGATGCCAATAACGCACAGTTTCTCTGGCACCGGGATATGCAGCAGCTCGCAGGCCTGCAGGACGTGGCGGGCGCGGGCGTCGGTGACGGCGATGATGCCGGTTTGCGGCGGCAGCGTTTGCAACCAGTCGGCGAGCCGGTTTTGCGCGTGCTGCCAGTTTTCCGGCGCCGTCTCCAGCCCCTGGTAGACCACGCCGCGATACTTCTCCTTCGCCACCAACTGGCAGAAGGCGTACTCGCGCTCTACTGCCCAGCGTTTACCGCTGGAGGTGGGGAGTCCGTAAAACGCGAAGCGGTGTACTCCTTTTTCCTTCAGATGAAGAAAGGCGCTTTCCACCAGCGCGGCGTTGTCCGTGGCGATATAGTGGACCGGCGGGTACTGCTCTGGCTGATGATAAGAGCCGCCGACGCCGACGATGGGGACGTTGACATCGGCCAGTAGCTTTTCGATTTCGGGATCGTCATAGTCGGCGATAACGCCATCGCCTAACCACTCTTTGATGTTTTCGATTCGCGCCCGAAAATCCTCTTCAATAAAGATATCCCACTCCAGCTGGGAGGCCTGCAGATACTCGCCGACACCCTCAACCACCTGACGGTCATAAGCTTTGTTGGCGTTGAATAACAGCGTAATACGGTGACGCTTTTCAAACATAGATGATGTTCCTGCTCTAACCCCGGTCATACCCCTTCATTCATGATGTTGCCGATGGCCTGGCTTTCTCATTCACCCCGGCCACGTACGCGATACGCGGCCGGGATGCGCCGTCTGCAACCCGAATGCTGTTGGGTATACACTACCGGCTAATGCCCGAGATATTTCAAGCGCCTTATGGCGAAGTTTGGCGGTAGCGCAAAGAATTCAGACATTCTTCAGAGAGCGCTTCCTTACGCGCGCCGCTTGGTGGCGGAGTCCATCCACACCGCCAGCAGCAAAATGGCGCCTTTGACGATATATTGCCAGAAGGTGGCGACGTCCATCATGCTCATGCCGTTATCCAGGGCCGACATAATAAACGCCCCCATTACCGCCCCGGCGACGCTGCCGATCCCGCCCGCCAGGCTGGTGCCGCCGATAACGCAGGCGGCGATGGCGTCCAGTTCGGCGATGTTGCCCGCCGAGGGCGACCCCGCGCCGAGGCGCGAGCTGAGGATCAGTCCGGCAATGGCGACCATCAGGCCGTTAATGGCAAACACCGCCAGCTTGGTACGCTCGACGTTAATCCCGGACAGGCGTGCCGCCTCCAGGTTGCCGCCGATGGCGTAGATGCGGCGGCCAAAGGCGGTACGAGTGGCCATGAACAGCCCTGCCAGCAGCAGGGCGGCGAGGATCAGTACCGGCGTCGGCACACCGCGATAGTCATTGAGCAGCCAGATTGCGCCCAGCACAATCACCGCGGTAATGGCCTGGCGGCCAACAGCGGCGGTGGAGGACGCGGTCGCCAGACCTAACGCCTGCCGGCGCATCCGTCCGCGCCACTGCCAGATAATGAACGCTGCCATGCCGACAACGCCGATGCCAAAGCCAATGCCATCTGGCAGGTAGCTTTGGCCGATCTGCGCCATCGCCGGGCTGGTGGGCGAGACGGTGGTCCCGTTGGTGATGCCGATCAGAATGCCGCGAAACGCCAGCATCCCGGCGAGGGTGACGATAAACGAGGGAACCTTACGATAGGCCACCCACCATCCGTTCCACGCGCCGAGCAGCAGGCCCATCACCAGCGTCACCAGAATGGTGAGCGGCAGCGGCCAGCCGAGCCAGACGTCAAAAATCGCTGCCGCGCCGCCGAGAAGCCCCATCATCGAGCCGACGGACAGGTCGATTTCTGCCGAAATAATCACAAACACCATGCCGACGGCGAGGATGCCGGTGATGGCCGTCTGGCGCAGCAGGTTGGAGATATTGCGTGCGCTCAGGTAGGCGCCATCGGTAACCCAGGTGAAAAACAGCATAATGACGACGATCGCGGCGATCATCACGAAGACCTGGAGGTTAAGCCCCTTCAGCGCCGGCAGGGCGGTAGGGGCGGTTGGAGTAAGTTTGATTTCAGACGACGTGTTCTTCGACATGGCGTTCGCTCCTCAGCGCGGCTTCCATCACCTGTTCCTGGGTCAGATGTTGATTAACCAAATTGGCTTTTAGCCTGCCTTCGTGCATGACCAGCACCCGATCGCTAAGACCAAGCACCTCGGGCAGTTCGGATGAAATGACAATGACCGCGATGCCCTGCTGCACCAGCTGGTTAATCAGTTTATAAATTTCATACTTCGCCCCGATATCGATGCCGCGGGTGGGTTCGTCGAGGATCAGAATGCGCGGATTAAGCAGCAGACAGCGGGCCAGAATCGCCTTTTGCTGGTTGCCACCGCTCAGGCGGCCAATCGCCAGCTCCGGCGAGGAGGTTTTAATTTTCAATCGCTGAATGGACTGCTCAATACAGTGCTGCTCGGCGGCGTCGTCCAGGCTGCTCATCGCGCCGGTGAACTGGCTGAGCGCTGCCAGGGTAATGTTCTTACCTACCGCCATTACCGGCACGATACCGTCTTTTTTGCGGTCTTCCGGCACCATGGCGATGCCGTGGCCAATGGCCTGCTGACAGTTAGTGATGCTGACCGGCTGGCCATCAATAAAAATCTCCCCCTGCCAGCGCCCCGGCCAGACGCCGAACAGGCACTGCACCGCCTCGGTCCGTCCGGCGCCGACCAGCCCGGCGATGCCAAGGATTTCCCCGCGACGCAGGGAAAACGAGACGTCGTTGACCCGTTTAATATGACGGTTTACCGGGTGCCAGGCGGTCAAGTGTTCGACCCGCAGGATCTCCTCGCCGTGGGCGTGCGGTTCGCTGGGATAGAGCGCGGTGAGCTCCCGGCCAACCATCATGGTGATGATGTCGTCTTCGCTCATGCCGCTGGCGTCGCGAGTGCCGATGTGCTGGCCGTCGCGGATCACGCAGATTGTATCGGAGATCGCTTTGACCTCATTGAGCTTGTGCGAAATATAGATGCAGGCGATATCGTGGTTTTGCAGATCGCGAACGATCGCCAGCAGCGTCGCGGTCTCTTGTTCGGTTAAGGAGGCGGTCGGTTCGTCGAGGATCAGCAGGCGAACCTGTTTATTCAGCGCCTTGGCGATCTCCACCAGCTGCTGCTGACCGAGGCCGAGGTCGCCGACGCGGGTGTCGGGCGAAATGGGCAGATTGACCTGCGCCAGCAGCTTCTGGCAGCGCAGCGTCATGGTTTCATAATCCAGCAGACCGTGGCGGGAGATCTCGGCGCCGAGGAAAATGTTCTCCAGCACGGTGAGATGTTTCACCAGCGCCAGCTCCTGATGAATAATGGCGATGCCTTTGCGTTCGGTATCGCGAATATGGTTTGCCTGCAGCGTTTCGCCGGCAAAAATAATCTCCCCCTCATAGCTTCCGTGCGGATAGATACCGCACAGCACTTTCATCAGCGTCGATTTTCCCGAACCATTTTCACCGCATAACGAGACCACCTCGCCAGCGTTCAGGCGCAGGCTGACATTATCCACGGCCTTAACGGCGCCGAAGGTTTTGGTGATGTTCTTCATTTCGAGTAGCCAGGCCATAAAGACTCCGAAAAGTGATATCCGGCGGGATGAAAATGACGCCCCGCAGCGGGGCGTCAGCCATTACAGTTCACTCTTTTTATGGAAACCGTCTTTAATCACCGTGGCGTCGATATTCTCTTTATTCACTTCAATTGGCGTTAACAGGCGCGAAGGGACATCTTTTAAGCCGTTATTCAGCGTAGTATCAGACTTCGGCTGCTTATCGTTGCCCAGCTCAACGGCGATTTCGGCGGCGTTGGTGGCCAGGGTGGTAATCGGTTTATAGACGGTCATCGTCTGGGTACCGGAAATAATGCGCTTCACGCCCGCCAGGTCAGCATCCTGACCGGAGATCGCCACTTTGCCGGCCAGCCCCTGGGCGGTTAAGGCCTGGATGGCGCCGCCGGCGGTGGCGTCATTGGAGGCAACCACGGCGTCGATTTTGTTATTATTCGCCGTCAACGCGTTTTCCATTATTTTCAGCGCGTTTTCCGGCAGCCAGCCGTCAACCCACTGATCGCCGACAATCTTAATTTTGCCCTCATCGACATACGGCTTGAGAACCTTCATCTGCCCGGCGCGGAACAGTTTGGCATTATTATCCACCGGCGAACCGCCCATCAGGAAATAATTACCCTGCGGCACTTTGTCGACCAGGCTTTGCGCCTGCATTTCGCCGACTTTTTCATTGTCGAAAGAAATATAAAAATCAATATCAGCATTATTAATCATACGATCATAGGCCAGGACTTTAATACCTTCCTGTTTGGCCTCTTTAATAACGTTGCTGAGCACCTGACCGTTATAAGGAATAATGACTAAGACATCGACGCCGCGGTTGATCATGTTTTCAATTTGCGACATTTGCGTTTCTTCATTGCCATTGGCGGACTGAACAAAAACTTTGGCGCCTAAGGATTCCGCTTTATTGACGAAAATATCGCGGTCTTTCTGCCAGCGCTCCAGACGCAGATCGTCGATGGCCATGCCAATCTTCACTTCTTTCGCCATCCCCGCCATGCTGGCGAGCAGGAGGGAGCTGGCGCAAAGCGTAAGGCAAAGGTTCTTTATCTTCATAATAACGATACCTTTTTTGTAAGGGTAGGTAAGACGAACGGAAAATAATGTTTGATACATGAGGTTGCGGATACGTTACAGATTCTTAACGCGGAAAGCAGGGCTGGCAATTACCGGTTTTTATTTTGCGGTTATGAAATTTCGTTTAATGCGTAAATTATGACGGCGATCGTATTTTATTCATGCACACTCTTATTATTGCACTGGACTTCTCTGACAGGACGGCAGAAGAACGAGCAGATATTATTTTTTGCGAGCTAGCGCACGTTTGTGGATTCTCTCAATGGCGGTGTGAAATAACGTAATTGAGGAAAATGAAAGCGAAATTCTATATTGGCTTAAACCCGTCATACTTCAAGTTGTAGGTGTGTTGGTGACATTCGTTGCTTCGCCCCCTGGTTATCGGGGACTCGCGCTCCTGCCGCCTTCCTGCAACTCGAATTATTTAGGGTACCTGATTGGTTATTCGCCGCATCTCTGAATATGGAGTTCTCTATGCAGACCTATTTCGATCAACTCGATCGCGTTCGTTACGAAGGCCCGAAATCCACTAACCCGCTGGCTTTCCGTCATTACAACCCGGATGAACTGGTGCTGGGCAAACGGATGGAAGATCATCTGCGTTTTGCGGCCTGTTACTGGCACACTTTCTGCTGGAATGGCGCCGATATGTTTGGCGTGGGCTCCTTCGATCGCCCATGGCAGCAGCCTGGCGACGCCCTGGAGATGGCCAAACGCAAAGCCGATGTGGCGTTCGAATTTTTCCATAAACTCAACGTGCCTTACTACTGCTTCCACGACGTTGACGTCTCGCCGGAAGGGAGTTCGCTCAAGGAGTACAGCAATAACTTCGCCCGGATGGTCGAGGTACTGGCGGAGAAGCAGCAGCAGAGCGGCGTCAAGCTTCTGTGGGGGACCGCAAACTGCTTCACCAACCCGCGCTACGGCGCTGGCGCGGCCACCAACCCGGACCCGGAAGTGTTCAGCTGGGCGGCCACCCAGGTGGTCACCGCCATGAATGCCACCCATCAGCTGGGCGGCGAAAACTATGTTCTGTGGGGCGGTCGCGAGGGCTATGAAACCCTGCTGAATACCGACCTGCGCCAGGAGCGTGAACAGATTGGCCGCTTTATGCAGCTGGTGGTGGAGCATAAGCACAAAATCGGCTTTAAAGGCACGCTGCTGATCGAGCCCAAACCGCAGGAGCCTACCAAGCATCAGTATGATTATGATGCCTCTACCGTTTACGGCTTCCTCAAGCAGTTTGGCCTGGAAAAAGAGATTAAACTGAACATTGAAGCCAACCATGCGACCCTCGCCGGCCACTCGTTCCATCATGAGATCGCGACGGCCATCGCGCTGGGGCTGTTCGGTTCCGTCGACGCCAACCGCGGCGATCCGCAGCTGGGCTGGGATACCGACCAGTTCCCGAACAGCGTCGAAGAGAACGCGCTGGTGATGTATGAAATTCTCAAAGCGGGCGGCTTCACCACCGGCGGCCTCAATTTTGATGCGAAAGTGCGCCGTCAGAGCACCGACAAATACGATCTGTTCTATGGCCATATCGGCGCGATGGATACCATGGCGCTGTCGCTGAAGGTCGCGGCGCGGATGATCGAGGACGGTGAGCTGGATAAACGCGTGGCCAAACGCTACGCCGGCTGGAACGGCGAGCTGGGGCAGCAGATCCTGAACGGGCAGATGACCCTCAGCGACATTGCCCAGTATGCCGTTCAGCATCAGCTGGCGCCGCACCATCGCAGCGGCCAGCAGGAACAACTGGAAAACCTGGTCAACCATTATCTGTTTGACAAGTAATCATGCGGCGGCGTCCGGCGTGACCGGGGTCGCCACCAGGATGCTCTGTTCGCGCCACGCTCAGCCGTGGCGCGCGTTTAAGGAGAGGGAGTATGTATATCGGCATCGATCTGGGGACATCGGGCGTCAAAGCCATTCTGCTCAATGAGCAGGGTGATGTGGTGGCATCGCATACCGAAAAGCTTACCGTCTCGCGTCCGCATCCGCTGTGGTCGGAACAAGATCCCGAGCAGTGGTGGCAGGCGACGGACACGGCGATGAAAGCCCTGGGCGCGCAGCATAGTCTGCGCGACGTGAAGGCGCTGGGGATCGCCGGGCAGATGCACGGCGCCACCCTGCTGGATAAATCGTTACAGGTGCTGCGTCCTGCCATTTTATGGAATGACGGCCGCTGCGGCGAAGAGTGCCAGCTGCTGGAGGAAAAAGTCAGCGCTTCCCGGCAGATCACCGGCAACCTGATGATGCCGGGCTTTACGGCGCCGAAGCTCTTGTGGGTGCAGCGCCACGAGGCGGCGGTGTTCAGCCAGGTCGATAAAGTGCTGCTGCCGAAGGATTATCTGCGTCTGCGGATGACCGGCGAGCTTGCCAGCGATATGTCTGACGCCGCCGGTACCCTGTGGATGGACGTCGCCCGACGCGACTGGAGCGATGAGATGCTCGCCGCCTGCGATCTCAGCCGGGACGCGATGCCGGCCCTGTTTGAAGGCAGCGACGTCACCGGGCAGCTGCGCCCGGAGGTGGCGCAGGCGTGGAATATGCCACAGGCGCTGGTGGTGGGGGGCGGCGGCGACAACGCCGCTGGCGCGGTCGGGGTTGGCATGGCCGATGCCGGTCAGGCGATGCTGTCGCTGGGCACTTCAGGTGTGTATTTCGCGGTCAGCGAAGGATTCCTCAGCAAGCCTGAAAGCGCGGTGCATAGCTTTTGTCATGCGCTACCGGGCCGCTGGCATTTGATGTCGGTGATGCTCAGCGCGGCCTCCTGTCTGGACTGGGCGGCGAAATTAACCGGTCTCGCCAGCGTGCCGGCGCTGATTGCGGCGGCACAGTCAGCCGACGAGAGCGCCGGTCCGGTGTGGTTCCTGCCCTATCTGTCGGGCGAACGCACGCCGCACAACAACCCGCAGGCCAAGGGCGTCTTCTTCGGCCTGACGCATCAGCATGGGCCGGCAGAGCTGGCGCGGGCAGTACTGGAGGGGGTGGGCTATGCGCTGGCGGACGGTATGGACGTGGTACACGCCTGCGGCATCAAGCCGCAGAGCATCACCCTTATCGGCGGCGGGGCGCGTAGCGCTTACTGGCGACAAATGCTGGCGGATATCAGCGGCCAGCAGCTCGATTACCGTACCGGGGGCGACGTCGGCCCGGCGCTGGGGGCGGCCAGGCTGGCGCAGCTGGCGGTGCACGGCGAAGCCGACCGCGCCGGGCTGTTGACGCCGCTGCCGCTTGAGCAAGCGCATCGCCCGGACGATCGCCGAGTGGCCCACTATGCGCCGCAGCGGGAAACCTTCCGCCAGATTTATCAGCAGCTGAAACCGCTGATGTCATAGCCTCAGTCCGTCCGGCAGCGCCGGGCGGATTACTCCCCTGAATGTCCAGTCTGCATTCATCCAAAACACGTATTTATTAATTCCGAAATGTCAGCTTTGCTGCACCTGGCCTGCGCCATCGCCGGGCGGTTCGGTCATAATCAGCGCGTGTCGACAGGGAGGAGCGATGAATATAAAACGCAGTATTGCCAGAGGGATGATGGCAGCAGGGTCGCTGGTTTATCTGCTGGGTATCTGGCGGACCTGCCCGCTGTTTAGCGGTAAAGGTTATTTTCTTGGCGTGCTGGTGATGGGGATGTTTGCCGTCCTCGCCCATCAGCGCGCCAGACGGTGGCAGGGGCAGGACGACGGATTTATCGCGTTATGCCGGCTGGTGTTGCTGCTGTCGGCGGGCCTGCTGCTGGTAGGCGCCTGGCATGTGCCGGCAGACTGGCATGAAAAAGCCGTCTATATCGCGGCGTGGTTTGTCTGCTTATACGGCGCATCTGCGACCCCCGAACGGGCCCGCGTCGCCCGCGCGGTGCAAAAAACGGAATAGGCGCCCGGTTGTCCGGTACGCCGGGCCGTTAGCTGACCAGCCGGCGGCGATCAACCCGCTGCACCAGGCCGGACAGCAGCAGACTGCCGAGCAGGGCGGCGCTGAAAATCCACACAATATCCAGCAGCGGCCAGCGGCTCAGTTCCAGATGGCTGGCGCGCAGCGCATGCACAATCAGGGCATGGAAGCCGTAAATCCCCAGAGAATGACGCGCAATACATTCGATACCGGGCAGGGGACGCGCGTTAAGCCAGTTTTTGGCGAGCGTCAGCAGGGTGACCGCGCAAACGAACACCGCCGGTCCGCAGTAGAGATACCAGGTGTCGCCGAAGTCCCCGCGCCAGCGTAGCTCATGCAGCGTGCCGCGGGAGATGACCCACACGGCGGCGAGGAACAGCGCGGCGCAGAGCGGGGTCAGCCATTTTTTATCCGTGTTCAGGGTGCCAATGGCCCTGCCCAGCACGCCGTAGAGCACGTAATAAAAGGTGTCGCCATTGATATAGAGGTTGACCGGCAACCACTCAATCCCGGCGGCTTTGACGCCGACCATATTGGGGTTGGCCAGAATGCCGAGGATCGCCATCAGCGTCAGCAGCATTTTGCCGCTGACGGACTTAACCTGAATAAGCGGCGAGAGCAGATAGATAACGGTGATAGCAAAGAAAAACCACAGGTGGTAGAAGACAGGCTTCTGCAGCACATTCTTTAACGACAGCTCGACGTTGATATGGGTAAACAGCGCGATATACAGCAGAGAAAGCGCGCTATAGAACGCAATGCACAGGCCAATCCGCCAGAAGTGGCGCGGCTGGGCGCTGCGTTCCCCAAAAAAGAGGTAGCCCGAGATCATAAAAAACAGCGGCACGCTGACGCGGGAGGCGGAATTGAGCAGATTGGCGATATCCCATTGCAGCAGTGTAATCGCATGCGGATGAGTGATATACCAGCTGGTACTGTGGATCATCACCACCATCATGCAGGCAATGCCGCGCAGGTTGGTGATCCAGTGAATCTTTTCTTGCATCCGTCCCTCAAAGTCTACTGGCGAAATAAGGTCTGACCCGCCTTATGCCCCGGTGTCGCACGAGATTAGTCTGAGTTTTTGGTCACAGGCTTGTCGATGTTTCATGATATTCGCAAAATACCTGTAATACTGAATATTTACGATAACAACTTGCTAACAAGGCGGTGGAGGAGAACGTGGTGAAAGGTGTCGTTTCCATAATGCTGGTGCTGCTCCTTGCGGGCTGCAGCGAGACCGTTTCCCCGCCGGCGCAAAAAGCGCAGCGCGCGCGTATTACCCCGCAAACCACGCTCAATATGGCGCAGCTTTGCAAGGACCAGGCCGCTATCCGCTATAACACGCAAACGCAGTTAGTTGACGTGAACCATTTTGAACAATTCCAGGCAAGCTATGAGCTGTCGGGCCGTACCGGCAAGAATGAACGTTTCATCTGTTCCTTTGACCCGGACGGCCAGTTTATGCATCTTTCGATGCGCTGAATCGACCCCACCTGGCGTAAATTTCGTCCGTTTTCCTGAAACTACGCCGTTTCGTACTGTATATCTCGCAGCCAGCGGGTATACTGACTCCTTCCTTTAAATCCACACGTATCCAGCACGAAATCATATGCAAAAGTTTGATACCAGGACCTTCCAGGGCCTGATCCTGACCTTACAGGATTACTGGGCTCGTCAGGGCTGCACCATTGTTCAACCACTGGACATGGAAGTCGGCGCCGGCACCTCTCACCCGATGACCTGCCTGCGCGCGTTAGGGCCGGAGCCGATGGCGACCGCCTACGTACAGCCTTCCCGTCGTCCAACCGATGGCCGCTATGGCGAAAACCCGAACCGTTTACAGCATTACTATCAGTTCCAGGTGGTGATTAAGCCTTCTCCGGACAACATCCAGGAGCTGTACCTCGGGTCGCTGAAAGAGCTGGGTATGGACCCGACCATTCACGACATTCGCTTCGTCGAAGACAACTGGGAAAACCCGACGCTGGGAGCCTGGGGTCTTGGTTGGGAAGTGTGGCTCAACGGCATGGAAGTGACGCAGTTCACCTACTTCCAGCAGGTGGGCGGCCTGGAGTGTAAGCCGGTGACCGGCGAGATCACCTACGGTCTGGAGCGTCTGGCGATGTACATCCAGGGCGTCGACAGCGTCTACGACCTGGTCTGGAGCGACGGCCCGCTGGGGAAAACCACTTACGGCGACGTGTTCCACCAGAACGAAGTGGAGCAGTCCACCTATAACTTCGAATACGCCGACGTCGATTTCCTCTTCTCCTGCTTCGAGCAGTATGAGAAAGAGGCCCAGCAGCTGCTGGCGCTGGAGACCCCGCTGCCGCTGCCGGCCTACGAGCGTATTCTGAAAGCGGCTCACAGCTTCAACCTGCTGGATGCGCGTAAAGCCATCTCCGTCACCGAGCGTCAGCGCTATATCCTGCGCATTCGCACCCTGACGAAAGCAGTGGCGGAAGCGTACTACGCTTCCCGTGAAGCGCTCGGCTTCCCGATGTGCAACAAGAATAAATAAGAGGCGGCCATGTCTGAGAATACTTTTCTGGTGGAAATCGGCACTGAAGAGCTGCCACCAAAAGCGCTGCGCAGCCTGGCGGAATCTTTTGCTGCGAACGTGACCGCAGAGCTGGATAACGCCGGCCTCGCGCACGGTAAAGTGGAATGGTTTGCCGCTCCGCGACGTCTGGCGCTGAAGGTAGCCAACCTGGCGGCGGCGCAGGCCGATCGCGAAGTGGAAAAACGCGGCCCGGCCGTTGCCCAGGCGTTCGATGCCGAAGGCAAGCCAAGCAAAGCGGCCGAAGGCTGGGCGCGCGGCTGCGGTATCACCGTCGATCAGGCCGAACGTCTGACCACGGACAAAGGCGAGTGGCTGCTGTATCGCGCCCATGTGAAGGGCGAAAGCACTGAAGCCCTGCTGCCGAACATGATTGCCAGCTCGCTGGCGAAGCTGCCGATCCCGAAACTGATGCGCTGGGGCGCGTCTGACGTCCACTTCGTGCGCCCGGTTCACACCGTCACGCTGCTGCTGGGTGACAAAGTGATCCCGGCTACTATCCTCGGTATTCCGTCCGATCGCGTGATCCGCGGCCATCGCTTTATGGGCGAGCCGGAATTCACCATCGACCATGCCGACCAGTATCCGCAGATCCTGCTGGAGCGCGGTAAAGTCATCGCCGATTACGAACAGCGTAAAGCCAAAATCAAAGCCGATGCGGAAGAGGCGGCGCGTAAGATTGGCGGTAAAGCCGATCTGAGCGAAAGCCTGCTGGAAGAAGTCACCTCGCTGGTGGAATGGCCGGTGGTGCTGACGGCGAAGTTCGAAGAAAAATTCCTCGCGGTGCCGTCTGAAGCGCTGGTTTACACCATGAAGGGCGACCAGAAGTACTTCCCTGTCTACGACAACGCCGGTAAGCTGCTGCCGAACTTTATCTTCGTCGCTAACATCGAGTCGAAAGATCCGCAGCAGATCATCTCCGGTAACGAGAAGGTAGTCCGTCCGCGTCTGGCCGATGCCGAGTTCTTCTTCAACACCGACCGTAAAAAACGTCTGGAAGACAACCTGCCGCGTCTGGAAACCGTGCTGTTCCAGCAGCAGCTGGGGACGTTGCGCGACAAGACCGATCGCATTCAGGCGCTGGCGGGCTGGATTGCCGAGCAGATTGGCGCTGACGTGAACCACGCGACCCGCGCGGGCCTGCTGTCCAAGTGCGACCTGATGACCAACATGGTCTTCGAGTTCACCGACACCCAGGGCGTGATGGGGATGCACTACGCGCGCCATGATGGCGAAGCGGAAGATGTGGCCGTGGCGCTGAACGAACAGTATCAGCCGCGCTTTGCCGGCGACGCGCTGCCGTCTAACCCGGTGGCCTGCGCGGTGGCGATTGCCGATAAGATGGACACCCTGGCGGGTATCTTCGGTATCGGCCAGCACCCGAAAGGCGATAAAGACCCGTTTGCGCTGCGCCGCGCCGCGCTGGGCGTCCTGCGTATTATCGTCGAGAAGAACCTGAATCTCGATCTGCAAACGCTGACTGAAGAAGCGGTGCGTCTGTACGGTGAGAAGCTGACCAACGCCAACGTGGTCGATGACGTGATCGACTTTATGCTGGGCCGTTTCCGCGCCTGGTATCAGGACGAAGGCTACGGTGTCGACACTATCCAGGCGGTACTGGCGCGTCGTCCAACCCGCCCGGCGGATTTCGATGCGCGTATGAAGGCGGTATCGCACTTCCGTACTCTGGAAGAGTCCTCCGCGCTGGCGGCGGCGAACAAGCGTGTCTCCAACATCCTGGCGAAATCCGACGAAACGCTGAACGACATCGTTCACGCTTCGGTGCTGAAAGAAGCGGCGGAAATTAAGCTGGCGGGCAATCTGGTGGTGCTGCGCGACAAGCTGCAGCCGTACTTCGCCGCAGGCCGCTATCAGGATGCGCTGATCGAGCTGGCCGCCCTGCGCGAGCCGGTGGATGAGTTCTTCGAGAACGTGATGGTTAACGCTGAAGACAAAGATGTTCGCATCAACCGTCTGACGCTGCTGTCCAAACTGCGCGAGCTGTTCCTGCAGGTAGCGGATATTTCTCTGCTGCAGTAAGCGTATCGGAAATAATAAAAGACCTGCCTCAGGGCAGGTTTTTTTATACGTGAAATATAAATAGGTGAACCGCTAATAATTCTGTCATTGATATCTTCATTATTTTCATTCATCGATAAGAAATGTTTAGGAATATATAAACATAATTCCGCGAGGTATTTACGCTAGAATGGCGGCGGGTGCTTGAGACTGTGTGTCTCAGGTATTCAGCGGGAGGCAGACAGAGAAAAGCCCCACCTGATAGTAATCAAAGTGAGGCTCCCCTATGCATGAACACCATAAGAGTAGCCTCTTACTTGTTGAAAATCAACACGGGAGGCGAGGAATGCCGCAAAAGTATCTGTTGTTTGGCTTAGTAGTGATTTGCTTCACTGTTTTATTATTGACCTGGATGGTTCGTGATTCGCTATGTGAATTACAGATCAGGCAGGGAAATATTGAGCTGGTGGCATTCTTAGCCTGTGATATTAAACAGTAAGAGCATCTGGTGGGGATCTATCCCCACCATGCTTGCGGTGTCAGGTATTCTCAATGCACCCTTTCATTGTTCACCAAATAAATCCTTTGCCTCCTGATATCAGGAGGCCTTTTTATTTTTACACGGTCGTTGAATTAAACGGGCTTGAAATTCATAGCGGAGTGTGACTATCCTATGCCCCGACGAATCCCTCGTCTCACTGGAGCGCGCCCCACAAATGAACAAACACGACTGATGAATTTCACGCCTTACCTCGCAGATGTTGCGGGTAGGGGAGTATTGATTTCATTCAGGAGTGCTTATGGCTCATTGCGCCCACATCCCCGCTTTTGTTTTACATCAGGTCACCTGTCAGTTTGCGACGGGACAGACCCTGTTTGGTCCGCTAAATTTATCGCTGGAACCGTCTCTTTGCGGTCTGGTCGGCCGGAACGGCGTCGGTAAGACGCGCCTGCTGCGCCTGCTGGCGGGCCTTGATTCTCCTGCCGGCGGCCATATCGAGCGCGCCGCCGCCGTGGCCTGGGTAGCGCAGCAGCCGACGCTTACGCCGGCGACCACCCTCGCCGCGCTGCTCGGCTATGCGCCGGTATTTGACGCCTTGTTCCGCCTTGAACAGGGTAATGGACTGGCCGACGATTTCGAGCTATTGGATGGCCACTGGGATCTCACCGATCGCCTGAGTTTAGCTTTCCGTGAAGCCGATCTCCCGCCGTTCTCTGCCGATCGCCCCGCGTTTTCACTCAGCGGCGGCGAGCGGATGAAGGCTCTGCTGTGCGGCGCCTTTGTCTCCGGCGCCGATTATCTGCTGCTGGATGAGCCTACCAACCATCTGGACCGCCAGGGGCGGGAGTGGCTCTATCACCAGCTGGAAAGCTGGCAGGGCGGGGCGCTGATCGCCAGCCACGACCGCGAGCTGCTGACGCGGATGCCGAGGATTATTGAGCTGACGCCGACGGCGCTGCGCAGCTACGGCGGCAACTATGATGAATATCAGCGGCAGCGTGAGGCGGAGCAGCAGGCTGCGCGCGCGGCGCTGGAGCATGCCGTGACCGAACGACGGCGCACCCGCGCGCGAATGCAAAAGGAGCATGACGCCGCCCAGCGGCGCTCGGCGCAGACGCTGCGTACCGTTGATACCCTGAATATCGCCTCTTTTGAACGTGTGAAGTACAAAGGCGCGGCAAAAGAGCGTCCGGGAACGCTGCGCCGTCAGCATCGTGAACAGAACAGCAGTCTGAATGGCGCCGTGCAGCAGGCGCGAGAGCGGGTGGAAGAGGATACGCCGGTGATGTTCACCCTGCCGGGCAGCGAAGTGGCCGCCGGCAAGCAGGTGCTGGTGGTGGAGTCATTACAGCTCGACCATGCACCGGCTGCGCCGCTGGACTGGCGCGTGGATGGTCCGATGCGCATCGCGCTAAAGGGGCCGAACGGCTGTGGCAAAACCACTTTGCTGAAAACGCTGCTGGGGCTGGAGCAGGCCGCCTCAGGCGATGTCCGGCTGTCGGTGAGCGCCGCTTACCTCGATCAACATCTGACGCAGCTGGATTTATCCCTGTCGGTCATGGCGCACCTGAGCCTGGAAGATACCCCGCTGGATGAGGGCCTCCTGCGCACCCGCCTGGCGCAGCTGCAGCTGGGCGCGGAGAAGGTCACTCTGCCGCTGTCGGCGCTCAGCGGCGGCGAACGCCTGAAAGCGGCCCTGGCGTGCGTGCTCTGGCGACGCGAGCCTGCCCAGCTGCTGTTGTTGGATGAGCCGACCAACCATCTCGATTTAGCATCGACGCAGGCTATTGAAAGCGCGCTGGCGGCGTTTCCCGGCGCGATGCTGGTGGTGTCGCATGATGAGGCGTTTTTACAAGGTCTGAGGCTGACCCATAGTCTGGCATGGGAGGAAACGGGCTGGCGCTATACCCGGCTCTGAATGCCCAACAGCCGCCATCGTAAGCTGGCGGCTGTTGGCGACAGATAAAAAAAATCCCCGCCATCAGGCAGGGATTCTTGATTCTTAGCGGCTTGAACTTACAGAGAAGTTACGTTGCCAGCTGCCGGGCCTTTAGCGCCGCTTTCGATGGTGAAGGAGACTTTCTGACCTTCATCCAGGGATTTGTAGCCATCGTTCTGGATAGCAGAGAAGTGTACGAACACGTCTTTAGAGCCATCGTCAGGAGTGATGAAGCCGAAGCCTTTGTCAGCGTTGAACCATTTTACGATACCAGTCATTTTACCGGACATAGTGAATTACCTTTAAAAAAATAAGTGAGCCTTGCGGCGTAGCGGTCTGGACTACAGATTTAAAGCGATAAAGGGAAAGTTCACTACGGGGGTATCTTTGGATAACCTTAGAAGGACTGCTCTATTCGACTGCTCTGTGGTCTGTACATCAAACCTGCGAGCATTAACGCACGTTCAGCACCTGATAGCAAACTTTTTTTACGGTGCAGCGGTAAAAGCTCACTTGCTGGCCCTTACCGCTGCGCGCGGGATTAATCGAGTAACTGCCTTGAAAGCTGCGGGTTGGCCTGAATCAGGCGCATTAATTTTAGCTCAGTGGGGGACGGTCTTACCCGTCTCGATTCCCACTCTCTTACCATAGCGACGCTCACGCCCATGGCGTTGGCGAAGTCGTCAATCTTAAGTCCAGTGCCTTTACGCAGCTGTTCAAATTCACTAAACACAGTGGACTTACGGTTTGAGGTAAGTGTCTGATTATCTTCCTTAAAAACGATGTGTTCCAGGCTGCTCAGCAGTTCAAACACGGGATCTTTATATTCCATTGAGAACTCCTTTTATCACACAGCGGAAGAGATTTTTCTAAAGCTCTTTAAGAATAGTCAGAAAAAAGCATCAAGGATGGTAACGCCCGTGATTATTTGCCAGCAGGTTATCGAATCAGCCCCAATAGCCGAACGGCAGCGGTGCCTAAGAGCATGATTACTAATACGATGGAGTGGCTTCGAAAATTTTTGTAAACGGATAAGAAAAAAGCGGCAAAGCCGGCGCGGGACGCCGGCTTGTCGATCAGGCTTTCTGCAGACCTCTCGCGTCCTCTGTCGCCGTCGGCGCTGATTTACTGACCCGATATTTAATCAGCAGCGCGATGGCTGACAGGAATGCCGGGATAGCCAGCAGGGTGAAAATGGTCTCAAACGAGAGCTGGGCTTGCATCAGGAAGGCGCCGCTGAACGCGCCAAGGATCCCGCCGAAGCGGCCAATGCCCAGCATCCAGGCCACGCCGGTGGCGCGCCCTTGCGTCGGGTAGAAGCCTGCCGCCAGCGCCGGCATCGACGACTGCGCGCCGTTCATAATACTGCCGGCGATGAACACCATCACCCCCATCAGTGCCAGGCTGCTGGTAGAGAAGCCCACCAGACAGACGAAAACGCCGGTCAGCAGCCAGCCGACGGCCACCACCTTATTGGGATTGATCTTGTCCATCAGAGCACCGAGGATCAGCACGCCAATTCCGCCGCCGAGCGGGAACAGGGCGGTGATAATTGAGGCCTGACTCATCGATGCGCCGGTTTCACGGATCAGCAGCGGCAGCCAGCTGGTCAGGAGATAGAAGATCAGCAGACCCATAAAGTAGGTCAGGCACAGCATCACGGTACCCACTGCGTAGCGTGGGGAGAAAATGACGCCGATAGCCGACTTCTCTTTCACCTGGCCTGCTTCGCGCAGCTCAAACTCCACCGTCTCCGGCAGCGGCGCAATACGCCGCAGGATAGTGGCAATGCGCTGCGCCGGCTGACGCTTCACCACCAGATAGCGGGCGGACTCCGGCAGCAGGAAAATTAATGCTACCGCCAGCAGGAGAGGCATCACGCCGCCCAGTACCAGCACGCTCTGCCAACCATAGTGCGGGATCATCCAGGCGGATAAAAAGCCGCCCAGCGACGAGCCCATCGGAAAGCCGACAAACATCAGGTTCACCAGCAGCGCCCGACGGCGCTCCGGCGCATATTCGCTCATTAGCGTCGCGGCATTGGGCATCGCCGCGCCGAGGCCCAGGCCGGTCAGGAAGCGCAGCAGCGTCAGCTGGTTAAGGCTGGTGGCAAAGGCGGTGAGCAGGCTGAATCCTCCGAACACCACGATCGACATAATCAGCACTTTCTTGCGGCCGATACGGTCAGCCAGTGGTCCCGCGGTTAACGCGCCGACCGCCAGGCCAACCAGCGCGGCGCTCATCACCGGGCCGAGGGCTGATTTTTCCACGCCCCATTCCTGGACCAGGTCGGAGGCGATGAATCCGATGATCGCGGTGTCGAACCCGTCCATCGCGACGGTGATGAAGCAGAGCGCGAGGATCATCCACTGGTAGCGGGTGAAGGGGTGCTCGTTGATAAAGGCCTGAATGTCGATGGTTGTCTTAGTCATACGGCTTTCCTGGCAGACTGAGCGAGGGACAGAGGTTTGTTATTATCGTCGCCTTCGCGTCGTTGAGATTGATTTGTGCGATAATCGAACGCATCGCCGTTAATCGCTCATTCATCAAATCATTGAAGCGCTGACCAGGCAATCCGGGTGGGCGCCAAAGCGTGCGATTATCGTCCGCTTCAGGGCGCGGCGTTGGGCAGTGGATTATAAATTTCAAAAATATCAATCAGTTAACTGATATTCATCGGTCTAATTTGAAGCGCATATTTGTGATGCGCATAACAGACGCGCCAGGCGACGGCAGCGGCGTGCGGAATGGCGTTTTTCCTGCGTAAGATTAGCAGTAAAGGGTATCCTGCGAGGCCGAGCTGGACTATCCTTGTCAGCGTCTGGCACGTGTGTGTCTTTGTGCGCTTTTTTTGGCTGAAAGGAGTAAAAAAATGGCGACAGGAAAGTCCTGCTCTCGCTGGTTTGCGGCTATGGCGGCCTTATTAATGGTGGTTAGCCTGAGTGGGTGTTTTGATAAAGAAGGCGATCAGCGCAAAGCGTTTATCGACTTCCTGCAGAATACGGCGATGCGTAGCGGTGAACGACTGCCGACGCTGACCGCCGATCAGAAAAAACAGTTTGGGCCGTTTGTCTCTGACTACGCGGTGATCTACGGCTACTCGCAGCAGGTGAGCCAGGCGATGGACGCTGGTCTGCGCCCGGTAGTGGACAGCGTCAATGCGATCCGCGTTCCGCAGGACTATATGACCCAGCGCGAGCCGCTGCGTCAGGCGAACGGCGCGCTGGGCGTGCTCAGCCAGCAGCTGCAGAATGCCAAAATGCAGGCCGATGCCGCGCATGGCGCGCTGAAGCAGGCGGACGATCTCAAGCCGGTCTTCGATCAGGTTTACGCCAAGGTGGTGACGGCGCCAGCCGACGCGCTGCAGCCGCTGATCCCGGCCGCGCAGATCTTTACCCAGCAGCTGGTTCAGGTGGGGGATTTTGTCGCCCAGCAGGGAACCCAGGTGAGCTTTGTGGCCAACGGCATTCAATTCCCGACTTCCCAGCAGGCTAGTCAGTACAATGCGCTGATTGGGCCGCTGGCGGCGCAGCATCAGGCGTTTAATCAGGCATGGACGGCGGCGGTGAACGCGACCCGCTAATGCCCTGTCTGGCTGACGTGAGCTGCGGCGAACGGGCTGGATAACGGACAGAATGCAAAAAGAACCCGGGGAGGGCGATTGCCGCCGCTACCCGGGTTTTTTTATGGCTTATTTTACCTGCGGATTGACGCAGTTTTTTTCGACCTTGCCGTTCAGGGCGTCGATCAGGTTATCCACCGCGCAGGCCGCCATGTTGTAGCGCGTCTCATGGGTGGCGGAGCCGATATGCGGCAGCGCGACGACGTTCGGCAGGCTCAGCAGCGGCGAATCTTTAGCCAGCGGCTCGTGCTCGAAGACATCAAGGCCGGCAGCGTGAATGTCACCCGCCTGCAGGGCGGCGATCAGCGCCTGCTCATCGACCACCGGGCCGCGCCCGGCGTTAATAAAGATGGCGGAAGATTTCATTTTGGCGAACTGCGCCTGGCCGAACAGATGATGGGTCTCTTCGCTCAGGGGCAGGATCAGGCAGACAAAATCGGCTTCCTGCAGCAGGGTATCAAGATCGCAATAGCGTGCGTTGAAACGTTCCTCCGCCTGCGGATGCTGGCGGCGCGCGTTATACAGGATCGGCATGCCGAACCCGAAGTGGGCGCGCTGCGCCAGCGCCATGCCGATGCGGCCCATGCCGACGATACCTAAGGTTTTATGGTGTACGTCGGTACCGAACCAGTCTGGCCCAATGCTCTTCGTCCATTCGCCCGCTTTAACGCGCTCCGCCACTTCCACCACCCGGCGGGCGGTGCTCAGCACCAGCGCCATGATCGTGTCGGCGACGGTTTCGGTCAGCACGGTCGGGGTATGCATCAGCAGCACCCGGCGGGCGTTCAACGCCTCGACGTCGAAGTTGTCATAACCAACGGACACGGTGGAGGTCGCACGCAGCTTCGGCATCTTCTCCAGCAGCGCGGCGTCAACCTTTTCGCTGGAGCCCAGCAGGCCTTCAGCCTGGGCAAAGGCCTCAGCGTGCTGCGAAACGGTCTCCGGCCGCAGGTTTTTCACCTGAGTGACGGAAAAGTGCTCCTCCAGACGCTGTAGCAGGTCGTCGGGAAGCGTTTTATAGAGAATGACAGACGGCTTCATGCGAATCTCCGTAGTGTGAGTCGTTCAGGCGTGATGAGCGCCAAGTGGAAGGTTTTGATTATTAGCAGGCTTAACAATCAAAGTCAGCCATACTGAGGCGAAAAGCGCCACCCCCATAAAAATATAGGAAGCTGCTGGGCTGCCGGTGGCACCGTTCAGGTAGCCGACAAACCACGAGCCGCAGAAGGAGCCCAGGGCGCCCATGCTGTTGATCAGCGCCATGGCGCCACCGGCGACGTTGCGTGGCAGCATTTCCGGAATAATGGCGAAGAAGGGGCCGTAAGGCGCATACATTGCCGCACCAGCCACTACCAGCAAGGTGTAAGAGACCCAGAAGTGGTTGGCGCCGACCGCCCAGGAGCCGATGAAGGCCAGTCCGCCAATCAGCAGCAGCGGCCAGACGAACAGCTTACGGTTCTGCATTTTATCGGAGGCCCAGGAGACCACGATCATGGCGATAGTCGCCGCCAGGTATGGGACCGAGGAGAGCCAGCCCACTTCCACCATCCCCATATTTTCGCCGCCGCTGCGGATAATCGACGGCAGCCACAGTACAAAGCCGTACACGCCGATGCTCCAGGCAAAGTACTGGGCGCAGAGCAGGATCACGTTGCGGGAGCGGAAGGCCTCGCCATAGTTACGCACCGCTTTGATGCCCTGCTGCTCACGATCCAATTGTTCCTGCAGCGCGGCTTTTTCACTCTCCGCCAGCCAGGATACCTGCGACGGTTTATCTTTCACCAGCACCCACCAGCAGAAGGCCCAGATCACCGCCGGCACCCCTTCGATGATAAACATTTCCCGCCAGCCGAAGGCCTGAATCAGGTAGCCGGAGACCACCGACATCCACAGGACCGTCACCGGGTTGCCGAGGATCAGGAAGGTATTGGCTCGCGAGCGCTCGGATTTGGTGAACCAGTTGCTGATATAGATCAGCATCGCCGGCATCACCGCCGCTTCGACGACGCCGAGAATAAAGCGAATGGCCGCCAGCGCCGGGATATTATGCACAATCCCGGTCAGGGAGGCGCAGCCGCCCCACAGGATCAGGCAGATAAAGATCAGTTTGCGAACGCTGCGGCGCTCTGCATAAATAGCGCCGGGGATCTGAAAGAAGAAGTAGCCAAGGAAGAACAGCGCCCCCAGCAGGGAAGAGATCCCTTTGGTGATGCCCAGGTCTTCGGTAATGCCTGCCGCGGAGGCGAAGCTGAAGTTGGCGCGATCGAGGTACGCCAGGCTATACGTGATAAACACGATAGGCATGATGTACCACCAGCGTTTCGTTGCATTTGTTGAGCTATTCATAGGCTTGCCTCTGTCAATGAGGTGACATACGTCCGTCGAAACGGGCGCTGCTGTGCCGCGCTGCAGGTAGGGTACAGGGCGGCTGTTATTGTTGCGTATAAATGTTATTCGCCCAGCGCGTCGCGGGTGGGCAGCCCCTCGCTGTCGCCCTGGACCTGAATCGCCAGCGAACCGATTTTATTGCCGCGGTTCACCGCCTGACGCAGGGTTTTGCCTTCCAGCAGGGCGCTAATCACCCCAACGGCAAAGCCGTCGCCGGCGCCGACGGTATCGACGACGTTTTCGACTTTAATGGCATCAACCGTTCCCTGTTCGCCGTTGGCGCTCTTGAACCAGGCGCCGTCGCAGCCGGTTTTAATGACCACCGCCTTGACGCCGCGCGAGAGATAGAAATCGGCGATCCCCTCCGGAGTCTGCTGGCCGGTGAGGATGACGCCCTCTTTTAAGCCTGGCAAAACCCAGTCAGCCTGGAAGGCGAGACGGTTGAGTTTCTCCACCATCTCGGCTTCGCTTTTCCACAGCACCGGACGCAGATTGGGATCGAAAGAGAGGGTTTTGCCCTCGGCTTTCATGACCTTCGCCGCATGCTCCAGCAGCGCATATGAGCTTTCAGAGAGCGCGGCGGCCACGCCGCTCAGGTGCAAATGACGGGCGCTGGTGAAGTAGTCGGCGCGAAAATCGTCAGGCGACAGATGGCTGGCGGCAGAACCTTTACGGAAATACTCCACAATGGGATCGGTTCCATTTTCGACTTTCGATTTCATCTGGAAACCGGTAGCGAAGCGGTTGTCAATGGCGACAGCATGGCTATCGATCCCCTCTTTCGCCAGCGATTGCAGTACGAAGCGGCCAAAGCTATCGTTACCGACGCGGCTGACCCAGCCGACCTTCAGACCCAGGCGCGCCAGGCCGGTGGCGACGTTCAGCTCGGCACCGGCGACACGTTTCATAAAATGCTCCACCTCGGCCAGATCGCCTGTTTCGGTGGCGACAAACATGGCCATAGCTTCGCCGATGGTGATGACATCTAAATTTTCCACGGCTTATTCCTCGCGTAACAGGTTGACGTAGCGGCGGGTCACGGCCGTCAGGTCATGGCCAGTCAGCGGAAACTCGATTCCACGCGGCGCGTCGGCGGGAAGATTATCGAGCAGGGCCAGCCAGCGGTCGGCGGCCTGATCCGGCGGCACAGCGCGGAATTTCTCCTGATGTGGCTCCGCCGCTTTCACATGAATATAGCTGACCGCCGGCGCAAGATGGCGGGCTGCCTCTTCCGGCGAATCGCCGACCCACAGCCAGTTGCCCATATCAAACGTTAAGGTGATCGGCAGCTGATGGACCCGGCAGGCGGCTTTGAAGCGCTGCATCGGCGCCAGCTGGCCGCAGTCGGTCTGATCATTCTCCACCACCAGCGCCATGCCGCTGTCGCTGAGGATATGGCGCAGCTCGTCGAGCTGCTGGTTGTGGCGGAAATGGCCAAGGGAGAGCTTCAGCCACAGGGCGTTAAGGGTCTGCGCTTCCGCGAGCAGCGTCGGGAGATGCGGGTTAAGCTCGCCGTTGTCGGCGAACAGCGCCTGGGGCGCGGAGTAGCAAGCCAGCAGGCCGTGGCGCTCGATGGTGGCCGCCAGCGCCGGCAGGGCGTTGAGCTCTTCGGCGCTGAACAGCTCGCGGCGGATTTCGACGCCGTCCGCGCCGGCGTCGGCGATAAACGGCAGGACGGCGGCCTGGCCGCCTAAGGATTTAACATGGTCATTACCATAGGCAGCGGTAACGACAATAATTTTTCTGGCCATCGCGCTCTTACTCCCGGCGTTTGTTGCTTAATCTCCTTATTACGCTAGATGGTATCGGTTCCATAAGAAAGGGCGAGATGTTTAATTTATGATCGGCATCACGAAGGATCGTTAACGGGAGGTTGATCCGCGGACGATAAGCTCGCCGGAAAAGACCCGCTCGCAGATGGGGTCGTTAGTGCCGGCAATGCGCCGAATCACCTGTTCCACCGCCGCGTAGCCGATCTGCCACGTCGGTTGTTTGAGGGTGGTGATGCCGACGCCGGCCAGCTCCGCCCACTCCAGTTCGTCGAAGCCCAGCAGGCCGATATCGCTGCCCCAGATCAGGCCGACGCGCTTCAGGGCGCGGGCCACCTGCAGCGTCAGCGCGCCGTTGGCGGAGATCACCGCTTTGCGCATCCCGCGGTGGCGCGCGTGGAACTGGCGCAGGACGTTGTCCATCATCGCGCCGTCGTTGAGCTGCACTTCGGCGTTTTCGGCCACCACGCCGTGGTGGCGGGCGAGCGTGGCGCGAAAGGCGCTCAGGCGCTCGCGGCGGGTATTGACCGAGCCCAGCGGTTCGCTGAGAAACAGGATGGCCTCAAAGCCTTTCTCCACCAGGTGTTCGGTGGCGGTGGTGGCGGCCTGAGCGTTATCAAGTCCGACCACATCGCAGGCGAAATCGGGGATTTTACGGTCAATCAGCACCATCGGCAGGGCCGACTGCTGCAGGCGGTTCAGGCCATCCTCCCGCATGCCGACCGCGTTGACGACGATGCCTTCCACCTGATAGCTGCGCAGCAGGTCGAGATAGTGCAGCTCCTGGTCAAGCTCGTTATTGGTGTTACACACCAGCAGGGTAAAGCCCTTTTCCCGGCAGGCCGCTTCAATGCCGCTCATGACATTGACCGAATAGGGGTTGGTGATATCGGCGATGATCAGGCCGATGAGGCGGGTGCGGCCGTGCTTGAGGCCGCGGGCCATCAGGCTGGGGCGGTAGTCGAGTTCGGCAATGGCTTTTTCAATACGTGATAACAGATCGTCGGAAAGCAGGTGCTTCTCGCCGTTAAGATACCGTGAAATGCTGGTTTTGCCGGTCTTTGCGGCTTTCGCCACATCGCTAATGGTTGCACGCGCCGCTTTCGCCATGATGGCTTCCTTTGCTGAAAATCTGCCAACACCTTAGCGCGAAAAATAGCGATATCAAGCATTTTGCCCGGCAGAGCGGCTGCCGGGCGACATGAGGTTGCGCTTACTGCAGCGGGCTGAGGGTAATTTCTACGCGACGGTTCTGCGCTTTGCCTTCCGCCGTGCTGTTGCTGGCGATCGGGTTTGCCGGGCCCATGCCGGTGGTGCGAATGCGATTGGCCGCCACGCCCTGGGTGATCAGTGCGCTGGCGACGCTGTCCGCACGCTGCTGCGACAGACGCATATTCAGATCCTTGCTGCCGGTGCTGTCGGTGTAGCCGACGACGTTAACAGCGGTTTTCTCATACTCTTTCAGCACCATGGCCACGCCGGTCAGGGTGTTGGCGCCGGCCGGTTTCAGGTTGGCGCTGTTGCTGTCGAAAGTGACGTTATTCGGCATGTTCAGCACGATATTGTCACCATTTCGCGTCACGCTGACCCCGGTTCCCTGCATTTTGTCGCGCAGCTTCGCTTCCTGCACGTCCATGTAGTAGCCTATGCCGCCGCCCAGCGCCGCGCCTGCCGCTGCGCCAATCAGCGCGCCTTTGCCGCGGTCATGTTTGGAAGAGGAGAGCGCGCCGACGCCAGCGCCCACTAAGGAGCCAATACCTGCGCCAATACCGGATTTACCTGCTTCACGCTCACCGGTATAGGGGTTGGTGGTGCAGCCAGAAATCGCCAGGGTGCCGCTGACCAGCGCCGCAATCATAAGTACGCGTTTTTTCATTTAATGTCCTTAATCCTTTTTATTCTTTGTCACAGCGAACGTGACGGTTGATTATGACGCGCGAATACGTAGAAAATTCCCCAAACACCATCTCATTTTGTAAATAACATTGAACGGCGCCGATCGCACCGTCACCACACCTGCTTTCGCTGACCAGGAGCTGCCCTTGCCAACCTCATCTGCAACCAAAACCATTTTAACCGCCGCCCATTGGGGACCGATGCTGGTGGAAACGGACGGGGAAAACGTCCTTTCCTCCCGCGGCGCGCTGGCGACACCGTTTGCCAACTCGCTGCAAACGGCGGTGCGCGACCAGGTGCACAGTAAAACCCGCGTGCGCTACCCGATGGTGCGCAAAGGTTTCCTTGCCTCTCCGGACAAGCCCCAGGGGGTCCGCGGTCAGGATGAATTTGTGCGGGTGAGCTGGGAGCAGGCGCTGGATCTGATCGATGCCCAGCATCGTCGGATCCGCGAAAGCTACGGACCGGCCTCTATTTTTGCCGGCTCCTACGGCTGGCGTTCTAACGGCGTCTTGCATAAGGCGGCCACCCTGCTGCAGCGCTATATGAGCCTGGCGGGCGGCTACACCGGCCATCTCGGGGATTACTCCACCGGCGCGGCGCAGGCGATCATGCCTTACGTCGTGGGCGGCAATGAGGTGTATCAGCAGCAGACCAGCTGGCCGCTGGTGCTGGAATACAGCGAGGTAGTGGTGCTGTGGAGCGCCAACCCGCTGAATACGCTGAAAATTGCCTGGAACGCCTCCGACGAGCAGGGTATCCCGTGGTTCGACCGGCTGCGCCAGAGCGGAAAACGCCTGATCTGCATCGATCCGATGCGATCGGAAACTGTCGATTTCTTTGGCGATTCGATGGAGTGGATCGCGCCGCATATGGGCACCGACGTCGCGCTGATGCTGGGTATCGCCCATACGCTGGTGGAGAATGGCTGGCAGGACGACGAGTTTCTTGCCCGCTGCGCCAGCGGCTACGAGATTTTTGCCCGCTATCTGACCGGCGAAAGCGACGGCGTGGCGAAAACCGCCGACTGGGCGGCGGCTATCTGCGGCGTCGCAGCGGATAAGATCCGCGAACTGGCGAAACTTTTCCACGAAAACACCACTATGCTGATGTCTGGCTGGGGCATGCAGCGCCAGCAGTATGGCGAGCAGAAACACTGGATGCTGGTCACCCTGGCTGCGATGCTGGGGCAGATTGGCACCCCGGGGGGCGGGTTTGGTCTTTCCTACCATTTCGCCAACGGCGGCAATCCGACCCGCCGCGCAGCGGTGCTGGGCTCGATGCAGGGGAGCGTGGCCGGAGGCGTGGACGCCGTGGAGAAGATCCCGGTCGCGCGGATTGTCGAGGCGCTGGAGAACCCGGGGGCGGAGTATCAGCACAACGGCATGGCGCGGCGCTTCCCCGATATTCGCTTTATCTGGTGGGCCGGCGGCGCCAACTTTACCCATCATCAGGATACCAACCGCCTGATTCAGGCCTGGCAGAAACCAGAGCTTATCGTCATCTCCGAATGCTTTTGGACCGCCGCCGCGCGTCATGCCGATATCGTCCTGCCGGCGACCACCTCGTTTGAGCGCAACGATCTGACGATGACCGGGGACTACAGCAATCAGCATCTGGTGCCGATGAAGCAGGTGGTCGCCCCGCAGGGTGAAGCGCGCGATGATTTCGCGGTCTTTGCCGACCTCAGCGAACGCTGGGAGGCGGGCGGCCGCGAGCGCTTTACCGAAGGGAAGAGCGATCTGCAGTGGCTGGAGACCTTCTATCAGATGGCCGCCCGGCGCGGCGCCCAGCAGCAGGTGACGCTGCCGCCGTTTGCCGAATTCTGGCAGGCTAACCAGCTGATTGAGATGCCGGAGGAGCCGGAGAATGCCCGTTTCATCCGCTTTGCCGCCTTCCGCGACGATCCCCAGGCCAACCCGCTGAAAACGGCGAGCGGTAAAATTGAGATCCACTCGCCGACCATCGCCGCCTTTGGCTACACCGACTGCCCGCCGCACCCAATGTGGCTGGAGCCCGACGAGTGGCATGGCAACGCCGAGGCGGGGCAGCTGCAGCTGCTGTCGGCCCATCCGGCCCACCGGCTGCACAGTCAACTGAACTACTCCGCGCTGCGCGAACGCTATGCCGTTGCCGGACGCGAACCGTTGACTATTCATCCGCAGGATGCCCGGGCGCGGGGGATTGCCGATGGCGATCTGGTGCGGGTGTGGAACGCCCGCGGTCAGGTGCTGGCCGGCGCGGTGGTGACGGAGGGGATCCGCCCGGGGGTGATATGCCTGCATGAAGGAGCGTGGCCCGACCTGGATCCGGTGGCAGGCATCTGCAAAAACGGGGCGGTGAACGTCTTAACTAAAGATATCCCAACATCCCGCCTGGGCAACGGCTGTGCCGGTAACACCGCCCTGGCGTGGCTGGAGAAATATACCGGCCCGGCGCTGCCGCTTACGGCATTTGATCCGCCGGCCAACGCATAATCCAGGTGGGGTGCTGAGTATCGTCCTGCCATGCGCAATCTTCAATGCGGAAGCCTTGCGCATGGTAGAAACTGACCGCTGATTCGTTTTTCTGATAAACCTCAAGGCTAAGCCAGGCGTAGTGCTGCTTGACTTCATCCAGCAGCGCCCGGCCAATGCCCTGGCGAATAGCGTCCGGCGCGACGAACAGCGCGCCGACGAAACGGGACTCCAGCACGCTGACAAAGCCTTTTAGCTCCCCGTCGCGCTCCCAGACCCAGGTGCTGGCGGCGGGAAGATAGACATCCCGTACCACCGCGACGCTGTCGCGCCAGTAGCTTTCGCTGATAAAGGGATGGGCATGAATCGTACTTTCCAGCCACAGGTCCAGCAGCGGCAGGTTATCTTTAGCGTCCCACTTGCGGATCATCCTGACCTCCAGGGTGACAGAAGCAGCCGGTGACATGGTCGTTGACCAGCCCGCAGGCCTGCATAAAAGAGTAACAGATTGTCGAACCGACAAACTTAAAACCGCGTTTTTTCAACGCTTTAGACAGCGCATCTGAGGCCGGCGTCGTGGTCGGGATCTCCGCCAGCGTCGCCGCGCGGGTGACCTGGGGCGCATTGTCGACGAAGGACCAGACAAAATCAGTGAACGACTCGCCATTTTCCTCCATCGCCAGATACGCCCGGGCGTTGCCGATGATGGCCTGGATTTTTCCCCGATGGCGGATAATCCCGGCATCCTGCAGCAGCCGCTCGACATCTTCATCCCCCATCGCCGCCACCCGCACCGGATCGAACTGGTGAAAAGCCTGGCGATAGTTTTGCCGTTTTTTTAACACCGTGATCCATGATAACCCGGCCTGCTGACCCTCAAGGCAGATCATTTCAAACAGCCGCTGGGATGCTTTTTGCGCGACACCCCATTCGGTATCGTGATACTCGATATATAACGGATCCTGACTCACCCATCCGCAACGCTGCATAGCTATTTCTCCCTCTGCGCTAAAAAAGTGGACGCCCCGGCTTGACGACTGAAAGATAAAGATAATAGTTAATACAGGGAAATCGTATCCCCCAAAAAAACACAGCAATAATGCCGATTCGGCTCTTTTCTGGAGTCGCATTAATGATAATAAAGAAATGCAATGGCCTCCGGGGGTTCTTGTTCCCGGTGTGCGTATCCGTCTGGGTGTCGTGTGTCTCTGGAGCGAATGCCTGGCAACAGGAATATATCGCTATCGATACAAAAAGTAATACGTCGGAACGCTATACATGGGATAGCGATCACCAACCACGCTATGAAGATATCCTCGCCGAGCGGATGAAGTCGTCTGAAACGCCGGGCGGACTGGCGTTAAACCAGGGGTTGGCGCCGCCGGACAGCAGCCGTGGGATGAGCGTCGGCTGGAATTATCTGCTGGCAAACGGCATGACCTCCGGGCCGGTGGCCAGCCTGCGCAGCGACTACACCGCGCCGGCGACGAAAAGCGTGGGCGAGACGGGATATGTCAACACGCTCGGCTGGCGTATGGATTATCAGTCGCTGTGGGGCGTGCACCCTTGGGCGCAGGTGAGCTATAACCAGTCGCTCGCCAGCGATGCCTGGTCGCCGACCACCCGCGCCAGAGAGGGCGGCTGGAGTGATGTCACCCTGGGCGCCGATATGCCGCTGGGATCGCATGTGGCGGCATGGGCCACGCTGTCACAGGCGGACAACGTCCCATCGGGGGAAAATACGCTCTATCTGATGGGGGTCAGCGCCAACTTTTGACCCGCGATTGTTACGCATTTGAAACGATGTGGTTATTGTTAAATCTCAGTAATGGCGCATTTCTGTGAGATAGCGCACACTAACTTTTTCCCTGAAATTCGCGGAATGAATGTCATGCAATGTCATTCATTCCGCCATTAATGCATTTCATTCCCTGCTGATGGCAGTTCATGCCTTTTTCCCCCACTGGATGAGGGGCCTTCGCTATTGTGGCGGCAGTTAATTTATCAGGACAACTGCTATGAACGCTGCAAACCGTCAATCGACCCGCTGGCTTACGCTTATCGGCACCATCATCACCCAATTCGCTCTCGGTTCGGTTTATACCTGGAGCCTGTTTAACAGTTCACTGTCTGACAAACTGGGCGAGCCGGTCAGCCAGGTCGCCTTCTCCTTTGGCCTGCTGAGCCTCGGGCTGGCGCTCTCTTCGTCGGTCGCCGGCAAGCTGCAGGAGCGTTTTGGCGTGAAGCGCGTCACCATGGCCTCCGGGATCCTGCTTGGTCTGGGCTTCTTTCTGACCGCCCACTCCAGCAGCCTGATGATGCTGTGGCTGAGCGCTGGCGTGCTGGTGGGGCTGGCGGACGGCGCCGGTTATCTGCTGACCCTGTCGAACTGCGTCAAGTGGTTCCCGGAACGCAAAGGGCTGATCTCCGCCTTCTCCATCGGTTCCTATGGCCTCGGCAGCCTGGGGTTCAAATTCATTGATACTCATCTGCTGGCCACCGTTGGTCTGGAAAAAACCTTCGTTATCTGGGGCGCTATCGTGCTGGTGATGATCGTCTTTGGCGCGACCTTGATGAAAGATGCGCCAAATCATACGGCGACCACCACGGCCAACGGCGTCGTGGAAAACGACTTCACTCTCGCCGAATCGATGCGTAAACCGCAGTACTGGATGCTGGCGGTGATGTTCCTGACGGCCTGCATGAGCGGTCTGTATGTGATTGGCGTGGCGAAAGATATCGCGCAGGGAATGGTCCACCTGGATGTCGCCACGGCGGCCAATGCGGTAACGGTTATCTCAATCGCTAACCTTAGCGGTCGCCTGGTGTTAGGTATCCTGTCCGATAAAATTTCCCGCATTCGCGTGATCACCATCGGTCAGGTGGTGTCGCTGGTGGGGATGGCCGCGCTGCTGTTCGCTCCGCTGAATGCCATGACCTTTTTCGCCGCCATCGCCTGCGTTGCTTTTAACTTCGGCGGAACCATCACCGTCTTCCCATCGCTGGTCAGTGAATTCTTCGGTCTGAACAACCTGGCGAAAAACTATGGTGTGATTTATCTGGGTTTTGGTATCGGCAGCATCTGCGGTTCCCTCATCGCTTCGCTGTTCGGGGGCTTCTACGTCACCTTCTGCGTGATATTCGCCCTGCTGATTATTTCGCTGGCGCTTTCCACCACCATTCGTCAGCCGAAAGGCAGTGTCTATAGCGAGGCGCATGCCTGAAACCTGCAGCGTGAAACGTGCCCCTGATTAATACCCTAAGCAAATAGTGCCAATCCAGCCAAATATTTTGTAAATGTTTGGCTGGATCACATTCCCTCCTGATACTTTTCCCGTTCCCTGTGGTCTACTTATCGCGCTTTGTAGAGGTTTCTGATAACCAACCCTAACGCACCCTATTAGCCTACTGACTCATGCCACAGCGTCAGGCGGTGTTTTATTCTTCTTTTTCCAGGTTTGCTTGCATGAAATATATTAGAACGATGACGCAGCAGAAGCTTAGTTTTTGGCTGGCGCTGTACATCGGCTGGTTTATGAACGTCGCCGTTTTTTTTCGGCGTTTCGATGGTTATGCTCAAGAGTTCACTGTCTGGAAAGGGCTTTCCGGTGTCGTTGAACTGGTGGCCACGGTCTTTGTCACCTTCTTCCTGTTACGTCTTCTGTCGCTGTTCGGTCGCCGTATCTGGCGCATTCTGGCGACGCTGATTGTTCTGTTTTCCGCCGCCGCCAGTTACTACATGACGTTCCTTAACGTGGTGATTGGCTACGGGATTATCGCCTCGGTGATGACCACCGATATCGACCTGTCGAAAGAGGTCATCGGCTGGCATCTGATCCTCTGGCTGGCGGCAGTGAGCGCGCCGCCACTGCTGTTTATATGGAGCAACCGCTGCCGCCATACGCTGCTGCGCCAACTGCGTACCCCGGGCCAGCGGGTTAAAAACGTGCTGATCGTGGTGTTGGCCGGCCTCATCGTCTGGGGACCTATCCGCCTGCTTGAGCTGCGCCAACACGATGTCGAGCGCCATTCGGAAGTGGATATGCCGAGCTACGGCGGGGTGATCGCCAACTCCTACCTGCCGTCGAACTGGCTGTCGGCGCTGGGGCTGTACGCCTGGGCGCAGGTGGATGAATCCTCAGATAACAAATCGCTGATTAACCCGGCGAAGAAATTTACCTACGTCGCCCCGGAAGGGCTCGATGACACCTACGTGGTGTTTATCATTGGCGAAACCACCCGCTGGGATCATATGGGCATCCTTGGCTATAGCCGTAACACCACGCCAGAGCTGGCGAAAGAGAAGAATCTGGTCGCTTTCCGCGGCTACTCGTGCGATACCGCCACCAAGCTGTCGTTACGCTGCATGTTTGTGCGTCAGGGCGGGGCAGAGGATAACCCGCAGCGGACCCTCAAAGAGCAGAACGTCTTTGCGGTGCTTCATCAGCTGGGCTTCAGCGGCAATCTGTACGCCATGCAGAGTGAGATGTGGTTCTACAGCAACACGATGGCCAACAATATCGCCTATCGCGAGCAGATTGGCGCCGAGCCGCGCAACCGCGGCAAGAGCGTTGACGATATGCTGCTGGTGGATGAGATGAAGCGCGGTATGGAGCAGGGCAACGCCTCTGGTAAGCACCTGATCATCCTCCACACGAAAGGCTCGCACTTTAACTACACCCAACGCTATCCGCGCAGCTTCGCCCAGTGGAAGCCGGAGTGCGTCGGTGTTGATAACAAGTGCTCGAAAGCGGAGCTGATCAACTCCTACGACAACAGCGTGACCTATGTCGATCACTTTATCGTCAGCGTCCTCGACCAGCTGCGGGATAAGAAAGCGATTGTGTTCTATGCCGCCGACCATGGCGAGTCGATTAACGAGCGTGAACATCTGCACGGTACGCCGCGCAAGATGGCGCCGCCGGAACAGTTCCGTGTGCCGATGATGGTCTGGATGTCGGATAAATACCTGGAGAATCCGGATCATGCCGCTGCGTTTGCCCATCTGCAGCAGCAGGCCGCGATGAAGGTGCCGCGCCGCCACGTCGAGCTGTACGACACCATTATGGGCTGCCTCGGCTATACTTCGCCGGATGGCGGGATCAACGAGAACAATAACTGGTGTCGGTGGAAAAAGTAAGACAGCGGATTTTTCAGATTCTCGGGTCTGTTTTCCTTTCCTGAGCCCAGGATAAGCTAATCCCTCGCCGGCGTCCGCCGGGCGAGGGATTTTTTTGCACAGCGGATGTGTCTGGCAGGTTGCCTCTTCTTCTTTGAATACCCTCCAGTGTTCCCGCTCCTCCTGTGCAGCCACTTTTCACGGAGAGAAAGGATGAAGGTAATAAAGGGGTTGGCCCTGCTGTGCCTGCTGATGTTAACGGGCTGTCAGTCCGAAGAGGAAACCCGCCAGTTCCTGCTGGCCTGTAAATACGATGCGCCGGCGACGATCGAAGCCATGCTGAATAACGGCATCGATGTGGATGGTCAGGATAAAACCGGCTTAAGCGGCCTGATGGTCGCTGCCGCGGAAAATCGTCGCGAGGTGGTAGCGCTCCTGCTTAAGCGTCAGGCGCAGCCGAATCTCCAGACGCGCCAGGGCGTCACGGCGCTGATGCTGGCGGCGGCGCGAGGCAGCGATGCGGCGCTTATCGGCGATCTTCTCCAGGCGGGCGCGTCGGTGAATCAGACCACCGTCGACAAGAGCACAGCATTGATGTCCGCCATTGCCGACGGCGGGGACGTCAGAAGCGACTACCAGCATATTCTGGCGATGAAAAAGCCCGATGCGCCTGTGGAGGAGCAGAGTGCGCTGGACAAGATTGTCGGCGCAACGGCGGCGAAATCGCTGGCGACGGGCAGCCGCGCGCTGATGACGGAAGACATGGCGTTACAACTGGCCCCCGGCGCGTTTAAGAAGAACGTTGACGAGATCGTGGCGTTGCTGATCGGGCACGGGGCGGACGTGAAGGCCGTCAATGCTTCAGGGGAATCGGTCTTTTTCCTCGCTGTCGATCACGCGCGATCGGCGGAAACCATCACGACCCTGGCCAACGCCGGGGCGGATACCAGCCTGGCGGATAAATCCGGCACCACGCCGCTGATGCTGGCGGCGGCGGGGGACGATCCCAATCTGGTGCTGGCGTTGTCAGCCTCCGGCGTGGAGGTGGATAAGCCGAACCGGGAGGGGCTCACGGCGCTGCAGGTGGCGGCGGGTCAGGGAGCGCCTGCGGTGATCGCGGCGCTGGTGCAGCGCGGCGCAAAGGTGGACCAGCTCTCCGCCAACGACCTCAGCCCGCTGATGCTGGCGGTCAAAATGAATAATAAAGCCAATGTCGAGGCACTCCTCGAGGCCGGCGCCAGCGTCAATCTCAGCAATAAGGCAGGGTATACGGCGATTGGCTACAGCCGGGCCGGTGAGGTTCGCCAGCTGCTGCTGGCGCAGCATGCCGAGCTGAAAGGGCAGGCCGCGCATATGGCGCAAAGCGAACTGCAGTTCTGCGCCAATGCGTTTGCCGACAAGCTGGCGTACAGCGACATCGCCCGCGCGGTAAACAACGATACCCGCCCGGACATTATGCGTCATCAGCATACCTGCCCGGGGTTGGGGGAACTGACGATGCTGCTGGGAGAGTTTACATTCAAACCGGCGGGCCCAACTTATCTCGGTGAGCCGGTGACCTGTAAGGTAGCGGAGCATCGCAAAGCGTTTGAGGTCAGCTGCCGCTAAAAAAGCGGACCAACCGGCGATTCGCTGCGCAGGGTGCTGAGTTTCTCGCCGGTTGAACGATTTTTTGAAAATAAGGCATTGACGGGTAGGCATCCCAGCAGTAAGATGCGCCCCGCATTCGGTGATTGGCGCAGCCTGGTAGCGCACTTCGTTCGGGACGAAGGGGTCGGAGGTTCGAATCCTCTATCACCGACCAAATTCGAAAAGCCTGCTCAATGAGCAGGCTTTTTTGCATCTGCGGCCAGTGAGGATGAGAACCTCCGGGGGCAGGAGGTTCGACTCGAGCGAAGCGAGAGAACGTTGCGTCAGCAACGGCCCGCAGGGCGAGCCACAAAGTGGCGAGTCATCCTCTATCACCGACCAAATTCGAAAAGCCTGCTCAATGAGCAGGCTTTTTTGCATCTGCGGCCAGTGAGGATGAGAACCTCCGGGGGCAGGAGGTTCGACTCGAGCGAAGCGAGAGAACGTTGCGTCAGCAACGGCCCGCAGGGCGAGCCACAAAGTGGCGAGTCATCCTCTATCACCGACCAAATTCGAAAAGCCTGCTCAATGAGCAGGCTTTTTTGCTTCTACGGCCAGTGAGGATGAGAACCCCGAAGGTTCGCTCCAGATCTCGTAGGCCCGCGCAAGCGCAGCGCCGCCGGGCACCTTCTGCAGTCTCCCGGCCAAAACCGCATCAAAATCACAAAAAACATCTTTACCCCCGTTTCCAGCCAGCTGTTCGCTATTTTGTGACATCTTCCATTGCATTTTTTTATCGATGAACAGATCTTTTTTCGCGAAGCTTATGGCTGAATACAGCATTTTCCGCTGTGCGTTTTAACGTTCACGCTATTAACCGCTCACATATTGGTCACATAGCAAGAAATTTTTCTCATTTACTGGCATTGTTTCCCACTGGGTGTCGCAAATTAATAAGGTCTTTATTCTGCATATTAGCCAGTAGCATAAATTTCTCTGCTGAAAATAGCGTCTTGAAGTTTTTTTAATCTTTGCCTGTCGTTTCTCACGCTGGATGTAAAACCCGGCTGGCTGTATTGACGTTTCCCCATTCTGTTGACAGATTGTAGGGCATGAGGGGCATTTCATGGAGAATCCGTACTGCAACTCAGTCGTTTTTGCGAAAGGAATCCCCATCTCTCTCAACGCCTTCGGGCACCACCGACTGGACCGGGTATATTCTAAATAGTTCGAATTGCGGGAAGGCGGCAAGCTTGAGCATCCCCAGGAGCATAGATGGCTATGTGACTGGCTTATTGAGCACAGCCAACGCATCCATCATTCGAATATGACGAATAAAAATAAATAAAGGTCCGGCGGATATATGCAAACAACATCACAGTTTTGGAGCAGAATAATGAGTATTTCCTTGAAGAAATCAGGGATGCTGAAGCTTGGTCTGAGCCTTGTCGCCATGACCGTCGCTGCCAGCGTGCAAGCGAAAACCCTGGTTTATTGTTCAGAAGGCTCGCCGGAAGGCTTTAACCCACAGCTCTTCACCTCTGGCACCACCTATGACGCCAGTTCCGTACCGATCTACAATCGCCTGGTCGAATTCAAAACCGGTACGACGGAAGTTATTCCTGGACTGGCTGAAAAATGGGAAGTCAGCCCGGATGGTAAAACCTATACTTTCCACCTGCGTCAGGGCGTGAAATGGCAGGATAATAAAGACTTTAAACCAACCCGTGACCTGAACGCCGATGACGTGGTGTTCTCCTTCGATCGTCAGAAGAATACCAATAACCCGTACCATAAAGTTTCTGGCGGCAGCTATGAATACTTTGAAGGGATGGGGTTACCCGACCTGATTAGCGAAGTGAAGAAAGTGGACGATAAAACCGTCCAGTTCGTCCTGACCCGCCCGGAAGCGCCGTTCCTCGCTGACCTGGCCATGGACTTCGCCTCTATTCTCTCTAAAGAGTATGCCGACAATATGCTGAAAGCCGGCACGCCGGAAAAAGTAGACCTCAATCCTATCGGTACCGGTCCATTCCAGCTGCTGCAGTACCAGAAAGATTCCCGCATTCTGTATAAAGCCTTCCCGGGCTACTGGGGCACCAAGCCGAAGATCGATCGTCTGGTCTTCTCCATCACCCCGGATGCCTCCGTGCGCTATGCCAAGCTGCAGAAAAATGAGTGCCAGGTGATGCCGTATCCGAACCCGGCGGACATCGCGCGCATGAAGGAAGATAAGAGCATTACCCTGCTGGAACAGCCGGGCCTGAACGTCGGTTATCTCTCCTTCAACACCGAGAAGAAACCGCTGGACGACGTGAAAGTTCGTCAGGCGCTGACCTACGCGGTTAACAAAGAAGCGATCATCAAAGCCGTTTACCAGGGCGCAGGCCAGGCGGCGAAGAACCTGATCCCGCCGACCATGTGGGGCTATAACGACGACGTTAAAGACTACACCTACGATCCGGAGAAGGCGAAGCAGCTGCTGAAAGAAGCGGGCCTGGAAAAAGGCTTCACTATCGATCTGTGGGCGATGCCGGTACAGCGTCCGTATAACCCGAACGCCCGCCGTATGGCGGAAATGATTCAGGCCGACTGGGCCAAGATTGGCGTCCAGGCCAAAATCGTCACCTACGAGTGGGGCGAGTATCTGAAACGCGCGAAAGCGGGCGAGCACCAGAGCGTCATGATGGGCTGGACCGGCGACAACGGGGATCCGGATAACTTCTTCGCCACCCTGTTCAGCTGCGCCGCGGCGAAAGACGGCTCCAACTACTCGCGCTGGTGCTATAAGCCGTTTGAAGATCTGATTCAGCCGGCCCGCGCCACCGACGACCACAACAAGCGTATTGAACTGTACAAACAGGCTCAGGTAGTGATGCATGACCAGGCTCCGGCGCTGATCATCGCTCACTCCACCGTTTACGAGCCAGTGCGTAAAGAAGTCAAAGGCTATGTGGTGGATCCGCTGGGTAAACACCACTTCGATAACGTCTCTGTCGAATAATAAGCACGATGCCTGACCCCCTCTCCCCGCGTGGGAGAGGTGGGGGGCGTATTCCCGCTATTCCGGGGAATGCTTTTGTGAGCAATACAGACGCCCTGTCGCCAGGCGGGGCGTCACTAGAGAGAATCCGGGTTATGTTGCAGTTTATTCTCCGACGTCTGGGACTTGTCATCCCGACATTTATCGGTATCACCCTTCTCACCTTTGCCTTCGTCCATATGATCCCCGGCGATCCGGTGATGATTATGGCGGGCGAACGTGGTATTTCCCCCGAACGTCACGCGCAGCTGCTGGCCGAAATGGGCCTTGATAAGCCGCTGTGGCAGCAATATGCCCACTATATCTGGGGCGTGCTGCACGGCGATTTAGGCATCTCGCTGAAAAGCCGCATTCCCGTGTGGCAGGAGTTTGTCCCACGCTTTAAAGCCACCCTTGAGCTGGGCGTCTGCGCGATGATCTTCGCCGTCGCCGTCGGCATTCCGGTGGGCGTGCTGGCTGCGGTAAAACGCGGCTCCATCTTTGACCACACCGCGGTAGGCCTGGCGCTGACCGGCTACTCGATGCCTATCTTCTGGTGGGGCATGATGTTGATTATGCTGGTTTCGGTGCAGCTGAACCTGACGCCGGTCTCCGG
Organism: Klebsiella sp. JB_Kp031; assembly: GCF_040064295.1. Taxonomy (NCBI): domain Bacteria; kingdom Pseudomonadati; phylum Pseudomonadota; class Gammaproteobacteria; order Enterobacterales; family Enterobacteriaceae; genus Klebsiella; species Klebsiella sp. JB_Kp031. The sequence goes on from NZ_JBEAJW010000040.1 coordinate 125,182, forward strand.
GCGTATCAGCGATACGGTCTTCCTTGACGATACCTTGCCGCTGACCGGCTTTATGCTGATCGACACCGCCATCTGGGGCGAGCAGGGCGACTTTATTGACGCCTTAATGCATATGATCCTGCCCGCCATCGTGCTGGGCACCATTCCGCTGGCGGTGATCGTGCGTATGACCCGATCGTCGATGCTGGAAGTGCTCGGCGAAGACTACATCCGCACCGCGCGCGCCAAAGGCCTGACCCGGATGCGGGTGATTGTGATCCACGCGCTGCGTAACGCGATGCTGCCGGTGGTCACGGTGATTGGCCTGCAGGTGGGTACGCTGCTGGCGGGCGCCATCCTGACGGAAACCATTTTCTCATGGCCTGGTTTAGGCCGCTGGCTGATCGACGCGCTGCAGCGTCGCGATTATCCGGTGGTGCAGGGCGGGGTGCTGCTGGTGGCGACGATGATTATCCTCGTCAACCTGCTGGTCGACCTGCTGTACGGCGTGGTGAACCCGCGTATCCGGCATAAGAAGTAAGGGGTCATCATGTCACAAGTTACTGAAAATAAAGTTATCACTGCGCCGGTGCCCATGACCCCGCTGCAGGAGTTCTGGCACTATTTCAAACGCAATAAAGGGGCGGTGGTCGGTCTGGTGTACGTGGCGGTGATGATCGTAATCGCCGTGTTCGCCAACTTTCTCGCCCCGTATAACCCGGCGGATCAGTTCCGTGATTCGCTGCTGGCGCCGCCGTTCTGGCAGGAGGGCGGCAGCCTGGCGCATCTGCTCGGCACCGACGACGTGGGCCGCGATATTCTGTCTCGCCTGATGTATGGCGCGCGCCTGTCGCTGCTGGTGGGTTGCCTGGTGGTGGTCCTGTCGCTGATCCTCGGCGTGGTGCTCGGCCTGGTGGCGGGCTATTTCGGCGGAGTGGTGGACTCAATCATCATGCGCGTCGTCGATATTATGCTGGCGCTGCCGAGTCTGCTTCTGGCGCTGGTGCTGGTGGCTATCTTCGGACCCTCCATCGTCAACGCCTCGCTGGCGCTGACCTTCGTGGCGCTCCCGCACTATGTGCGTCTGACGCGCGCGGCGGTGCTGGTGGAGGTCAACCGCGACTACGTGACCGCTTCCCGCGTGGCGGGCGCCGGGGCGATGCGCCAGATGTTCGTCAATATTCTGCCTAACTGTCTCGCGCCGCTGATCGTTCAGGCGTCGCTGGGCTTTTCTAACGCCATTCTCGACATGGCCGCGCTGGGGTTCCTCGGCATGGGCGCGCAGCCGCCGACGCCGGAGTGGGGCACCATGCTCTCCGACGTATTGCAGTTCGCGCAGAGCGCCTGGTGGGTGGTGACCTTCCCGGGCGTGGCGATCCTGCTGACGGTGCTGGCATTTAACCTGATGGGTGACGGTCTGCGTGACGCGCTCGATCCCAAACTGAAGCAGTAAGAGGTTCGAGATGGCGTTATTGAATGTAGATAAATTATCGGTGCATTTCGGCGATGAAAACGCGCCGTTCCGCGCCGTGGACCGCATCAGCTATAGCGTGAAGCAGGGCGAAGTGGTCGGCATCGTCGGGGAGTCTGGATCCGGTAAATCCGTCAGCTCGTTGGCGATTATGGGTCTGATTGATTACCCCGGCCGGGTCATGGCGGACAAACTGGAGTTTAACGGCCGCGACCTGCAGCGCATCTCTGAAAAAGAGCGGCGCCAGCTGGTGGGGGCGGAGGTGGCGATGATCTTCCAGGATCCGATGACCAGCCTCAATCCCTGCTTTACCGTCGGCTTCCAGATTATGGAAGCGATAAAAGTCCATCAGGGCGGCAACAAGCAAACCCGCCGCCAGCGGGCCATCGACCTGCTGAACCTGGTCGGCATTCCCGATCCGGCGTCGCGGCTGGACGTCTACCCGCATCAGCTTTCCGGCGGGATGAGCCAGCGCGTCATGATCGCGATGGCGATTGCCTGTCGGCCAAAACTGCTGATTGCCGATGAACCGACCACCGCGCTGGACGTGACCATTCAGGCGCAGATCATCGAGCTGCTGCTGGAACTGCAGCAGCAGGAGAATATGGCGCTGGTGTTGATCACCCACGACCTGGCGCTGGTGGCCGAGGCCGCGCATAAAATTATCGTTATGTATGCCGGTCAGGTGGTGGAGACTGGCGATGCGAAGGATATTTTCCGCGCGCCGCGCCATCCATACACCCAGGCGCTGCTGCGCGCGCTGCCGGAGTTTGCCCAGGATAAAGCGCGTCTGGCGTCGCTGCCGGGCGTAGTGCCGGGGAAATATGACCGTCCCAACGGCTGCCTGCTGAACCCGCGCTGCCCCTATGCTACGGATAAATGCCGTAGCGAAGAGCCGGCGCTCGCGGATCTCAATGGCGGTCGCCAGTCTAAATGTCACTACCCACTCGATGATGCCGGGAGGCCTGGATTATGAGTACGCAAAAGGCCGCCACGCCACAACCGCTGTTGCAGGCCATTGATCTGAAAAAACACTACCCGGTGAAGAAGGGGTTATTCGCCCCGGAACGGCTGGTGAAGGCGCTGGACGGCGTCTCCTTTACTCTTGAGCGCGGTAAAACGCTGGCGGTAGTGGGAGAGTCGGGCTGCGGTAAATCGACCCTCGGTCGTCTGCTGACGATGATTGAAATTCCCACCGGCGGCGAGCTCTATTATCAGGGGCAGGATCTGCTTAAGCACGACCCACAGGCGCAGAAGCTGCGGCGGCAAAAAATCCAGATTGTGTTCCAGAACCCCTACGGTTCTCTGAACCCGCGTAAAAAAGTGGGGCAGATTCTGGAAGAGCCGCTGCTGATTAACAGTAGCCTGAGCAAAGAGCAGCGCCGCGAAAAAGCGCTGGCGATGATGGCGAAAGTGGGCCTGAAAACAGAGCATTACGATCGCTACCCGCATATGTTCTCCGGCGGTCAGCGCCAGCGTATCGCCATTGCCCGCGGGCTGATGCTGGATCCGGACGTGGTGATCGCCGATGAGCCGGTCTCCGCGCTGGACGTTTCGGTACGCGCTCAGGTGCTGAACCTGATGATGGATCTGCAGCAGGATTTAGGTCTGTCCTATGTGTTTATCTCCCACGATCTGTCGGTCGTCGAGCATATCGCTGATGAAGTGATGGTGATGTATCTCGGCCGCTGCGTGGAGAAGGGCACCAAGGACCAGATCTTTAACAATCCGCGTCATCCGTACACCCAGGCGCTGTTGTCGGCGACGCCGCGTCTGAACCCGGACGACCGTCGCGAGCGGATTAAGCTGACCGGCGAGCTGCCGAGCCCGCTGAATCCGCCGCCGGGCTGCGCCTTCAACGCGCGCTGCCGCCGGCGCTTCGGCCCCTGCACCCAGCTTCAGCCGCAGCTGAAGGATTACGGCGGCCAGCTGGTGGCCTGCTTTGCCGTCGACCAGGATGAGAATCCGCAAAAGCCCCACGCCTGATGGCACGCTCCCGGTCCGATAACCGGGAGTTTCTCTCCCGCCGGGTATAAAACCCGGCGATATCGCCTTTTATCGCAGTGAATGCCACGTTCTCGGCGCATTCTTCGTCGATTATCCGAAAAAATAAGACTTTCAGTCCATTTTTATAGAATTAAAGAGAAATTAAAATGGTTCAGGTTTATTCTTTCGCTGATCTGACGCTATGATTCTATCATTACCTAATACATTTATATAAAAACGGACGGGAAGCGCGGTGGAAGCGTGGTTTAAGGATGGACGCATACCTAAAAAATGGGGCTATCCTTCTGAAAGGAAAATGTTAGTGTAGCGATACTTCTGCCGTGGAATCACACCGAAAATCAAATTCTAAACTATTATAACCCTGTCAACCGTATGTATTGGTACGTCTCCAACGGCGCGTTTTCTGCCATACCAGAGACGCAACGATATTTTAAATATACTTAGAAAATAACAACAAACTTAATATGAAATTTTTAAAATCATGAGGTTATCAATGAACCATTATGATGATCTGCAGCGCTTTCAGGAAAAAACGCGGACGCAAAACCTCAACTTTCAGGATCTTTCATCGCAAGCCGCCACGCGCGAGCATGGAGACTGGGCGATCCTCAATCAGCTAAATCCCGGCGCAGAGAAACCCTCTTCCCTGGCGCTGGGAGGCTCGGTTTCCGCGCCCCTGCCGCAGTCAGTGCCCGCGGATCTGTTCCACCAGATAGAAGCGGCCGTAGCGGCGGCGCCAGCCTCCGCTTCCGTTGTGCCTGCCGCTCCGGCCGCGCCAGCGGCCCCGCAGCCGGCCGTGGAGACCGCCACCGCCGCGCCGGAGCCAGTCAGGCAGGAGCCTGCGGTGACCCCTGCGCCTTCAATCCCGGCGCCTGAACCGGCAATGGCGCCACCGAGAATGGCTCCTCGACCCGCGCCCACCGCCGAGAACTATGCCCACCTGTTCGCGGCGAAAAGCGCAGAGCCGGTGGCGAAAAATAAAGACCAGCCTTTGAAATCACTTCTGGAAAGGATCGCAACATGCCGTTGATTTGCGTCTGTTCACCGAAAGGTGGCGTAGGGAAAACGACCCTGGCGGCCAATTTAGCCTATTCGCTGGCGCGGACCGGCAGCAAAGTGCTGGCGCTGGATTTTGATGTCCAGAACGCGCTGCGTTTGCATTTTGGCGTGCCGCTGAACGATGAGCGCGGCTATGTGGCGAAGGCGCTGGACCTGCACGACTGGAGCCAGTGCGTGCTGAGCGCCGGCAGCAACATTTTCGTCCTGCCGTATGGCGAAGTGAGCGAAGCGCAGCGTCAGGCGTTTGATGAGCAGCTGACCCACAATGACCATTTTCTCCAGCGCGGACTGTCCGCACTGCTGAATTATCCCGGACTTATCACCATCGCCGATATGCCGCCAGGGCCTTCGCCGGCGCTAAAGGCGCTGACGGGGCTGGCGGACCTGCATCTGATCCCGCTGCTGGCTGATACTGCCTCGATGTCGACCCTGGCGCACGTGGAAAAACAGCGCCTGACCGGCGCGGCGCTGAATCACAAGCATGGGCACTATTTCGTCATTAACCAAAGCGATAGCCGTCGCCAGGTCAGCCGGGACGTCACCAGCCTGATGGAAGAGAAGCTGGGCGAGCGACTGCTTGGCATCGTCCATCGTGATGAAAGCGTGGTGGAGGCCAATGCATCGCAGAAGTCGATTCTGGACTTTAACGCTTCCTCGGCAGCGGCCTTCGATATTGAAATTATTGCTAAAAAAATATCTTCGCTGTTGGGTATCCATATTGGCGATGGCACGGTGCACAGCCAGCCACGCATGTCAGGGCTTTAACTTATTGCAGGGCTGCTGAATGAAAAAATCTCTTTTTTGGTTGCTGGCGCTGGTGCTGTCACCCGTCGCCGTGCTGGTGGTGATCACGCCGATGGACAGCCAGAAGCAGTATATTTTTGGTCTGCTGAGCATCGGTATTCTCTTTCTGATGGGGTTCAGCAAGCGCCGCAGCGTATCGGTCATTATGGTCGTCACGTCGCTGCTGATGTCTACCCGTTACATGTATTTTCGTCTCACGCAGACCCTGCACTTCAACTCAGCTATTGAAACTATCCTCGGCATGGGGCTCTTTCTGGCGGAAGTCTATATCTGGGTGATGCTGCTGCTTAACTATCTGCAGACCGTGTGGCCGCTGAAGCGCGGTATTGTTCCGCTGCCGGATGATATGAGCAAGTGGCCGACGGTGGATATCTATATTCCGAGTTATAACGAACCGCTTGAGGTGGTGCGTGACACCGTCCTCGCGGCGCAATGTATTGATTATCCCAAAGATAAAATGAAAATCTATCTTCTGGATGATGGTAAGCGCAGCGAGTTTGCCGTCTTCGCCGCCGACGTCGGGGTGGGCTATATCACCCGCAACGATAACAAACACGCTAAAGCGGGGAACCTCAACCACGCCCTAACCCTGACCCAGGGGGAGCTTATCTGTGTTTTCGACTGCGACCACGTCGCCACGCGCGTGTTTCTGCAGGCCACCGTCGGCGGCTTCCTGAAAGATCCGATGCTGGCTCTGGTGCAGACGCCGCACTACTTCTATTCCCCGGATCCGTTCGAGCGCAACCTCTCCGTCGGGCGCAACATCCCGAACGAAGGGATGCTGTTCTATGGCCCGATTCAGCAGGGCAACGATAACTGGAACGCCACCTTTTTCTGTGGCTCCTGCGCGGTGATCCGCCGCGAGGCGCTGGCGCAGATCGGCGGTTTCGCCGTTGAAACGGTGACTGAAGATGCCCATACGGCGCTCAAGTTCCAGCGCCTTGGTTGGAAGTCGGCCTTTCTCGATATCCCGCTGGCGGCTGGTCTCGCCACCGAGCGCCTGGTGGTGCACGTTATCCAGCGTACCCGCTGGGCGCGTGGGATGACGCAGATTTTTCGCGTCGATAACCCGCTGTTTGGCCGAGGGCTGACCTTCCAGCAGCGCTTGTGCTATCTCAGCGCCATGCTCTACTACCAGTTTGCGCTCCCGAGGGTGGTGTTTGTCACCGCCCCGCTGGCTTATCTGCTGTTTAACCTCAATATCATTTACTCGTCAGCGAGCCTGATCGTCTCCTATGCGCTGCCGCACCTGTTTCTCGCCATCTACGTCGGTTCGCGAATGAACGGCCGCTATCGCTACAGCTTCTGGGGGGAAATCTACGACATTGTGCTGGCTTTCCACCTGGTGCTGCCGACCCTGGTGACGATGATTTTCCCCAAACGCGGCAAATTCAACGTCACCGATAAGGGCGGCCTGCTGGACGTCGGCTACTTCGATTTCACCGTGGTGCGTCCGCACCTGGTGGTGGCCTGTCTGCTGGCGCTGGGGGTGATCGTCGGCATCGTCCGGGCGATTGGCCATGACTACTTTGGCTCGGACCCCAACGTTATCGCTCTGAACGTCGGGTGGGGGATCTACAGCCTGATCTTCCTGCTGGCGGCGATTGCCGTGGCGCGTGAAACGCGGCAGGTGCGGAAAACCATTCGTATCGATGTCGATATCCCGGTAGTGATCCATTACGCCAGCGGCATCGTGTCCCGCAGCCACACCGAGGATCTGTCGATGGGCGGTTGCCGCGTGGTGGCGCCGGATAAGCGCCATCTGGAGGATGATATCGAAGAGGTTGAGCTGATCCTGCAGTCCGGGGCTATCTCCATCCCGGCCCAGTTGGTCACCTCTGACGAGCGCTTCCTGCGCCTCAAGTTTGATGAAGATATTCCGCTTTCGCGCCGCCGTGAGCTGGTGCGCGTGGTGCTGGCCCGCGCGGATGCGTGGATTAATCCGCCGCGCCCGCAGGATAACCCGTTCCGCTCCTTCTTCACCATTTTACGCTGCGTGTTCGAACTGTTCTGGCTGACGTGGAAAACCCGTCGCAGCCAGCGCAATCGGGCAACAGTGGCGAAAACGGCGCAGGAGGATGGCACGTTATGAAGCGATTAACGACGCTGGCGCTGCTGGCAGGGATGCTCTCTGCGCCTGCGCTGCACAGTGAAGAACCGGGCTCCGGCGCCGCCGCGCCGCTGAGCTTTCCGCAGCTCAATGGCGCGGCGGACAACGAGCCAGGCGACGAACCCCCGGCCGCCTCGCCGGAGGAGAGCGCCTCCCCGACAGCCCCCGCCACCGCCGGCGATGCGGCGGCGACGGCCCCTGCGCCGGATATGCCGGACTTGCCTCCGCCGGTGAGCGGGTCGGCCGCGCCGGAGGTCATTCCTGTCGCTCCGGTCTGGGGAGGCGATCTGAATCTGGCGCAGATGGGGATGCCGGACGGCATTATTCTCAGCGGCGGTCAGCGGCAGGGGGGCGTCAGCTTTACCCTGCCTTCCGATCAGGTGGTGATCCATTCGCAGCTTAGCCTTGCCGTTCGCGTATCGCCGGAAATGGCGAGTCGCAATGCCACCCTGCAGCTGATGCTCAACGGTCAACCGCTCGGCACCCTGCCGCTGGGGGCCGATGGCGAGGATGTCTCCCATTATCAACTGGATATCCCGCCCGCGCTGATGGTTTCCAGTAATAACCTGAGCGTGAAGATCAACGATGGCGATACCCTGCAGTGCCAGCGTGACATTCATGATTCGTCGCGGGTGACGGTGCTGCCCACGTCGCATTTCAGCTGGGAAAGCCAGCAGTTGAACATCAGCGACGATCTGAGCCACTTCCCGCGTCCATTCTTCGACAGCATGCAGATGACGCCGGCGGACATCGCCGTTTCCTATGGAGCGAAGCCGTCGGCCGACGTCTTCAGCGCCGCGGCGCTGGTCTCTTCCTGGCTGGGTATCCAGGCGGACTATCGCGGCATCGCCTTCAGCGCGCTGCGCGACCGCCTGCCGGAACGCCACGGTATCGTGATTGGCCACCCGGGCGAGCAGGTGGGCGGCATGACGCTGCCGGAAACCGATAAGCCACTGCTGCGCATCATCGCCAACCCCGCCAATCCAGCCTACAAGCTGCTGTTGATTGTCGGCAAAAACGATACCGCGCTGCGCATGGCCGCCTGGCGCCTGACCCGCGGCAACTTCGCGCCGCAAACCGCGACGCTGGATGTTGAACCACAGACCATCCCGGTTGGCAAAGCGTACGATGCGCCGCGCTGGATCCCCACCGATCGTCCAGTCAGACTCAGCGAACTGCTGCGTAAGGATCAAAGCCCGACCGTCAGCGGCGTCTGGCACGAACCTTTACGTATCGCCTTCCGAGCCGCGCCGGACCTCTATCTGTGGGATGGCGAGACGATCCCGCTGCAGGTTGGCTACCGCTTCCCGTCGGAGAGTTGGATCAATGAAGACAAGTCCCTGCTGAGCGTCACGCTCAACGGCACCTTCCTCAACAACCTGCCGATGAACAAGCAGGGGCCGCTGGAGAAAGTCTGGCGCTACCTCGGGGGCGATGCGCGCCAGGAGCGCTTTACCATCCCGCTGGCACCCTACCTGATCTATGGCGATAACCAGCTGTCGATGTACTTCAATGTGGTGCCGAAGGACGATGTTCCGTGCTCGGTTCTGCTGAATAACAATATCAAGAGCCGCATCACTGACGACTCATGGATTGATTTGAGCAAAACGCGACACTTCTCGCTGCTGCCAAACCTCTCCTATTTCGTCGGCGCCTCTTTCCCTTTCTCGCGGCTGGCGGACTATTCGCAAACGACGCTCCTGCTGCCGGCGGAACCGTCTGAGACCCAGGTGGCAACCCTGCTGAATCTGGCGGCGCGCTCCGGGAATGCGACCGGCACCGCGCTGGCGAATAACCGCGTCGTGCTTGGGATGCCCACCGGCGGCGGGGATTTGCAGTCGCTGCGCGAACGTGATGTGCTGGCGGTCACCGCTCTCGATCAGCAGGCCTTCAACCAGAGCCTGCTGGCCGACTCACCCTACCGCCCGGTGGATAATGTGCTGAGCGTCCGCGAGCCCGACCTGTGGCAAAAAGCGCAGCGCCGACTCACCGGCGACTGGACCTCCGCCAGCCTCGATGCCGATCGCTACTTCTCATCCAGCAGCGCCTGGCGCGGGTTTATCAGCTATCGTTCGCCGTGGAATCCCGCCCGCCTGGTGGTGGTGGCGATGGCCAGCAATGATGACCAGCTGGCGCGACTGAAAAACGATCTGGACTCACCGCGCATCAATGCCGGGATCCGTGGCGATACCGCGGTGATCACCAGCGATAATGGGGTGCGTAGTTTCCAGGTAAGTACGCCGTTCCCCAGCGGTCAGATGCCGTGGTACATGATGGCGGTCTGGTATGCCAGCCAGCACTCCGGTTTCCTCGCTCTGCTGGGGCTGATTGCCACCTCGATAATGGGACTGGCGCTGACCGCGATGTTTAAACGTCACGCCCGTAAGCGTCTGGGTTCGGGGGATAACCAATGAAAAGAAAGATAACGATAACGATGAAAAGATCCCGGCGGCTCACTACATTCTGCCTCACCGGCGCCCTGGCTCTCGGCGCCTCTGGCGGCGCGCTGGCGGCGGGTAACGACGCGGCGCTGCAGGCGCTGTTCGCCCAGGCCAACTACTGGCATGAGAAATCCCATGACGAGCTGGCGATGGAGTCCCTGCAGAAGGTGCTCTCGGTGGATGCCAACAACACCCAGGCGCTGTATCTGATGGCGCTCTGGTCGCAGCAGGGCGGCGATATGCAGGCGGCGGCGCAGTGGCGCGCGCGGCTGGCGAAAGCGGCGCCGGACAGCCCGGGGCTGCAGGATCTGGACAACGCCAAAAAAATGTCGCAGGTGCCGCAGGGCCAGCTCAGCCTGGCTCGCCAGCAGGCGCGCGGCGGCAATATCCCCGGCGCGCTGGCGACCTGGCGCAGCATGTTCAATGGCAATACGCCGCCTGCCGGGCTGGCGGCGGAATATTACCTGACCATGGCCAGCGACAAATCGCTCTATCCGCAGGCCATTAGCGAACTGCGGCAGTACGTGGCGCAGCATCCCCAGGAGAACGCCCCGCGGGTAGCGTTGGGCAAAGCGTTAACCTGGCGGGAAGATACCCGTCGGGAAGGGATCGCCCTGCTCGAGCCGATGGCCAGCGGCAATAAAGAGGCGGACAGCGGCTTGCGTCAGGCCTTGCTCTGGCTGGGTCCGCAGGCCGGGGATGAGCAGTATTACGACACCTGGATGCAGCGTCATCCGCAGGATAGCGAAGTTCAGAACTACTTTCGTGAACGGCGCAGCGGCCAGGCGCGCGGCCAGGGCTACGCCAATCTCAACAGCGGCAATACCGCTGCCGCGAAGCAGCAGTTTGAAGAGGTATTGCAGACCAACCCGCAGGATGCCGATGCGTTGGCGGGCATGGGCTATATCGCGCAGCGCAGCGGCGACTACCAGGCCGCATCGCAATATCTGAGCCGGGCGGCGGACCTCGGCGGCGACGCCTCGGCGACCCGCCGTCAGCAGGCGGCTGATGCCCTGTTCTACGGCCAGCTGGCGCAGGCTCAGCAGGCCTATAAGCAGGGCAATATCAGCCAGGCGCTGGCGCTCTCCGCGCCGCTTGCGCAGCAGAGCGGGGCGCGGGGCGCCTCGGCGAAGCTGTTTCGTGCCGATGTGCTGCGACATAACAAAGATTTACCCCAGGCCGAGCAAACGCTGCGCTCACTGTTAAACGACGACCCGCAGAATGCGGCGGCGCGGGAAAACCTCTACTACGTGCTGCGCGAGCAGAATAAATCCGCCGAGGCGCAGGCGATGCTGCAGACGCTGCCGCAGAGCCTACAGCAAAAACTGCAGCCGCGAGTGGTGGCCGGCATGCCAGGCGACGCCCTGCGTCGTCAGGCCCAGGCGCAGGTCAGCAGCGGTAACCCAGCCGGCGCAATAGCCACCCTGCGCGAAGGCGTTGCCCGCTATCCGGACGATCCCTGGCTGCGTCTCGATCTGGCCCGACTGCTGCAAAAATCGGGTAACGCCAGCGAGGCCTCTTCGCTGATGTCGGCGGCCTATCGCCCCGGCGCCAGCAACAGCGCGCTGTATGCCGCCGCGCTGTTCGCCAGCGAAAACGGCGCCTGGCAACAGGCGCAGACGCTGCTGGCGCGCATTCCCGGCGGCAGCCAGACCAGCGACATGCGCGATTTACGCCAGCGGGTGAACTACAACCTGCAGCTGGTGACCGCCGAAAACTACCTGGCGCAGGGCAATACCATCGCCGCCAGCAATACCCTGCGGGCGATGGCCTCCACGCCGCCGAAAGCCCCGGCGGACGCCGGCAAGCTGGCGCGGCTGCTGGCCGAGAGCGGCGACCTGACCACCGCGGTATCGCTGGTGCGCAACAATATCAGCGGCGGGGTGTCCGGCAACGCCGGGGATTACGCCGATCAAATCGCCGTCCTGAACCAGGCCGGGCTGACCGGCGAGGCGCAGAACCTGATCAGCAATCCGCAGCTGCAGGCCAGCAGTACGCCGACGCAGCTGGCGAGCATTCGCAATGGCTATGTGATCAACGAGGCCGACCGCCTGCGCGAGCAGGGCAACTACGCCGCGGCGTATGACAAGCTGATCCGCGCCATGCAAAGCGATCCGCAGAATACCGATCTGATGTTCGCCATGGCGCGGCTGTACCAGAGCGGCAAAATGAACAAAGAGGCCGGGGTGGTCTATGACTACCTGATGACGCGCGATACGCCGAACCAGGATGCGCGCGCCGGGGCTATCGACGTGGCGCTGTCGGCGGGGAACAACGATCGCGCGGAACAGCTGGCCGGCGGCTTGCGTCAGGATAACTCCCCGGATCGCCTGCTGCTGCTGGCGAGAGTGGCGGAGGCCCAGGGTCATCATCAGCAGGCGATGACCTACCTGCGCAGCGCCCGCGGCAAACTGCTGGGCATGCAAAGCACCAACAGCAGCGAAACGCCGACCGTCGGCGGGGTGCTGGCGGCGGATAACCCCTTCATCGGCGTGTCGCAAACGTCGGCGCCGACGCGGACGGCTTCCGCCTACGGGCAGTATATGCCGTGGCAGGTTGCCCAGTCGGCCGCCGCGCCCGGCTCCTCGCTGCCGGGGATCCAGCGCACCGATCTGCCGGTGGACACCGCCCAGACGCGGATGCTGCGTCAGGTGGACACCATGATGGAGTCGCTGCAGGAGAAAACCGGCAGCTGGCTGCAGGGGGGAATGGACGTGCGCGGACGCGACGGCGAATCGGGCACCAGCAAGCTGACGGAGCTCAGAACGCCGCTGACCTGGTCCTCCTCGCCGTTTGGCGACTCGCGCTTTGACTTTACCGTCACCCCGGTATCGTTAAACGCCGGGACCGCCAGCGGCGACGCCTGGCGCCGCTACGGCGCCAACCCGCTGGCCAATGCGGTCTCCAATATGGTGAGTACCGCCACCAGCGAGCAGGCGGCGATCGCCTCGATGACCGAGGCGGAGCGGACGGCCTATTTTGCCAGCAATCCGGGGGCAGAGGCGTTAAGCGGCCTGGGCACCCTGAACGCGGCGGACTTCAATCCGACCACCAGCAGCGGGATGGAAAACCTGGCGAAGCTCGGGAGCTATGATTCGGGGCAGGTGGCCAGCTATCTTTCCTCGTCCAGCCGTAAGCCGAACGTTGACCAGACCAGCGGCTCGACCGATTCGCAGAAGGCCAACGGCGTCGAACTGGCGCTGGCGCTAAGCGGTGACGATTACCGGGTCGATATCGGCAGCACGCCGCTGGGCCAGGATCTGAATACCGTTGTCGGCGGGGTGAAATGGTCGCCCAAGCTGACCAACTATCTGTCGCTGATCCTCACCGGCGAACGCCGCTCGCTCACCGACAGCCTGCTTTCGTATGTCGGTCTGAAGGATGCCTATTCCGGTAAAACCTGGGGGCAGGTGACGAAAAACGGCGGCACCCTGCAGCTGAGTTATGACGACGGTGACGCGGGCTTCTACGTTGGCGGCGGCGGTTACAGCTACCTGGGGCAGAACGTCGCCAGCAACACCAGCATCAACGCCAATGCCGGGGTCTATCTGCGGCCCTATCATGACGAATACCGCCAGCTGCAGGCCGGGTTGAGCATGAGCTATATGGATTACTCCAAAAACCTCAGCTACTTCACCTATGGCCAGGGGGGCTACTTTAGTCCGCAAAACTACGTCAGCGTGTCGCTGCCGGTCAGTCTGACGGAAAAATATGATAACTGGACCATGAAGCTCGGCGGCTCGGTGGGCTACCAGTCTTACAGCCAGGATAAGAGCGCCTATTTCCCGACCAATTCGGAGTGGCAGCAGACCCTGGAGACGGCGGTGAGCAATGGGTTTGCCAAGGAAGCCTACTATTCTGCGACCTCGAAGAGCGGCATCGGCTATACCCTGCGCGCCGGGGCGGATTACAAGGTCAACAAACAGATGACGCTGGGGGGCCAGATTGGCTATGACACCTTCGGGGATTATAACGAAAGCACCGCCGGGCTCTATATTCGCTATATGTTAGGAGATCATTGATGATGACGGAGAACAATAACCCGGTGGTGATGACCTGGTTTCAGCAGCAGCAAACGCCTGCCGGATGGTTCGATCTGTTGATTATTATGGTCGAAGGTATGTTAAATAATGCCGGCGAGCTGGAAAGTCAGCCCTTCCTGCGTCAGATGGGCGCCTCGTTGGCGGAGACCCATCCGTTGCCGGCGTCGGAGACCGTAGGGGAGCTGGAGGCGAATATCAACCGGCTGCTGACCCATTTCCACTGGGGGGTGGTGACCATCGACGTCGGTGAGGATGGCCTGCGCTTGCGCCATCAGGCGTTGCCGGTCAGCCGCGACGATGCGGGGCGCGTGCGCTGGTGCAACGCGTTCTGTGCCATACTCGAGGGGTTATATTCTCGCTGGCTGCAGAGTCAGGGAGGCAGCGCTCACGTAATATTGCAGCGTGAGCGGGTGTTCTCTGTCTCTGACGTTCAGTTTCTTTACTACCATCCATAATGAGTGAATTTATGCCCCTGCGTGCTTTAGTGGCGGTGATAGTGACAACGGCAGTAATGCTGGTGCCCCGGGCGTGGGCGGATACGGCCTGGGAGCGTTATAAGGCCCGTTTTATGATGCCGGACGGCCGTATCATTGATACCGCCAATGGCAATGTGTCGCATACGGAAGGCCAGGGCTTCGCCATGCTCCTGGCGGTGGCGAATAACGATCGCCCGGCGTTCGACAAGCTGTGGCAGTGGACGGACAGCACCCTGCGCGACAAGTCTAACGGGCTGTTTTACTGGCGCTATAACCCGGTGGCACCGGACCCGATCGCCGATAAAAACAACGCCACCGATGGCGATACCCTGATCGCCTGGGCGCTGCTGCGCGCGCAAAAGCAGTGGCAGGACAAGCGCTACGCCACGGCCTCCGATGCCATCACCGCCTCCCTGCTGAAATATACGGTGGTGACTTTCGCCGGTCGCCAGGTGATGCTCCCGGGCGTGAAGGGGTTTAACCGCAACGACCACCTGAACCTTAACCCCTCCTATTTCATCTTCCCGGCCTGGCGGGCCTTTGCGGAGCGGACGCACCTGACCGCCTGGCGGACATTGCAGAGTGACGGGCAGGCGCTGCTGGGGCAGATGGGCTGGGGGAAATCGCATCTGCCCAGCGACTGGGTGGCGCTGCGGGCGGATGGCAAGATGCTGCCGGCCAAAGAGTGGCCGCCGCGGATGAGTTTCGATGCGATCCGTATCCCGCTGTATATCTCGTGGGTCGATCCGCACAGCGCCTTGCTCGCACCGTGGAAAGCCTGGATGCAGAGTTACCCGCGCCTGCAAACTCCGGCGTGGATCAACGTTAGCACCAACGAGGTCGCCCCGTGGAATATGGCCGGCGGCCTGCTGGCGGTGCGTGATTTAACGCTTGGCGAACCGCTGGAAGCGCCGCAGATTGACGACAAGGATGATTATTACTCCGCCAGCCTCAAGCTGCTGGTCTGGCTGGCGAAACAGGATCAGCGCTAGCGCTGTGATGGCTTTGCAGGTTTCTCAGCCCGTATCCTGCGGGCTGAGAGAAAAGAGCAGGAACGTCTCACGATGTAAGGCCGCCAGAATAGGCGGCCTTGTCGCTTATTGCGGATAAGGCACCCAACTGCCGCCATTCAACTGGACATAAGGCTTGCCCTGATACTGGATAACGATGGCGTTGGCGTTTTCGGACACCGCCGCGCTCTGCGGCAGGTTGGCGACATACTGCTGCCAGTTGACGCTGTCTTCGCTGAACATTTTGCCGTCGAGGGCGCGCACCACCAGCTCCGACACCGCCAGGTAGCTGCTGGGCTGATCGATGATAATTGGCGCGCCTTCATGTGGCGCCTTCATGCCGAAGAATTTCACCGCCGTCGGGACGTTAGTGATCGACGGGCTCGGGATATCCCGCAGGCCAGACACCTGCATCTTATCGCCCTTCAGCGCGCCGCCGTGTTCCGGCACCACCACCACCATCACCTTACGCCCCGATTTTTCCAGTTCGGTGAAGAAGTTATCCAGGTCGTCAAACAGCTTCTGCGCCCGCACTTTGTAGTCCGCGGTTTTGCTTTGCCCCGGGAAGTGATTGCCGTCATGCAGCGGCAGGGTGTTATAGAACGTGGCGCTCCGCGGATTGCTGCTGGCCTCTTCGGTCTTCAGCCAGCGGTTGAGAACCGCGAGATCCTCATACACTGGCGAGCCATCAAATGCCTGCAGGCTGACCGGCAGACCGCTCTGGTCCATCAGCGGGCTCTGCATGCCGCCCAGCGAACGCAGCTCTTTTAGGAAGTCGCCGAACAGGCCGTTGTGGCCGAGCATCAACTGCTGGTTGAAGCCGAGTTTCGCCAGGTTTTCAAACAGGTAGCAATCGGCGCCGGATGGCTGATACAGGTTGGTATGCGACAGCTGGCCGCAGCTGGCGCGCAGCAGACGCACCGCCGCAGGTCCGCTGTAGGAGGTCGCTGAGTTAAAGTTTTTGAAGACGATATCGAAATGCTTCCACAGCGGGTGGTCCATCAGCCCGGCGGCTTCAATATCCGACCAGGAGAGCGAGCAGATATTGATCACCAGCAGGTCAAACGGCTGCGCATCCGCCGGCAGCTGGTCCGGGAACGGTGTCTTGCGCTTCTGCTCGGCGGCATAGAAACCGTTCAGCCAGTTGGTGAGGTTGGCCGAGGTCGGCGGTTCGGTCTGCGGCGGAATATCGCTGCTGGCCGGGCTGGACGCGGCGCCAGCGGCGGCGTTGGTCCCGACGTTGGCCGGCGCGGTGGCGGCGGCAGTGGTGGGCTGACCGGCAGGCCAAATGGTAAAGGCCGGCAGCAGCGGACTGACCGCCTGCCAGACGACCATCGCGGAGACAAACACGGTAACGCGCAGCCACTGGCTGATAAACAGCCACAGCACCAGTAAAACAAAGAAGGCGCCGACCATGCTCCAGTTGATAAAGCGGACAATCAGATCCCAGATATAGCTGGCGCTGAAGCCGGCGATTTGCGATCCCTGGCTAAAAATCGACTCTGGCCCGGGCAGCCAGGTATCGTGCCAGAACAGCGCGAATCCCAGCGGAATGGCGATCCAGTGGCGGATGCGGTGCAGCTTTTCGCGCGGGATTGGCACCAGCAGAAAGGCGAGAAACACCAGGTTAAGCATCGGGTGAAAATTGAGATACCCGGCCCACAGCAGGGCAAACTTGACCAGAAAGTAGAAGTTCCAGCCGCCAAGGCCGCGCCAGTACTGCCAGAGCGGAAGCGGTGCCGCGGTCGTTTTTTTATTTGTCATTTGTTCGCTTTGCCTTGCTTAACCGTTGTTCCCCGGCGTAATACCCCTGCCGGTTTCACGTAACGGGGTTTAAAGAACATCAGTCTTAACGTCGTGCGGATCCGGCGCTGATAGTGGCGCGTCAGGTAGCCCAGCGGAAAAAACAGCAGGGCGCAGAGCACCACCAGTTGCAGAATATCGGCGATAGACATCATCAGGCTTGCTCCTCACGGGTGGTTAACCGGTGTGGTTCGGGGTAGCGTCGCCAGTGGCGTCCATCATGGGTGGCGTTGATGGTCTCGTTTTTACCGACCGTGAGAGGCAGCGGCGTATTCCAGCGCGCCGGCTCGATGCCGCGCATGATCACAATTTCCGAGAGAATCTGTTTGTCTTCAAACCACACCATGCGGTTAGAAAAAATATCGCCAGTCGGTAGCGGGAAGATATGATTTAGCGCGGTGTCGAGGTCATTGACTCGGCAAAATGACAAGAACAGCACCAGCCGGTTATTGCCGATAGTCATGATGTCGCCCATCCGGTTGGGTTTGCATAACGTCAGCGCCTGCTCAACGCGCAGCCCCGGCGCCGGGCGCAGGGCCACCATCACGCCTTTGTTGTCGGCCGGCAGCAGGGTATTGGTCATCACGTTGTGCACCGCTTCGCAAAAGGCGTCCCATTTCTGATAGCCGCGCAGTTTTAACGGCTGGCTCCAGGTGAGCAGGGTGGCAAAATCTTCCGGGATATGGCGGGAGAACTTTTGGTTCTGAACGCTTTCGATTAGCGTCAGGCAGCGGGAAAGCGACGCGCTGTTAGGGATCACCAGGCTGGCGCCGCTGCTGAGCAGCAGCCGCTCATCAGTCGCGCGCAGGCTGGGGGTTTGTTCGCGGACAATAATTTTCAGCGCCGTGCCGCGCTGACGGCGCAGGGTATGAATATAGCGGCCCAGCTGTTCAATTTGCGTGTTCTGGGTAATGGAGAAGAGGATCGTCGCCGCCTGCGCAGTGCGCCCGGCGTTGAAGACCTCGTCGTTGGTGTCAAACAGCGTCCAGTATTCCGACAGCGGCGGGGCACCTTCCAGCACGCGCACATGGCTGAGGATCGCTTTTTCATCGCTGCGCGGCTGCACGCTGGTTTCAGCGTCCTGCGCTAATCGCCAGCCGGCGTCATCATGTTGCACCATCAGCTGCTGCTGGGCGCTGATACCCTTATCGCTTCCCCACCAGGCAATATCAAAGATATGCCGGTCGCCCTGGTAACGAATACTTGCCAGTCCGGAAAGGGAGCGGTACTCACGTAATAAGGGAGTCAGCTGCCGATCAATATCCTGCGCGGAATTGATCGCTAAGAATGCGCAGCGATGATATTGCGCCCAGCGGCTGGTCTTTTCCACCCAGGCGCATAACTTTTCGTTATTTATATTTTGCCAGGCATTTTCAGCACATAGCAGAATAAATAAATAATTGCCAGGTTCGAGGGAGCAGACCAAGTCGCGATGTATTTCTTCCAGCGCCTCCGGACGATTCGGCAGGGTAAACAGTGCAATATTATCCGGGCCGTGAATGTGTTCTAATGAAATGATATCATTTGGTTTATTCCCCATCACCAGCGCGGCAACCTTGCTGTTTTTCGCCTGCGTGGCCAGCGTCTGATTAAATAGACTGACGGCATCGGCATAACGGTCAACGTTGAGCCACCATACCCCGCCGACCGGCATATGGCACACTTCATCCCATAATGATGAAATACCCAAAGTAAATACACTATCCACGGCATCCCTCGTGCGCCCTGATTCACACTGGATAAGTTTACTAGCGAAACTGACAGAGTAAACCTAACATTGAAATTAAAGGTCATCAGTTTTAGCATGTACACCTGCTTTTTAAGGATGCGCTGTATACGTCCTCTGGTTTAATAATAAATTTCGAACGGACAGAGATATGCCAGCAAAAGATCCTGCGGTACCCACGGACGCCACGCTGGGGTACACCTTTCAAAATGATTTTCTGGCGCTTAGCCGGGCATTTTCCCTGCCGGATATTGATTATCATGATATTTCCAGGCGCGAACAGCTGAACGCGGCGCTGAAGCGCTGGCCGCTGCTGGCAGAGTTTGCAGAGAAAAAATAAGGAAGCCGGAGATGGCTATTCTGGGATTACAGGGCGTGCGAGGGGGGACTGGCGTCACGTCCATTACGGCTGCACTCGCCTGGGCGCTGCAATTGCTCGGTGAAACGGTGCTGGCGATCGACGCCAGCCCGGATAATATGCTGCGTTTTTTCTTCAATACCGACATCCATCATCAGGACGGCTGGGCGCGGGCGCTGCTCGATGGCCGGGACTGGCGCGACGCGGGTCTGCGCTATACGCAGCATATCGATCTGCTGCCGTTTGGCCAGCTCAGCGCGGGCGAAAGAGAAAACGTCGACCAGTTGCAGCCCACCCTGGGGGCGATGACGGAGGCCGTACTGCAGCTGCAGGGGCAGTACCGCTGGCTACTGCTGGATCTGCCGGCGGGCTATTCGCCGTTGACCCGCGAGCTGCTGACGCTCTGCGACCGCTCGCTGGTGGTGGTCCATCCCGACGCCAACAGCCATATCCGTTTGCACCAGCAGCCCTTTCCGGCCAACAGCGATATTCTGATTAACGATCTGCGGGTCGGCAGCCAGCTGCAGGAAGATCTCTACCAGCTGTGGCTCGAGAGCCAGCCGCGCATCCTGCCGGTGACCATTCATCGCGACGAGGCGATGGCCGAGTGCCTGGCGGCGAAGCAGCCCCTTGGGGAGTATCGCCAGGACTCTCTGGCGGCGGAAGAGGTACTGACCCTGGCGAACTGGTGTCTGATCCACTATGCCGGCGGGAGGCCGGCATGATCCGCCTCAGCACGCTGCTGCTGGCCCCGCCGGTGGGGGAGCGGCTGCGCGCGCGCTATGACGACTACCGGCAGCATGGCGCCTCATGGCTGTCGGCGTCGCTTGGCTGCCTGTGGGCATCGCTGGTCTGGGCGCTAATGCCGCTGGAGACGCCGCGATGGCAGGCGATTCTGGCGCACCATGACACCTATTTCCCCCATATTAATCCGCATCGGCCACGTCCGCTGGATCCGCTGCGCTACCTGCTGCAATCCCTGTGGTTACTGACAACGCGCGTGCCGGAGCCGGAGAAAAAGGTCAACTGGCGTTCGCTGGCGGCGCTGGAAGGGGTGCACGGTCGCTATACGCAGTGGCTGGAAAAATTGCCTGAGCAGGTCAACGCCCGCACCGGTCATCTGGATAAACAGAAAGAGCTGGCGCACCTCAATCCCAAACTGCGCCGGGCGATCCTTGGAGGGGTGACCTGCTGCTCGCTGGTGCTGGCGCTGATGTGTATTACGCAGCCTTTTAACCCGCTGTCGCAGTTTATCTTCCTGATGCTGCTGTGGGGCGTGGCGCTGCTGGTGCGGCGCATCCCCGGCCGCTTCTCGGCGCTGATGCTGATCGTGCTGTCGCTGACGGTCTCGTGCCGCTATATCTGGTGGCGCTATACCTCGACGCTGAACTGGAACGACCCGGTAAGCCTGGTGTGCGGGATTATTTTGCTGTTCGCTGAGACCTACGCCTGGGTGGTGCTGGTGCTGGGCTACTTCCAGGTGGTCTGGCCGTTGAACCGCCAACCGGTGCCGCTGCCGGAGGACATGGATCTGTGGCCGACGGTGGACATCTTCGTCCCCACCTACAACGAAGATCTCAACGTGGTGAAAAACACCATCTACGCCTCGCAGGGCATCGACTGGCCGAAGGACAAGCTTAACATCTGGATCCTCGACGACGGCGGACGGGAAGCGTTTCGCCAGTTTGCCAAAGATGTCGGGGTGCACTATATCGCCCGTACCAGCCATGAGCACGCCAAAGCCGGCAACATCAACAATGCGCTGAAATACGCCAAAGGGGAGTTCGTCTCGATCTTTGACTGCGACCATGTGCCGACGCGCTCGTTTCTGCAGATGACCATGGGCTGGTTCCTGAAAGAGAAAGAGCTGGCGATGATGCAGACCCCGCACCACTTCTTCTCGCCCGATCCCTTCGAGCGCAACCTTGGTCGTTTTCGCAAAACGCCGAACGAAGGGACGCTATTCTACGGCCTGGTGCAGGACGGGAACGACATGTGGGACGCCACCTTCTTCTGCGGCTCCTGCGCCGTGATTCGCCGTGGCCCGCTGGATGAGATCGGCGGAATCGCCGTCGAAACGGTGACCGAAGATGCCCACACCTCGCTGCGCCTGCACCGGCGGGGTTACACCTCCGCCTATATGCGTATTCCGCAGGCGGCGGGGCTGGCGACGGAGAGTTTATCCGCGCATATCGGCCAGCGCATCCGCTGGGCGCGCGGGATGGTGCAGATATTCCGCCTCGATAATCCGCTGTTTGGCAAAGGCCTGAAGCTGGTACAGCGCGTCTGCTACGCCAACGCCATGCTTCACTTTCTCTCCGGTATTCCGCGCCTCATCTTCCTCACGGCACCGCTGGCCTTTTTGCTGCTCCATGCCTATATCATTTATGCGCCAGCGCTGATGATCGCGCTATTCGTGTTGCCGCATATGATCCACGCCAGCCTGACCAACTCGAAGATTCAGGGCAAATATCGCCATTCGTTCTGGAGTGAAATCTACGAGACGGTGCTCGCCTGGTATATCGCGCCGCCCACCTTTGTGGCGCTGATTAATCCGCATAAAGGCAAATTCAACGTCACCGCGAAGGGCGGACTGGTGGAAGAGGAGTATGTCGACTGGGTGATCTCCCGGCCCTATATCTACCTCGTGCTGCTCAACCTGGTCGGCGTCGCGGTGGGGATCTGGCGCTTTATGTACGGCCCGGAAAACGAAATTCTCACCGTCTGGGTGAGTATTGTCTGGGTGTTCTACAACCTGATTATTCTTGGCGGCGCGGTGGCGGTCTCGGTCGAAAGCAAGCAGGTCCGCCGGTCGCATCGTGTCGAAATGAGCATGCCGGCGGCAATTGCCCGCGAAGATGGCCATCTGTTCTCCTGCACCGTTCACGACTATTCCGACGGTGGGCTGGGGATCAAAATTCACGGCGACGCTCAGGTGTTGGAGGGGCAGAACGCCAGGCTGCTGCTCAAACGGGGACAGCAGGAGTATGCCTTCCCGGTGCGGGTCGCGCGGGTCAACGGCAGCGAAGTGGGATTGCAGCTGCTGCCGTTGACCAACCAGCAGCATATCGATTTTGTGCAGTGTACGTTTGCCCGCGCCGATACGTGGGCGCTTTGGCAGGATAGCTTCCCGGAAGACAAGCCGATGGAAAGCCTGCTGGATATCCTCAAGCTGGGGTTCCGTGGCTATCGTCACCTGGCGGAGTTTTCGCCGCCGTCGGTGAAGGTGGTTTTCCGCGCGCTCACCTCGCTGGTGGCATGGATAGTGTCGTTTGTACCCCGACGCCCTGAACGCGCCGCGCCGACGCTCTCCGCAGACCCGGCAATGGCTCAACAATGATGATAATGCGATGAAAAGAAAACTTTCCTGGATGTGTGCAGTAGCGGTGGGCATGTGCAGCTGGTATCCGCTGGCCTCTTACGCGGCGCCGGCCACCGTGGTGAATCCGGCCCCTGGCGTTCAACCGCAGGCGGCCTCCCCGCTCGCGCCGGTGACGACAGGCGAGCCGACGGCAACCCTCGCCGAACCGACCGCTCCGGCGGTGGTCGCCGAGAACGTCCCGCAGCGGGAGGTGAAGCTGACCTTTGCCACCATCGCGCCGCCTCCGGGCAGCATTGTGCTGCGCGGCTCACGGCCTGACGCCTCGGTTGAATTCGGCATGCGTAGCGATGAGCTGGTCGCTAACGCGCTGCTCAATCTGGAATACACCCCGTCGCCCTCGCTGCTGCCCGTGCAGTCGCAGCTGAAAGTCTATCTCAACGATGAGCTGATGGGCGTCCTGCCCGTCACCAAAGAGCAGCTGGGGAAAAAGATCCGCGCGCAGCTGCCGATTGACCCGCTGTATATCACCGACTTCAACCGTATACGGCTGGAGTTTGTCGGCCACTACCGCGATGTCTGCGAAAACCCGGCCAGCAGCACGCTATGGCTGGACGTCGGGCGCGAAAGCTATCTGGATCTCACCTACCAGTCGCTGAAGGTGCATAACGATCTGTCGCACTTCCCGGTACCGTTCTACGATCCGCGCGACAACCGCCCGCTGACGCTGCCGATGATTTTCCCGGGCTCGCCGGCGGTGGCCCAGCAGCAGGCGGCGGCGATTATCGCTTCATGGTTCGGCAGCAAGGCCGGCTGGCGCGGCCAGCAGTTCCCGGTCTATTTCAACGAACTGCCGGATCGTAACGCCATTGTCTTCGCCACCAACGACAAGCGTCCGGATTTCCTGCGCGATCATCCGCCGGTCAACGCGCCGACCATCGAAATGATCGACAACCCGAACGATCCTTACGTCAAGCTGCTGGTTATTTTCGGCCGCGATGATAAAGACCTGCTGCTGGCGGCGAAGGGGATTGCCCAGGGCAATATTCTGTTCCGCGGCAGCAGCGTCACCGTGGACGGCATCAAAACCCTGCAGCCGCGGCAGCCATACGATGCGCCAAACTGGGTGCGCACCGACCGCTCGGTCACCTTTGCTGAGCTGAAAACCTATGAGCAACAGCTGCAGTCCAGCGGGCTGGTGCCGGATGCCATCACCGTGGCGCTTAACCTGCCGCCGGATCTCTATCTGCTGCGGGCCAACGGCATCGATATGGATCTGAAATATCGCTATACCATGCCGCCGGTGAAGGATAGCTCGCGGATGGATATCAGCCTTAACGACCAGTTCCTGCAGTCGTTCAGCCTTAACAGCTCGCAGGACGTGAACAAACTGATCCTGCGCCTGCCGGTGCTGCAGGGGCTGCTGGACGGCAAATCGGAGGTTACCATACCCGCGCTGCGTCTTGGGGCGGTGAACCAGCTGCGCTTTGACTTCCAGTACATGAACCCGATGCCCGGCGGCTCTATCGACAACTGTATTACCTTCCAGCCGGTGCAGAACCATGTGGTGATCGGCGACGATTCGACCATCGACTTCTCGAAGTATTATCACTTTATTGCTCTACCGGACCTGCGCGTCTTCGCCAATGCTGGCTTCCCTTACAGCCGTATGGCGGACCTCGCCGACACCCTGGTGGTGGTGCCGAAGGCGCCGACCCAGGGCCAGGTGGCGACGCTGCTGCAGGCGCTGGGCGGCATCGGTTCGCAGACCGGCCTGGCGGCGATTAATCTGCAAATGACTGACGATGGCAACCAGATCAAGAATAAAGATGCGGATCTGCTGCTGATCGGCGCGATCCCCTCGTCCCTCAAGGACGATACCAAAATCAACCTGCTGGTCGAGGCGACCAAAAGCTGGGTGAAAATGCCGATGCGTCATTACGACCTTGCGAGCATTTATCCCGATGACGAGGCCCGCACGCCCAACACCCGCACCGACATCACTTCTTCCGGACCGATGGCGGCGGTGATTGGCTTCCAGTCGCCCTACAACGATCAGCGCAGCGTGGTGGCCCTGCTGGCCGACAGCCCGCGCGGTAATGAACTGCTAACCAACGCCCTCAACGACAGTGGTAAGCGGGCGGCGATGTTTGGCTCGGTGGCGGTGATCCGCGAATCCGGCGTCAACAGCCTGCGGGTGGGCGATGTTTACTATGTCGGCCATCTGCCCTGGTTCGAGCGCATCTGGTTCGCGCTCTCTAACCACCCGATACTGCTGGCGATCTTCGCCGCGGTCAGTATCGTGCTGCTGGCGTGGGTCCTGTGGCGCATGCTGCGCATTATCAGCCGCCGCCGCCTTAGCCTGGATGATGAGTAAACCATGATGAAAGTACTTTGCGGCGCGGTGCTCTCCGCGCTGGTGCTGGCGGCGGGCCAGGCGAGCGCCGCCTGCCAGTGGCCCGCCTGGGAGCAGTTTAAGCAAGCCTACGTCAGCCCCGAGGGGCGGGTGATCGACCCCAGCGATGCGCGCAAAATTTCCACTTCCGAAGGACAGAGCTATGGCCTGTTCTTTGCCCTGGCGGCCAACGATCGCGCGGGGTTCGACAAGCTGCTGACCTGGACGCAGAACAACCTGGCGGAGGGCGACCTGCGGCAGCATCTGCCGGGCTGGCTGTGGGGGAAAAAGGACGACGAGCAGTGGACGCTGCTGGACAGCAATTCGGCATCCGACTCAGATCTGTGGATAGCCTGGGCGCTGCTGGAGGCGGGGCGCCTGTGGCAGCAGCCGCAGTACACCGAGACCGGGAAAGCGCTGCTGGCGCGGATTGTCGATGAAGAGACGGTGGCGGTGCCGGGCCTTGGCACGATGCTGCTGCCGGGAAAAGTCGGTTTTGCCGATGACAGCGGCTGGCGGTTTAACCCCAGCTATCTTCCACCGCAGCTGGCCACCTATTTTGTGCGTTTTGGCGCGCCGTGGCCTGCCCTGCGCGATACTAACCTGCGTCTGCTGCTGGAGACCGCACCGAAAGGCTTTGCCCCGGACTGGGTGCGCTATGAGAAAGGGAAAGGCTGGCAGCTGAAAACGGAGAAGCCGCCGATCGGCAGCTATGACGCGATTCGCGTCTACCTGTGGGTGGGCATGCTTCATGACGGCGATAAGCAGAAAGCGCGTCTGCTGGCCCGCTTTGCGCCGATGGCGGCGCAGACCGCGGAGCAGGGGGTACCGCCGGAGAAAGTGAATATCGCCACTGGCAAAACCAGCGGCCAGGGGCCGGTGGGCTTTTCCGCGGTGATGCTGCCGTTTTTACAGAACGACGAGGCCCGGTCGGTGCAACGGCAGCGCGTCGCCGATAACTATCCCGGCGCGGATGCCTACTACAGCGCGGTCCTGACGCTGTTTGGCCAGGGTTGGGATCAACACCGTTTTCGTTTCACTGCGGGTGGCGAATTACAACCTGACTGGAACCAGGAATGCGCAAGCTCTCACTAAGTTTACTCACGCTGTCCCTCGGCGTTGCGCTGCTGCCGTTAGCGCAGGCGGCGACGACGCCCGCCCAGGAACATCTGCTGGAGCAGGTGCGCCTCGGCGAGGCCAGCAATCGTGAAGACCTGGTGCGCCAGTCGCTGTACCGTCTGGAGCTGATTGACCCCAACAACCCGGACCTGATTGCCGCGCGGATGCGCTATCTGCTGCGCCAGGGGGATGCCGCCGGGGCGCAAAAAGAGCTGGAGCGACTGACGAAGCTGGCGCCGGACTCCCCGGAGCTGAAGGCGTCGCGCAATGAGATGAAAAGCAACACCGGCGAGGGTCGTCAGGCGCTGCAGCAGGCGCGACTGCTGGGCGTGGCCGGGAAGGTCGATGAAGCCATCGCCGCCTACGAAAAGCTGTTCGGCGGCGTGCCGGATGATGTTGATGCCGCGATTGAATACTGGACGCTGGTGGCGCGCCTGCCGGCCCGTCATAGCGAAGGCGTCAGCCAGCTGAAAAAACTGAACGCCAGCGCGCCGGGCAACGTCAGCCTGCTCACGGCGCTGGCGAAGCAGATGTTTGCCGATAACAAACCGCAGGAAGGGTTCGCCTATCTGGCGGAAATGGCCCGCTCGGCCTCAGGACGCGGTATCGCCGCCGATATGTGGTACAGCGAGGTGAAAAGCATGCCGGTGAGCAAGGCCAGCGTGCAGGCGTTGCAGCAATTCCTGCTGCAGTTTCCTACCGGCTCGGTGGCGGCGAACGCCCGCGTCCTGCTCGACCAGCAGCAGGCGCAGCTGCAGGATCCGACGTTCCGCGCCCGCTCGGAAGGGCTGGCGGCGGTCAAATCCGGAAATACCTCGCAGGCGGTGGCGGATCTGCAGAAAGCCGTTCAGGCCGACAGCCGCGACAGCGATGCGGTGGGCGCCCTCGGCCAGGCCTATTCCCAGCGCGGCGACCGCGCGCGGGCGGTGGCCCAGCTCAATAAAGCGATTGCCATGGATCCCGACAGCCCGAATCGCGGCAAATGGGACAGCCTGCTGCAAACCAACCGCTACTGGCTGCTGATCAAGCAGGGGGATAACGCCCTGAAGGCCGGTCAGCTTGCGCAGGCGCAGAATTATTATGCCCAGGCGCAGCGGGTCGATCGGACCGACAGCTATGCCGTGCTGGGGCTGGGCGACGTCGCGGCGGCGCGCAAAGAGTCGGCGGCGGCGGAGCGCTATTATCAGCAGGCGTTGCGCCTGGATCGCGGCAATAACCTGGCGGTGCGCGGCCTGGCCAACCTCTATCGCGCCGAATCGCCCGAGAAAGCCAGCGCCTGGATCGCCGGCCTTCCTGCTGCCCAGCGGCGCAGTATTGATGATATCGAGCGCAGCCTGACCAACGACCGGCTGGAGAAACAGGCGCAGGCCCTGGAGAGCCAGGGCAACTGGGCGCAGGCGGCGGAAGTCCAGCGTCGGCGCCTGGCGCTCGATCCGGACAGCGTGTGGATCACCTATCGTCTGGCGCGGGATCTGGTCAGCGCCGGCGAACGCCAGCAAGCCGATGCGCTGATGCGGGCGATGGTCAACCGCCAGCCGCAGGATGCTGAACGGATATACGCCTCGGGGCTGTACCTGTCGGGGAACGACCAGGACGATCTGGCGCTGGCGCAAATCGCCACCCTGCCGCGCAGCGCGTGGACGGATAACATCCGTGAACTGGAGGCGCGTCTGCAAAGCGACCGGGTGCTGCGCCAGGCGAACCAATTGCGCGACAGCGGCGAGGAAGCGCAGGCGATCGCCCTCATCAAACAGCAGCCGGCCTCGGTACGCTATAACCTGACGCTGGCCGACTGGGCGCAGCAGCGCGGCGACAACCAGACGGCGATTGCCGACTATCAGCGGGTGCTGCGTCAGGAAGCCGACAACGGCGATGCGCGCCTCGGCCTTGCGGAAGTCTACCTGGCCGAGGGGGATAAACCGGCCGCCCGGGCGCAGGTCATGCAGCTGAAAGGCGCAGAGGCCGAATCCATGAATATGCAGCGGCGGGTCGCCCTGGCGCGAGCTGGCCTTGGCGATACCGCTGACGCCCAACGGATTTTTAACCAGATTGTGCCGCAGGCGAAGGCGCAGCCGCCCTCGATGGAGAGCGCGCTGGTGCTGCGCGATGCCGCGCGCTTTGCCACCCGGAACGGGGAGCCGCAGCAGGCGCTGACCCACTACCGGGAGGCGATGGTGGCTTCCGGCATCACCCCCGCGCAGCCGCAGGATAACGATACCTTTACCCGGCTGACGCGCAACGACAGCCGGGATGACTGGCTGAAGCGCGGGATCCGCAGCGATGCCGCCGATCTTTATCGCCAGCAGGATCTGAACGTCACCCTGGAACATGACTTCTGGGGATCCAGCGGCACCGGCGGCTATTCCGATCTGAAGGCGCATACCACCATGCTGCAGGTGGATGCCCCGCTAGCGGATGGCCGGATGTTCTTCCGCACCGACCTGGTCAATATGGATGCCGGCAGCTTTTCCACCCACAGTGACGGGAGCTACTCGCCCAGTTGGGGCACCTGTGGGGAGATCGCCTGCACCAGCGGCAGTAAAAATCAGACCGACAGCGGGGCCAGCGTGGCGGTCGGCTGGCAGAACGACACCTGGAGCGGGGATATCGGCACCACGCCGATGGGCTTCAATGTCGTCGATGTGGTCGGCGGCCTGAGCTACAGCAGCGACGTCGGGCCAGTGGGGTACACGGTCAACGTCCACCGGCGGCCCATCTCCAGCTCGCTGCTCTCCTTCGGCGGGCAGAAAGACAGCAACAGCCATACCGGCACCACCTGGGGCGGTGTCCGCGCCGACGGCGGCGGTGTGAGCCTCAGCTATGACCGGGGCGAAGCGCACGGGATCTGGTCCTCGCTGGGGGCCGACTCGTTGACCGGTAAAAACGTGGCGGATAACTGGCGCGTGCGCTGGATGACCGGCTACTACTACAAGGTGATTAACGAGAATAATCGTCGCGTCACCGTCGGTCTCAACAATATGATCTGGCACTACGACAAAGATCTCAGCGGCTACACCCTCGGCCAGGGCGGCTATTACAGCCCGCAGGAGTACCTCTCTTTCGCCGTGCCGGTGACCTGGCGTCAGCGCACGGAGAACTGGTCCTGGGAACTCGGCGGGTCGGTGTCATGGTCCCATTCGCGTACCCAAACGCAGGCCCGCTATCCGCTGCTGAACCTGATCCCGTCCGACTACCGGCAGCGCGCCAGCGAACTGACGGAGCAGGGCAGCAGCAGCCAGGGATTCGGTTACACCGCCAGAGCGCTGGTGGAGCGGCGGGTGACCAGCAACTGGTTCGTTGGCGCCGCGGTCGATATTCAGCAGGCGAAGGATTATACCCCAAGCCATGCGCTGCTTTACGTCCGCTACTCGGCGGCAGGCTGGCAGGGGGATCTGGATATGCCGCCCCAGCCGCTGGTGCCTTACGCCGACTGGTAGCAGAATAGGCTGAATTACGTCACAGAGCGCCACTCCACGGCGCGCTTCGCGTATACTCGTGAGGCGTTGCCCACCGTCGGCCGCCGGGGAGGTCTCTCCGGCGTCTGCGTCACCGCGTGGAAATATCCCGTCACTTCATCCCTCGCGGGCGTGGGCGAAGGATTTGAGTATATAATCAGCCTGAAACGACCGGGATTGAAGGATTGATACCGGGTATGCATTCAGTATCAGTGGAGAACACCGTTGCGCGTCAGCCGTTCACTTACAATCAAACAGATGGCGATGGTCGCGAGCGTGTCCATGGCCTTTGTATTGGTTTTTTGCACTATTTTGCTGTTTCACTTTGTGCAACAGAGTCGCTTTACCACGGCCACGCAGTTAGAAAGTATCGCGCGATCCGTTCGCGAACCGCTGTCGGCGGCTATTCTGAAAGCCGATATTCCGGAAGCGGAAGCTATTTTAAGCCGTATCCAGCCTGCTGGCATCGTCAGCCGGGCGGATGTGGTCTTGCCCAACCAGTTCCAGGCGTTACGGATGCGGTTTATCCCCGAGCGGTCGGTGCCGGTGACCATCACCCGGCTGTTTGAGCTGCCGGTGCAGATTTCGCTGCCCATTTATTCGCTGGAGCGGCCGGCCAACCCGCAGCCGCTGGCCTATCTGGTGCTGCAGGCCGATTCCTATCGCATGTATAAATTCGTCATGAGCGCCCTTGCCACGTTAGTGACTGCTTACTTACTTCTGGTGCTGATGTTGACGGTGGCGCTCACCTGGTGCATCAACCGGCTGATGGTTCGCCCTCTGCGGCGTATCGCCCGCGAGCTGAACGATCTCTCCCAGCAGGAGCGTCTTGGGCATCAGCTGACCCTCCCGCGCCTGCACCATGACGACGAGATCGGCATGCTGGTGCGCAGCTATAACCGCAACCAGCAGAGCCTGGTGCGCCAGCATGATGAGCTGTCCATCCAGTCGACCCGCTTCCCGGTCTCCGAGCTGCCGAATAAAGCCTTTTTGCTGGCGATGCTGGAGCAGACGGTGGCCCGCCCGCAGAGCGCCGCGCTGATCGTCGTCGCCTGTGAAACCCTGCAGGACGCCGCCGGCGTGCTCAAGGAGAGCCAGCGCGAAATGCTGCTCCTGACGCTGGTGGAGAAGCTGCGCGCCGCGATCCCGCCGCAGATGGTGCTGGCTCAGGTGAGCGGCTATGACTTCGCCATTCTCGCCGATGGCCTCGCCGAATCCTGGCAGGCGGTGACGTTAAGTAAGCAAGTGCTCACTATTATTAATGAACGTTTGCCGCTGCATGGTCTGCAGCTGCGACCCTACGCCAGCGTCGGGATCGCTATGTTCCACCCCGGCCTCAGCGCCGAACAGTTTTACCGGCGCGCGGTGTCAGCCGCCGTCACCGCAAGACGCAAAGGTAAAAACCAGATTGAGTTCTTCGATCCCGAGCAGATGGAAAAGGCTCAGCGTCGCTTGATGGAAGAGCACGATATAATGACCGCCCTCGACAACCAGCAGTTCGCTATCTGGCTGCAGCCGCAGGTGGCCTGCGCCAGCGGCGAGATCTGCGGCGCCGAGGTGCTGCTGCGTCAGCGGCAGGCGGATGGCAGCTGGTCGCTACCGCCGGCGCTGATTGAACGCATTGAGTCCTGCGGGCTGATTATCCCGGTCGGCTACTGGGTGATGGAAGAGGCCTGCCGCCAGCTGGCTGCCTGGCAAAGCCAGGGGATTATGCTGCCGCTGTCGGTCAATGTTTCGCTGCTTCAGCTGCTGGAGCACGATCGCGGCGAGGAGATGCTGAAGCTGATCGCCCGCTACCGCATCGCGCCGGGGACCTTAATCCTCGAGGTGACGGAGAGCTGCCGGATGGACGATCCGCAGGACGTGATGGCGCGGTTGCGGCCTCTGCGCGAGGCCGGGGTACGTATTGCGCTGGATGATTTTGGCATGGGTTACGCCGGGTTGCACCAGCTGCAGCAGATGAAGGCCCTGCCGGTTGATATCCTGAAAATCGATAAGGTATTCATCGATATGCTGCCGGAGGATGTCAGCATGGTGCCGGCGATGATCCAGCTCGCGCGCGGCCTGTCGCTACGTATCGTGGCGGAAGGGGTGGAGAACGAGGCCCAGTACCGCTGGTTGCAAGCCGCCGGCGTCGAGGTGCTCCAGGGCCATCTGTTCGGTTGCGCTTTACCGCAGGAGGCGTTCAGCGCGCGCTATCTCTCCCCGGTCCGGGAGGATGCAAATTTGTAAATGTTTTGTTGACTTGTGCGAGTCAGCTCAAAGATTTTAACAATTGCGTTGCACTTTCGGCGTTAGTTATTTCTGAAATGTTTCCAGGGTGTTATTTTTAAGCCACAGACGTCAAATATCCCTTCTTGCTCTGTGGTTATTCCCAAAGGACACCCTATGAAAACCTCTATCTTTAAAAGCCTCTATGTCCAGGTTCTGACGGCCATAGCGATCGGTATTCTGCTGGGCCATTTTTACCCGGAACTGGGCGCGCAAATGAAACCCTTCGGCGACGCCTTCGTTAAGCTGATTAAAATGGTGATTGCTCCGGTTATCTTCTGTACCGTCGTGACGGGGATCGCCGGGATGGAGAGCATGAAAGCCGTTGGCCGTACCGGGGCGGTAGCGCTACTCTATTTCGAAGTGGTCAGCACCATCGCGCTGATTATCGGTCTGATTATCGTCAACGTGGTGCAGCCGGGGGCCGGGATGAACGTCGACCCGTCGACGCTCGATGCGAAAGCGGTGGCGGTGTACGCTGAGCAGGCGAAAGACCAGGGGGTGGTGGCCTTTTTACTGGATGTGATCCCGGGCAGCGTCATTGGCGCCTTCGCCAGCGGCAACATCCTGCAGGTTCTGCTGTTCGCCGTTCTGTTTGGCTTTGCCCTGCATCGTCTGGGCAGCAAGGGCCAGCTGATTTTCAACGTCATTGAAAGCTTCTCGCAGGTCATCTTCGGCATCATCAATATGATCATGCGCCTGGCGCCGATCGGCGCCTTCGGGGCCATGGCCTTCACCATCGGTAAATATGGCGTCGGCACCCTGGTGCAGCTGGGGCAGCTGATCATCTGCTTCTATATCACCTGTATCCTGTTCGTGGTGCTGGTGCTGGGGAGCATCGCCCGGGCCACCGGCTTCAGCATCTTTAAATTTATCCGCTATATCCGTGAAGAGCTGCTGATCGTGCTGGGGACCTCCTCATCCGAATCGGCGCTGCCGCGCATGCTCGACAAGATGGAGAAGCTCGGCTGTCGTAAGTCGGTGGTGGGCCTGGTGATCCCGACCGGCTATTCGTTTAACCTCGACGGCACCTCTATCTATCTGACGATGGCGGCGGTGTTTATCGCCCAGGCGACCAACAGCCATATGGATATTTTCCATCAAATCACCCTGCTGGTGGTGCTGCTGCTCTCCTCGAAAGGGGCGGCGGGAGTGACCGGCAGCGGCTTCATCGTGCTGGCGGCGACCATCTCGGCGGTTGGGCATTTACCGGTCGCTGGCCTGGCGCTGATCCTCGGTATTGACCGCTTTATGTCCGAAGCCCGCGCTTTGACTAACCTGGTCGGTAACGGCGTCGCCACGGTGGTGGTGGCAAAATGGGTGAAAGAACTCGATGCCAAACAGATGGATGATGTGCTGAATAACCGTGTTCCCGCGAACAAAACGCACGAATTATCCTCTTAAATCCTCCTCTTAGGCCCGTACTCCCTTGCTGGAGTACGGGCTCCTGCGCATAATTAGAGGTCATTTCCGCCCGGCGGGAATGACACGAAATGATTATTTTACGTTGTCATGCGACATTTTCGTCTCCGTGTGGTCTAACCGACGTATTTCACTCTCACTTTTTTCGGCAGCCCGTCAGTGGGATGCTGTTGTAACCAGGAATGTTCATCAGGGGTTCACATGCAGGGCACAACAATTAAACTCTTAACGGGCGGTTTGCTGATGGTAGCGGCGGCCGGTTATGTGCAGGCAGAAGCGCTCCAGCCTGATCCGGCCTGGCAACAAGGGACCTTAGCGAATGGGTTGTCGTGGCAGGTGCTGGCCACGCCGCAGCGTCCCAGCGACCGTATCGAAGTCCGTCTGTCCGTGAATATTGGCTCGCTGAGCGAAAGCACTCAGCAGAGCGGTTTCAGCCGTTTTATTCCCCGTCTGGCGTTGACGCAAAGCGGCAGCCTGCCGACGATGCAGGCGCGCTCGCTGTGGCAGCAGAGTATTGACCCGAAGCGTCCTCTGCCGCCGGCCATCGTCTCCTACGATTACACGATGTTTAATCTCAGCCTGCCGAATAACCGCAACGATCTGCTGAAAGAGGCGCTGAGCTGGCTGGCGGACGCCAGCGGTAAACTGACCATTACGCCTGAATCGATCAATCACGCGCTGCAGGGCAGCGACATGGTGGCGACCTGGCCGCTGGATACCAAAGAGGGCTGGTGGCGCTATCGCCTGAAGGGCTCCACCATGCTGGGCCACGATCCCGCCGCGCCGCTGAAGCAGCCGATCGACGTGGCGCAGCTGAAAGACTTTTATCAAAAATGGTACACCCCTGACGCCATGACGCTGATCGTGGTGGGTAACGTCGACAGCCGCAGCGTCGCTGAGCAAATCAGCAAGACCTTTGGCGATCTGAAGGGGAAGCGGGAAACGCCGGCGGCGGTGCCGACCTTATCGCCGCTGCCCACCGTGCCGGTCAGCATCATGACCAGCGCCGTGCGCCAGGACAAACTGTCCATCATGTGGGACGCCCCCTGGCAGCCGATCCGCGATTCCGCAGCGCTGCAGCGCTACTGGCGCGACGACCTCGCCCGCGAAGCGCTGTTCTGGCACGTGCAGCAGAGCCTGAGCAAAAATAACGTCAAGGATATTGGGCTTGGTTTCGACTGCCGGGTGCTCTATCAGCGCGCGCAGTGCGCCATCAATATCGAATCGCCGGGCGAGCGCCTGAATAACAATCTGAGCGTGGTTTCGCGCGAATTGGCGAAAGTGCGCGACAACGGCCTGCCGCAGGAGGAGTTTGACGCGCTTATCGCCCAGAAAAGCCTCGAGCTGCAGAAGCTGTTTGCCACCTATGCGCGCACCGATACCGACATTCTGATGAGCCAGCGCATGCGCTCCCTGCAAAATCAGGTGGTGGATATCGCGCCGGAGCAGTACCAGAAGCTGCGTCAGGAGTTCCTCAACTCCCTGACGGTGGACATGCTGAACCAGTACCTGCGTCAGCAACTCTCTCAGGATATGGCGCTGGTGTTACAGCAGCCGAAAGGCGAACCGGAATACAACATGAAGGAGCTGCAGGCCACGTGGGAAAAACTGATGGCGCCGAGTCCGGCGAGTCCGGCGGCCGCAGCGACCAGCGGCAGCGCCGATACGGTTGACGCCCACAGCGAGGCCAGCGACATCCCGTCGGGGCAGTAACCTGACGCCTCTCCGGCGCGCCAGCGGCGGCCGGAGAGCGCTTACAGGTGAGGATTATTGCGGCATCGCTTCCCGCGGGATGATCGCCCCGCGATACTGGATCACCGTGCTGGCGGTCAGATGTCCGCGTCTGGCGGCGGATTCAGCATCGCCGCCGGTCAGGCGAACGGCCAGATAGCCGGCGCTGAAGGAGTCGCCGGCGGCGGTGGTATCCACCACCTTCTCTTTGGCCAGCTTGACGGCCGGCACTTCCCGCAGCGGTTGCCCGCTAACCGAGACCAGGCAGGCATCCGCTCCGCGCTTCACCACCACCTCTTCCACGCCGGCGGCGTGGGTGCGGGCGATCACCTCGGCGACCGGTTTTTCCCCCCACAGCGCGTCTTCATCGTCGAGGGTCAGAAACGCGATATCGGTGCAGGCGAGCATCTCCTGATAAACCTGCTGCGTCTCCGCCTGGCTGGCCCACAGGCGCGGGCGATAGTTGTTGTCGAAGATCACCTTGCCGCCGTTGGCGCGGCACTCACGCAGCAGCGTGAACAACGTTGCACGACTGACCGGGCTGAGAATGGCGAGGCTGATACCGCTCAGATAGAGATAGTCGAAAGTGGCCAGCTCTTCGCAAATCGCCGCTGCGCGATCGCTCTCCAGCCAGAATTTTGCCGCCGCCTCGTTGCGCCAGTAGTAGAAGGTGCGCTCGCCGGCGTCATCGGTTTCAATGTAATACAGCCCCGGCAGGCGGTCGGCCATCCGCTGGATAAGATTGATGTTGACGTTTTCCTGCTGCCAGCTGTCGAGCATCTGCTGGCTGAACGCATCGGTTCCCAGCGCGGTGACGTAGTGGACGCTCAGCGCGCTGGCATCTGTCTGCCGCGCGATATAGACCGAAGTGTTTAAGGTATCGCCGCCAAAGCCGCGGTTAACGGCCCCGTTCTTCTCTGACAGCTCAATCATGCATTCGCCAATGACGGCAATTTTTTTAGACATAGCCAGAACCTGCAATGGAATCGATATAAGCGCTAGTGTGCGCTGCGCTGTTTTGCTGGTCAATCATATTAAAACATCGTTCCATTATTTTTTTGACCTGACGCGCGTAATGTGACGAAAAGCGCATTTCCAGGAGAAACGCCGCTTTTTGACTATATTCAGGACTGACGTGATGCAAAAGGAGCGGAGTAGGGATGAGCAGAACCCGTAAAACGTTGGTAATCATCACAGGAACGATACTGTTGCTGATCGTTCTCTTCTTTATCGTGCTGGCCACCTTTGACTGGAACCGGCTGAAGCCGACGATCAATCAGAAAGTGTCTGCCGAGCTGAACCGCCCGTTCGCCATCCGCGGCGATCTCGGCGTGGTCTGGGAGCGTCAGCCAGAGGAGCGCGGCTGGCGCAGCTGGATCCCGTGGCCCCATGTGCACGCGGAGGATATCGTGCTGGGCAATCCGCCGGCCATTCCCCAGGTGACCATGATCCACCTGCCGCGGGTGGAGGCGACCCTCGCCCCGCTGGCGCTGCTGAGCAAAACGGTGTATCTGCCGTGGATCAAGCTGGAACGGCCCGACGTGCGGCTGATCCGCCTGGCGGAAGACAACAATAACTGGACCTTTCAGCTGGCTGGCGATCGGCGTGCCGCGGGGGACAGCGCCCCCTCCAGCTGGTCTTTCCGCCTCGATAATATTCTTTTCGACCGCGGGACTATCGCTATCGATGACAAGATCACCCGCAGCGATATCACCATCCTCGTCGATCCTCTCGGCAAACCGCTGCCGTTCAGCGAAGTCACCGGCACGCAGGATCGGCAGAGCGCGGCGAAACCAGGCGACTACGTCTTTGGTCTTTCGCTGAAGGGCCGCTACAAGGGGCAGCCGGTCACCGGCAACGGTAAAATCGGCGGCATGCTGGCCCTGCGCAGCGCAAGCACGCCTTTCCCGCTGCAGGGCGACTTCCGCTCCGGCAATACGCGGGTGGCGTTTAGCGGCACGGTCAGCGACCCGCTCAACGTCGGTGGCATTGACCTGCGGCTGAAATTCGCCGGCGATTCGCTGCGCGACCTCTACGACCTGACCGGCGTGCTGCTGCCGGAGACGCCGTCGTTCTCCACCGACGGCCACTTGCGCGCCGACTTTAAGCAGAAAAACCGCATGCGCTTTGACTATCAGGATTTTAACGGCCGGATCGGCGATAGCGACATTCATGGCTCCCTGACCTATACCACTGGCAAACCGCGACCGAAGCTCAGCGGCGACATGGAGTCGAAGCAGCTGCGGCTGGCGGATCTCGGGCCGTTAATCGGCGTCGACTCCGGCAAAAGGACGAAGAAAAGCGCAGCGCGCCAGGCGGGCGACCGACCGCAGCCGGCGGGTAAAGTGTTGCCGGCGGACCGCTTTGAAACCGATAAATGGCAGGTGATGGATGCCGATGTGCGCTTTAAGGGCCGGAGAATTGAGCACGGCGGCACGCTGCCGATCAGCGATCTGGCGACCCACGTGATCCTGGAGGATGGCGACCTGCGCCTGCAGCCGGTGCGTTTTGGCCTGGCCAACGGGTCGATTGCCGGCAGCGTGCACCTGCAGGGCGATAAAAAGCCGCTGCAGGGTGAGGCTAATCTGCAGGCGCGGCGCCTGAAGCTGAAGGCGCTGATGCCGAACGTCGAGATGATGCAGAAAACCCTCGGCGAGATGAATGGCGACGTTCAGCTGCGCGGCAGCGGCAACTCGGTGGCGGCCCTGCTCGGCAACAGCAACGGCAACCTGAAGCTGCTGATGAACGACGGCCTGATCAGTCGCAACCTGATGGAAATTCTCGGCCTTAACGTTGGCAACTACCTGATCGGCCAGATTTTTGGCGATGAGGAGGTTCGGGTGAACTGCGCGGCGGCCAATATCGACGTGACCAACGGCGTCGCCCGGCCGCAGATTTTTGCCTTCGATACGGAAAACGCGCTGATCAATGTGACCGGGACCGCCAGCTTCGCCTCCGAGCAGCTGGACCTGACCATCGATCCGGAAAGCAAAGGCTTCCGGGTGATCACCCTGCGTTCCCCGCTGTATGTTCGCGGCACCTTTAAATCGCCGCAGGCGGGGGTGAAGGCCGGGCCGCTGATTGTCCGCGGCGCGGTAGCGGCGGCGCTGGCCACCCTGGTGACCCCGGCTGCCGCGCTGCTGGCGCTGGTTTCTCCGGCGGAGGGCGATAGCAACCAGTGCCGGACCATTTTGTCGCAGATGAAAAAGTAGGAGAGCGCCCTGACGCCAGCGGCGTCAGGGCGAAGGATCATAACGACTGGTGGCGGGTCTCGTGGGTCAGCAGCAGGGCGATCAGCGTCAGCGCCGCCATCGCCGCCAGATAGGTGCCGACCGCCGCGAGGCCATAGTTGCCCTGCAGCCAGGCGGCAATGTACGGCGCCACCGAGGCGCCGAGGATCGACGACACGTTATAGGAGAACGATGCCCCGGTGTAACGCACTTCCGTCGGGAACAGCTCCGGCAGCAGCGCGCCCATCGGGCCAAAGGTCAGTCCCATCAGGCTTAAGCCCAGCAGCAGGAAGGCGAAGACCAGCAGCGGATTGCCGGAGCCCAGCAGCGGTTTAAAGGCGAACAGGGCGAACAAAATAATCATCGTGGTGATGATAATCATGCTCTTACGACGACCAAAGGCATCCGCCAGCAGGCCGGCGATCGGCACCATCACGCCAAAGCCAATCACCGCCATCATCAGCATCCACAGCACTTCGTTACGCGGCAGGCCCAGGCCATTCGGCGCCGCGCCGGTGCTGAAGGTCATCGAGTAGACGGTCATGATGTAGAACAGGGTATAGGTTGCCAGCATGATGAAGGTGCCCAGCACCGTCACGCGAACGTGTTTGGTCAACAGGGTACCCAGCGGGATTTTGACCTGTTTTTTCGCCGCCGCCACTTTGGCGAAGACCGGGGTCTCATGCAGCGAAACGCGAACATAAAGACCGATGATCACCAGCACCGCGGAGAAGATAAACGGCACACGCCAGCCCCACTCCATAAACTGCTGATCGGTTAACAGCCAGGAAAGCAGCAGGAAGGTGCCGTTGGCGAAGAAGAAGCCGATCGGCGCGCCCAGCTGCGGGAAGGAGCCGTACAGGGCGCGCTTGCGCGCCGGGGCGTTTTCCGTAGCTAGCAGCGCTGCGCCGCCCCATTCCCCTCCGAGGCCAAGTCCCTGACCGAAGCGCGCCAGCGCCAGCAGCATCGGCGCGACAATGCCAATGCTTTCATAGCCGGGCAGCAGGCCGATCACCACGGTGGAGATCCCCATGGTTAACAGCGAAGCCACCAGGGTAACCTTGCGGCCGACGCGATCGCCGAAGTGGCCAAACAGCGCGGAGCCGATTGGCCGGGCGACGAAGGCGATGGCGAAGGTGGCCAGCGATTGCAGGGTGGCCGCGGCGGCATCGCCCTGCGGGAAGAAGATATGCGGGAAGACGATGACCGCGGCAGTGGCATAAATGTAGAAGTCGAAAAACTCAATGGCGGTGCCAATGAGCGAGGCGACAACGACTTTATTGCGTGAGTTGACCGGGGCGGTTTCCTGCGTGTTTTCGAGTGTGGTGGCTGTGGCTTGCATAGATCTTTCTTATTTTTGCGCGAACGAAAAGCCATATAGCCACAGCCACAGGGACATTTCAATCTGTAACAAACGAGGAGAATGAGCAAAAAAGCGGCAAAAAGCGGATAATTTTTACGCCAGAAAAAATAGTTCTATGAAATGCTTCACACAATTAAAAGGATAGAGAATAAAACCAGTTTTTCGTTAAATAAAAGTTACGCGCTGGATTTATCTGCTGAAATCAAGCGCGAGGATGAATTTTGCCTCTTTTATTCATCCTCGCAATACGTCAGCGGTGGGTTTTGCCCGGCATCCGTCGGTCGTCTTTATACTCCGCGGTGGCGATCCACGCAGCGCAGAACAGCGTCAGGCGGGCAAAGAAATAGAAAAAGGCCATCAGCCCGAGCACCGATCCGAACGCCGCCCCGGAGGGGGATTTCACCAGCGCCGGCAGCGTCCAGGTCATGACGATTTTGATGATTTCAAAGCCAATCGCCGCGATAAGCGTGCCGCGAAACAGGGCCTTGCGCCGCGGACGATGGCGCGGCAGCCGCCAGAAGATCCAGAAAAAGAGCAGATAGTTGGCAAAAATAGAGATGGCGAGACCGATCAGCCGCCAGGCGGGTTTCAGCCATTCAATATTGTCCAGATACAGCGCGGAGATAATCAACTGCTGGGCGGAACCGGCGACAGAGGTGATCGACAGCGTAATAATCAGCGCCACCAGCAGACCGATCAGCGAGATAAGATCGCGGAAGTATTTTATCCAGATTTTCTCCTCGTCCTGCGGCCGGCGCTCCCAGACGTCGCGTGACTGAGCGCGGATCGCTTCGCGCAGGTTGCCCATCCAGTTAATACCGGAATAGAGCGCCACCAGCAGGCCGACCACACCGACGGCGGTGCGCTGCTGCACCGCGGTGTTGATGGTGTTTTTCAGCGTCGCCGCCAGCGTCGGGTCGCTGACGTTTTGCAGAATTTTGTCGAAAATGTCCTGCAGCAGGGTCGGATGCCAGGCCAGAACGAAGCCGGCGGCGGCAAATGAGACCATCAGGATCGGGATCATCGACAGGAACGAGAAATAGGTGATGGCCGCGCCGAACTGATTTCCCAGCCGGTCGTTGAAGCGCTCTGCGGCGCGTAGCAGGTGGGCGATCACCGGGTTGCGCTGCACTTTAGCCGCCGTTCCGGTGACGGTCTTCAGCGCCTGGCTGGCTTTTTGGCCGACGGCCGTGTCATTGAGGGCGTCGAGGGGGCTTTTGCTTTTCTCCGGCTGCGTGTCCGGTTCCTGTGGTGGGCGTCGATCGTCGTTTTCCGGCGTCATACGTAATTTCTTCCTTTTTTACCGCGAGATTCAGCAAAAAGTATACCTTAAATGCCGTATCCTGCAGGAACGCATCTGCCCGCCCCCCGTTCACCCTCCGCGCGGATCAATCGACGTAATCTTTCATCAGCCCGCCCAGCCACTCCATAAACAGATGCACGCGGCGGGAGAGATTGCGCCGGTGCGGGTAGATAAGCGAGACCGGCAGCGGCTCAGCGCGGTACTGGGGCAGGATCTCGATCAGTTCGCCGGCGCGTAACGCCTCGCGCACGCCGGTGCGCGGCACCTGAATAATTCCCAGCCCGGCGATACAGGCCGCCTGATAGGTTTCCGTGCTGTTGACCGTCAATATGCCGCCGCTTTTTACCCAGCGCACGGCGCCGTCGATCACCACCTCGAAGCCGGAAGGACGGACCCCGAGAGTGCTGGCGTAGTGGATCAGGGCATGATCCGCCAGATCCTCCAGGGATTGCGGGTAGCCAAAACGGGCCAGGTAGTCCGGGCTGGCGCAGTTAATTTGCGTCAGCTTGCCCAGCGGGCGGGCGATAAGCCCGGAGTCTTTGAGCGCGCCGACGCGCACCACGCAGTCAAACCCCTCGCGGATCACGTCCACCAGCCGGTCGCTGCTGCTCAGCTCCAGTTCGATGCCCGGATACTGCTGCAAAAAAGTCGGCAGATGCGGGATCACCAGCTTTTTGGCAAAACCGACCGGCATATCCACCCGCAGCCGGCCGCTGATGCTCGCCGGATCGTGCTGGAACATCCCGTCCAGTTCGTCGAGATTGCTCAGCAGATCCTTCGCCCGCTCGTAGTAGACCATCCCATCCTGGGTGAGCTGAACCCGACGGGTGGTACGGTGCAGGAGCCGCACGCCAAGATGGCTTTCCAGGGCCTGAATCTGCCGCGAGACGCTGCCTTTCGGCAGCGCCAGGGTCTCGGCGGCGCGGGAGAAGCTCTCCAGATCCGCTACGCGAATGAATAACTGCATTGCATGAATTTTATCCATGCCGATGGCCTATTGTTGTTGTGAATGAAACAGTAAAACGTAATGTAGCGTATTTATTGTTTTACTGGCAGTTAATAAGCTAGAACACAATCACAACGCAACCTGAAAGGGGTCTTCTGATGACACAACGTATCGCTTTAGTGACCGGCGGCAGCCGTGGCCTGGGTAAAAACGCCGCGTTGAAGCTGGCGGCGAAGGGAACCGACATTCTTCTGACCTATCACAGCAACCGCCAGGCGGCTCTCGATGTGGTGGCGGAGATTGAGCAAAAAGGGGTCAAGGCGGCAGCATTGGCGCTGAACGTCGGCGATTCCTCAACATTCGACGCCTTTGCCAGCGAGGTGGCGCAGGTTCTGGCGCAGAAGTGGGGACGCACTACCTTTGATTATTTACTGAACAACGCTGGGATCGGCCTCAACGTCCCCTTCGCCGAGACCAGTGAAGCGCAGTTTGACGAGCTGATGAACATCCAGTTCAAAGGGCCGTTTTTTCTGACCCAGCGGCTGCTGCCCCTCCTGCAGGACGGGGGGCGGATCCTTAATGTCTCCAGCGGCCTGGCGCGCTTTGCCCTGCCGGGCTATGCGGCCTACGCCGCGATGAAGGGGGCGATGGAGGTCCTGACCCGCTATCAGGCGAAAGAGCTGGGCGGACGGGGGATATCGGTGAACATCATCGCGCCGGGGGCCATTGAGACCGATTTTGGCGGCGGGGAGGTGCGTGATAACGCCGAGGTGAATCGG
Organism: Klebsiella sp. JB_Kp031; assembly: GCF_040064295.1. Classification (NCBI taxonomy): domain Bacteria; kingdom Pseudomonadati; phylum Pseudomonadota; class Gammaproteobacteria; order Enterobacterales; family Enterobacteriaceae; genus Klebsiella; species Klebsiella sp. JB_Kp031. The sequence goes on from NZ_JBEAJW010000040.1 coordinate 167,802, forward strand.
CATATCGCCGCCCAGACCGCGCTGGGGCGCGTCGGGCTACCGGATGATATCGGCGACGCCATCGCCGCCCTGCTCAGCGATGAGCTGGCGTGGATGAACGCGCAGCGTGTGGAAGTCTCGGGAGGGATGTTCCTCTGAACCCCGCTGTCATCAGACCGTGAGCGGCGGCGCGCTAGGGCGCATCGCCCTCCGCGCGCAGCCGACCGAACAGCCAGTCGTTGTGCCAGCGTCCGTTGAGCCAGTAGTTCTCCCGCAGCTCCCCCTCCAGCCGGAACCCGGCTTTGAGCAGTAACTGCTTAGACGCCTCGTTGCCGGCGGTGACGGTGGCGGTCAGGCGGCGGACGCCGCCGGTGGTGAAGGCGTAGTCGCACAGCGCGCGCAGCGATTCGTAGCCGTAGCCCCGGCCCTGCGCCGCCGGGGCGAAGAGAAAGCCGACCTCGGCTATGTCGCGCTGATGATGTAGGTAACCGGTGAGGCCGAGCGGGGTATGGGTCAGCCTGTCGCGCACCACCAGGCACAGCCAGTGTGCATCCCCGGGCGTCCACGGCGGCAGCCGCGAATCGAACGCCTCGCGGATGGCCGCCTGCGGCCGGGGGTCGGCCACGTAGAGCATGACCTGCGGATCCTGCTGCAGGGAAAGAAAAAACGACCAGTCGTCCAGCTGCAGCGGTGAGCAGCGCAGGCGCGGCGTCAGAAGTTCAGGCATAAGCGTCATTCCGGGCAGGGCGAATCTCCTGAACATAGCAGGAGAAGGCCGCTGGGAACAGCCCGACTAGGTTGGCTCACCGTACAGGCCAATCAGCCGGCGCACCACGCCGTTGGTCCAGCCGAAGCCATCCTGCAGGGGATACTCCCCGCCGCCGCCCTCATGCGGCACGCCGGTGGCGATGTGGTATTTCTCAATCAGCTTGTGGTGCTGCTTGTAGAAGTGGTTGACCGTCTGCAGCCAGCTCCAGGCGATCTCATCTCCCAACGGATCCTGACCGTAGCGTTTAAATCCCTGCACCGCCATCCACTGCAGCGGCGCCCAGCCGTTGGGTTTATCCCACTGCTCGCCGCTTTCGTATTCGGTGGCCATGATCCCTCCGGGGGTGAGCAGGCGGGCCCGCACCGCATCGGCAAGGCGTTCCGCCTGTTCGTGGGTCGCCAGGCCGACGTAAAGGGTGACAATGCTGGCGGCGGAAAACAGCGCCAGCTGTTCGCGGCGCCAGTCATAATCGCGAAAACAGCCGTTCTCATCGTCCCACAGGTAGCGGTTAACCGCCGCCCGCCGATCCTGAGCCTTCTGGCGAAAGGCTGCTTCCGTCTCGCGATCGCCCTTCAGCCCGGAGAGGTTGGCGATGGTCGTCTCCAGCTTGAACAGGAAGGCGTTCAGGTCGATGGGGATAAACTGCGTGGTACGGATACTGGCCAGCCGCGTGATATCCCGCAGCCAGCGGCTGGAGTAGTCCCAGCCGGACGCGGCGCCCGCCCGCAGATCGCGGTAGACTTCATTAGCCGGCCGTCCCGAGTGGCGGGCGGTCTCCACGTCCTCGCGCCACGATTCATCCCGCGGCGTGTCCCGATCGTCCCAGTAGCGATTGAGCAAGGAGCCATCCGGCATACGCACCACGTGCCGATACGCCTGATGCGGGATCAGCGACTCGGCGCCGTCCATCCAGAAGGCGTGCTCCATCTTCAGATGATCCAGATAGCGCTTCGCGCCGCGCACGCCGTCCTCTTCAAAAAGTTCGACCATCAGGGCGAACACCGGTGGCTGCGAGCGGCTGAGGTAGTAGGTGCGGTTGCCGTTCGGAATGTGACCGTAGGTTTCAATCAGCCAGGCGAAGTTATCGGCCATGCATTTTAGCAGATCTTCCCGGCCGCTCTCCGCCAGCCCCAGCATGGTGAAATAAGAGTCCCAGTAATAGGTTTCGCTAAAGCGGCCGCCGGGGACGATATAGGCCTGCGGCAGCGCCAGCAGCGACGACCAGGGGATATGATCCTGAGGCTCGCGGGTCAGCACCGGCCACAGCTTATCGATGTGCTCTTTCAGCGTCAGGTTGGGGTCGGAGGTGTAAACGTCGGTCTGGCTCTCCGGCAGCCAGAAGTTGTCCTCAACGAACTGCCGTAGATCGAAATCGGGCTGACGTTTGACCTTCCGGTAGTTCCGCAGGATGTCCAGCGGGTCGTGCTTCGGCGCGCAGTCGGGAAACGTTTTGCTGTCGGCAAAAATGCGTGATTTCTGCACGTTGGTAAACAGCTCAAGATAGCGATCCGCCGGGGTGAGGGCGTCAGACGCCGGAAGCCCCTCGATCACCTCAGGCTCCGGTTCAGCGTCAATCATCTCATCCAGCTTTAATTCGTACGGATCGGCTTCGTAGCAGGGATCGATGTCGATCCTTAACTCGTCGTCTTCAACGTGGCGTAATTTCTGGCTGAACATAGCGATACGGACCTCCGGATAGCGTGAGTTCTCGGCCGGGCGTACCCGGCCTTGTCTTTTAAGCGTAGACAGTCGCTTCGGTGAGTGTGAAGCAAACTGTGCGTTAGATCACGCTTTTCCGCCTGCAGGGGACGCCGTGATTTTTAAGTAACGCCTTGATAAATCATTAATAAGTCCGCGCTTGGGCGAAGATAAAATTCGGACCATTCATTATGCAACAAAATTTTATCCCGGGGCGCTCACTCCCACGCCGCCTCCAGCATCTCCAGCATCTGTTCGCTGCTCAGGCTGACCGGATTGGCCTTCATCGATGAGGAGGTGCTGGCGGCCAGCGCCGCCGGCTCCAGCGCGTCGCGCGCCACGCCGAGGTCGCGCAGGGTGCCGAGACCGGCGCGAAGGCTCCATTCCCGCAGACTGTCCCAGACCCGATCCGCCGGAACCTCCAGCCCGTCGGCCAGCCAGCGGCGAACGTCGTTGAAGCGCTGGCGCAGGGCGGGGTCGTTTATCTGCGACTCATTAAGCGCCAGCCCAAACGGCAGCAGGCTGCCGCACAGGGCACCATGCGAGGCGCGGCTCAGGCCGCCCAGCGGGCCGGCGAGGCCATGGATCACCCCCAGCCCGGCGTTCGCCAGCGCCAGTCCGCCGCACAGGCTGACCCAGGCCATCTCGTCGCGGCTGGCCGGGCACTCTTTTTCCATCAGAACCTTCAGCGCGCGGATACCCCGCGGGATCGCCTGTTGACAGAGGGCGTCGGTGAAAGGGGTGGCCCGGCTGCAGAGCCAGGGCTCTATCACCTGGGTCAGGGCGTCAAGGCCGGAGCTCAGGGTGATACTCCGCGGCGCGTTGTCGGTTAGCGCCGGGTCGACAATCGCCAGGTCAGGCAGCATCCGGTCGTCGCGCAGGCTCACCTTCCGCTGCTGTTCCGGAACGTTGATCACCGCATTTTTGGTAACCTCCGCGCCCGTCCCGGCGGTGGTGGGGATCGCCACGAACGGCAGGGGACTGGCTTCCAGCTGACGGCCCGTTCCCACCACCTCCAGATAGTCGATCACCGGGCCGGTGGCGGGCGCCAGCGCCGCAATCGCCTTACCGGCGTCAATCACCGCGCCGCCGCCGAGGCTGACCACCGCCCTGATCCCTTTCTCGCGCGCCAGCTGGACGCCCTGCTCAATATCGCTAAGCCAGGGTTCGCGACTTATCGCCAGCGTCGTGACCGCAAGCTGCAGCGCCTCCAGCTGCTGGCGGAGAAACGCCGCCCGCTGCGGGCTGGCACCATGCACCAGCAGAATGGGACCACCCTGCTGCGCCAGCCAGGGGGCGGCGCTCTGGGCCTGACCGCGGCCAAAACGAATATTGGCGGGCATCAAAACGGTAAAAGGGGTCAACATGTCGGGTTCCTTTTCGGCAAACAGGCTGGAATCAACTATACACATTATCCAGCGCTCTGCCTTGTTGCTGGCTGGCAATAGAGTAGAGTGAATGAACTGTCTTTTATGGCTGAGGAATCGCTGACGATGCTAACAATTCTGGGCAAACGCTCTTCAATCAATGTACGGAAAGTGCTGTGGACCTGCGAGGAGATCGGGCTGGCGTACCAGCAGGAGGATTACGGCAGCGGGTTTAAGCCCCTGGACACCCCTGAATTTCAGCGCCTGAATCCTAACAGCCTGGTGCCGGTGCTGCTGGACGATGACTTTGTGCTCTGGGAGTCGAACAGCATCTGCCGCTATCTGGCGCGGAAAGCGGAGCGCTGGGATCTGCTGCCCGCTGAGCCGCAGCCCGCCGCCGAGGTGGAGCACTGGATGGACTGGCAGGCGACCGAGTTCAATAATGCCTGGCGCCATGCCTTTATGGGGCTGGTGCGTAAAGATCCTCGCTTTCAGGATCCGGCGGCGATTAAAGAGAGCATTGCCACCTGGACCCACTGTGTGCGCATTGTCGAGGCGCAGTTGCAGCGTACCGGGGCGTGGATAGCCGGCGAGCGCTTCACCCTGGCCGATATCGTGCTGGGGCTGTCGGTGCATCGCTGGAAGATGACGCCCTTTGCGCATCCGGAAATGCCGGCCGTGGAGCGCTGGTATATGGCGCTCAATCAGCGCCCGGCGTTTATGCGCCATGGCAATAACGGCGTGGCCTGAGCATAAAAAAAGAAGCCCCTCAGGGCTTCTTTTTATCATCCGGCGCTCGCGTGTTAGCGCATGGTGACGAACTCTTCTGCCGCCGTCGGGTGAATAGCGACGGTATTGTCGAAGTCTTTTTTGGTAGCGCCCATCTTCAACGCCACCGCAAAGCCCTGCAGCATCTCATCCATTCCGAAGCCGATGCCGTGGATGCCGACAATCTTCTCTTCCGGGCCAACGCACACCAGCTTCATGCGGCACGGCTGGCGGTGCGAGGTGACGGCGGTGTACATCGCGGTGAAGGAGGATTTGTAGACCTTCACCGCGTCGTCGCCATACTGCTCGCGCGCCTGCGGCTCGGTTAAGCCGACGGTGCCGATAGGCGGGTGGCTGAAGACCACGGTCGGAATATTGTTGTAGTCCAGATGCTCTTCCGGCTTGTTGTTAAACAAGCGTTCGGAGAGGCGACGGCCTGCGGCCACGGCCACCGGGGTCAGTTCGACGGCGCCAGTGTTATCGCCCACGGCGTAGATGCCCGGCACGCTGGTGTTCTGGAACTTATCGACGATGATGTAGCCTTTATCGTCGGTTTTCACGCCGGTAGCCGCCAGGTTGAAGTTATCGGTCGCCGGTTCGCGGCCAATCGCCCAGATCAGGCAGTCAACGGTCTGGCTGCGGCCATCTTCCAGCTCAAGGGTCAGGCTACCGTCGGCATGCTTCACCACCGCTTTCGGGATGGCGTTGGTATGCAGCTGCGGACCTTCGGCGTTCATCACTTCCACCAGCGTTTCGACGATCAGCGGATCGAAGCTGCGCAGCGGCGCGTGCTTACGCACGAACAGGTGGGTCTCAGCGCCGAGGCCGTTAATCACCCCCGCCAGTTCAACGGCGATGTAGCCCGCGCCGACCACCGCCACGCGCTTCGGCAGCGCCGGCAGTTCGAAGAAACCGTCGGAATCAATACCGTATTCCACGCCCGGAATGTTCGGGTGGCTCGGACGGCCGCCGGTGGCGATCAGGATATGATCGGCGGTAATGGTCTCGCCGTTCACTTCCACGGTGTGGGCATCGACAAAGCGCGCAAACCCTTTGATCACGTCGACGTTATTCTTACCCAGCACGTTGTCGTAGGAGGTATGAATGCGGTCGATATAGGCGCTGCGGCTGGCGACCAGCTTCTCCCAGTCGAAATGGTTGATGGTGGTATCGAAACCGTAGTCCGGGCCGTAAAGATGAATGGCTTCGCGGATCTGCGCCGCATGCCACATCACTTTTTTCGGCACGCAGCCGACGTTGACGCAGGTGCCGCCCAGCGCTTTGGCTTCAATCAGCGCGCACTTCTGGCCGTACATGGCCGCACGGTTAATCGAGGCGATACCGCCGCTACCGCCGCCGATGGCGAGGTAATCATAATGTTTGCTCATGCCCATATGTCCTTAATCGTTGATTGCCGCGATTGTAGCGCGAGGCGTAAAAGGTTCCACCGATGGTTGCGATTACTCCGGCACGATCCAGCTGACGGTCGTGTGACCGGTACCGGCCGGCACCAGCTTGCTGTGTAGCCACGGCAGCACATTGTTCATCTGCTGCTCCAGCTTCCACGGCGGGTTGATGACGATCATCCCGGAGGCGGTCATGCCGCGCTGGTCGCTGTCCGGACGCACCGCCAGCTCGATTTGCAGAATTTTGCGGATACCTGTGGCTTCTAAATCTTTGATCATGCGTTTTATTTGCGCGCGCAGCACCACCGGATACCACAGCGCGTAGGTGCCGGTGGCGAAGCGTTTATAGCCTTCGTTAATCCCGGTCACCACCGCCTGATAGTCGGTTTTAATTTCGTACGGCGGGTCGATCAGAATCAGACCGCGGCGCGAGACCGGCGGCAGCTTAGCTTTCAGCTGCTGGTAGCCATCGGCTTTATCGACGCGCGCGCGGCTGTCTTTCTGGAACTCGGCGCGCAGCAGCGGGAAGTCGCTCGGGTGCAGCTCGGTCATCTGCAGGCTGTCCTGCTCGCGGAGCAGCTGGCGGGCGATCAGCGGGGAGCCCGGGTAGTAGCGCAGCTGGCCGTTACGGTTGAAGTGTTCGACCACCGAAATATAGGGCTCAAGCTCTGCCGGCAGGTCGTCCTGCTGCCAGATCCGGGCGATGCCTTCAAGATACTCGCCGGTACGCTCGGCGTGCTCGCCGCTCAGCTGATAGCGGCCCGCGCCGGCGTGGGTGTCCAGGTAGAGAAACGGTTTTTCTTTCTCTTTCAGCGCTTCGATGATCAGGCTCTGAACGGTGTGTTTGAGGACGTCGGCGTGGTTGCCTGCGTGAAAGCTGTGGCGATAACTGAGCATGGATGCAGAGATTCCGGGAAATAAACAAGTTAACCGATAGTTTACCGCAGATCGGCCGAGATTACCGCTGCGCCGCCGCGCTGTTTCATTTCTGCCAAAAGCGTTGCAAAACATAACGCTGTCATAAAAGCGTCAAACGGCCGCGCTAGCGTCGGATACAGGCAAGGTAATTGTTTGAATAAAAGGAAAAATAATGAAAAATCAACTCTCGCTGCTGGCCGTGGCGCTGCTGCTGGCGCAACCGGTTCTGGCTAAAGACATCCCGCTGAACAGGGCGGCGGCCCTCGCCAATAGCGTGACGCCGGCTGCCTCCAGCCAGGCGTATGACGATCTTGAGCAACAGGCGCTGGCGCAGCTGCGCCACGCTCTGCAGGGGGATGCCGCCGCGCTGACACGCGATCGGCTGGCGCACGCGAAACAAAACAAAACCCAGGCCGATACCGCCTGGCTGAAGGCCAGCGGCTATGACTTCCAGACCCGGGCCAATCAGCAGGCGGGCATTGCGCTGCTGTCGGCGTTCAGCAGCCTGCCGGAGACCGTCGTGCAGCAGAATCTGGCGATGGTGACCGCCATTAACCGCGACGCCGTACAGACCACCCGCCGTCAGGCGCTGGCCGATGCGGAAGGGATTAGCTACCTCTACTTCCTCAGCGACGCGCTGGGGCCGCGGCTGGGCAACGCGTTTCTGACCGCCTATGACCAGGGCGCGCTGGGGAAAGCGGCGGCGCTGATCAAAGCCTCGGAGGTCAGCACCGGCGAGGCGAAAAAGCACTACAACAATCCGCGGCCGTTTCTGGTGCAGGGCAACACCATTCACCTGGTGCCGGACGACGTGGTGGTGAAGGATAACCAGCCCTATACCGCCGACGGCGGCTCGTTCCCCAGCGGTCACACCAACACTGGCTATACTGATGCGCTGCTGCTGGCGGCGATGATCCCGGAGCGCTACGACGCGCTGGTGGCGCGCGGCGCACGCTATGGCTATTCGCGCATCGTGCTGGGTGTCCACTATCCCCTGGATGTGATCGGCTCGCGGATGGTGGCCGAGCGCAACGTGGCCCATTATCTTAACGATCCGCGCTACCGGGTATTATTTAACGAAGCCCGCGATCAGCTGCGCGCCGCGCTGGCGAAAGCCTGCGGCACATCGCTTGCCGAGTGCGCGAAGAGCAGCGTGAAAGACGATCCCTGGCGCGATCCGGCGATGCGTGATTTCACTCGTTTCACCATGACCTACGACCTGCCGCGGCAGACGGGGCCGCAGCCGCGCCTGCAGGTGCCGAAGGGGGCGGAAGTGCTGCTGGAGGCTGCCCTGCCGCAGCTGTCTGCGGCCCAGCGTCGGGCGCTGATGGTCAATACCGCGCTGCCGGCGGGCTACCCGCTGTCCGGCGCCACCCCCGAGCAGCAGTTCTGGCAGCGGGTAAATCTGTCGGCGGCCTGGGAAATGGCGCAAAAAGGGCATTAATGCGGTTTCCGGCACGCTGCACCGCGTGCCGCGTTTTTCCGGCAACGGGCGGACTTATCGCAGCAATACCCAGGCTGACGCACCGCCCGTCATTGAAATTCCCCCAACTATCCCCCATTCTAGATCTCATGCATAAGCGCCGGACGCGCGCTTCACTCACCCTTTTCAACAGGACAGCGCATATGACCAATCCATTACTGACGCCTTTTTCCCTGCCGCCTTTTTCTGCGATCAAACCAGAGCACGTGGTCCCCGCGGTCACCAAAGCGCTGGAGGATTGCCGGGCCGCAGTGGAAAGCGCGGTGGCGCACGGCGCGCCGTATAGCTGGGAAAATCTTTGCCAGCCGCTGGCGGAAGTGGACGATGTGCTGGGACGCATCTTCTCGCCTGTCAGCCATCTCAATTCGGTAAAAAACAGCCCGGAACTGCGCGAGGCCTACGAACAGACGCTGCCGCTGCTCTCCGAGTACAGCACCTGGGTCGGCCAGCATGAAGGCCTGTATAAAGCCTACCGCGACCTGCGCGATGGCGATAACTACGCCACGCTGAATACCGCGCAGAAAAAAGCGGTTGATAACGCGCTGCGCGATTTCGAATTATCCGGTATTGGCCTGCCGCCGGAGGCGCAGAAACGCTACGGTGAAATCGCCGCGCGCCTCTCTGAGCTGGGCAACCAGTACAGCAACAACGTCCTTGACGCCACTATGGGCTGGAACAAGCTGGTGACCGACGTCGCCGATCTGGCCGGTATGCCGGAAAGCGCGCTGGCCGCCGCTCAGGCGCAGGCCCAGGCCAAAGAGCAGGAAGGGTATCTACTGACTCTGGATATCCCGAGCTACCTGCCGGTGATGACCTACTGCGACAATCAGGCGCTGCGCGAAGAGATGTACCGCGCCTATTCCACCCGCGCCTCCGATCAGGGGCCGAACGCCGGGAAATGGGATAACAGCCCGGTGATGGCGGAGATCCTCGCTCTGCGCCACGAGCTGGCGCAGCTGCTGGGCTTTGACAGCTACGCCTTTAAATCCCTCGCCACCAAAATGGCGGAGGATCCGCAGCAGGTGCTCGACTTCCTCACCGACCTGGCAAAACGCGCCCGTCCACAGGGCGAAAAAGAGCTGGCCCAGCTGCGCGCTTTCGCTAAAACCGAGTTCGGCGTCGAAGAGCTGCAGCCGTGGGACATCGCTTACTACAGCGAAAAACAGAAACAGCATCTCTACAGCATCAGCGATGAGCAGCTGCGCCCCTATTTCCCTGAAAACAAAGCCGTTAACGGTCTGTTCGAAGTGGTGAAGCGCATTTACGGCATTACCGCCAAAGAGCGTACCGATGTCGATGTGTGGCATCCGGAAGTGCGCTTCTTCGAGCTGTATGACGAACACAACGAGCTGCGCGGCAGCTTCTATCTCGACCTGTATGCCCGCGAGCACAAGCGCGGCGGGGCGTGGATGGACGACTGCGTCGGCCAGATGCGTAAGCTGGATGGCTCCCTGCAGAAGCCGGTCGCCTACCTGACCTGTAACTTCAACCGTCCGGTCAACGGCAAACCGGCGCTGTTCACCCACGACGAAGTGATCACCCTGTTCCACGAGTTCGGCCACGGTCTGCATCATATGCTGACCCGCATCGATACCGCCGGGGTTTCCGGCATCAGCGGGGTGCCGTGGGACGCGGTCGAGCTGCCGAGCCAGTTTATGGAAAACTGGTGCTGGGAGCCGGAAGCGCTGGCCTTTATCTCCGGTCATTATGAAACCGGTGAACCGCTGCCGCAGGCGCTGCTGGAGAAAATGCTAGCGGCGAAAAACTACCAGGCGGCGATGTTTATTCTGCGCCAGCTGGAGTTCGGCCTGTTCGATTTCCGCCTGCATGCGGAGTACAAACCGGAGCAGGGGGCGAAAATCCTTGAGACCCTGGCGGAGATTAAAAAGCAGGTCGCCGTGGTGCCGGGCCCAACCTGGGGCCGCTTCCCGCACGCCTTCAGCCATATCTTCGCCGGCGGTTACGCGGCGGGTTACTACAGCTATCTGTGGGCCGACGTGCTGGCGGCAGACGCCTTCTCACGCTTCGAAGAAGAGGGGATTTTCAACCGCGAAACCGGTCAGTCGTTCCTCGATAACATCCTGAGCCGCGGCGGTTCCGAAGAGCCGATGGTGCTGTTCAAACGCTTCCGCGGGCGCGAGCCGCAGCTGGACGCGATGCTTGAGCATTACGGGATCAAAGGCTGATTGCTACGTGAAGATCTGCTTAATTGATGAAACGGGCGCCGGAGACGGCGCCTTATCTGTTTTAGCCGCCCGCTGGGGGCTGGAGCAGGATGACGATAACCTGATGGCGCTGGTGTTGACCGCTGAGCATCTGGAGCTGCGTAAGCGCGATGAGCCTAAGCTTGGCGGTATCTTCGTCGATTTCGTCGGCGGGGCGATGGCCCACCGGCGCAAGTTTGGCGGCGGCCGCGGTGAAGCGGTAGCCAAAGCGGTGGGGATTAAAGGCGATTATCTGCCGGATGTGGTTGACGCCACCGCCGGCCTGGGGCGCGATGCCTTCGTGCTGGCGTCGGTCGGCTGCCGCGTGCGGATGCTGGAGCGTAATCCGGTGGTCGCCGCGCTGCTCGACGATGGTCTGGCCCGCGGCTATGCCGATGCGGAAATCGGCGGCTGGCTGCAGGAGCGGCTGCAGCTGATCCACGCCTCCAGCCTGACGGCGCTGACCGATATCACCCCGCGTCCGCAGGTGGTCTACCTCGACCCGATGTTCCCGCATAAGCAGAAAAGCGCGCTGGTGAAGAAAGAGATGCGCGTTTTTCAGTCGCTGGTGGGGCCTGATTTAGACGCCGATGGCCTGCTGGCCCCGGCGCGCCAGCTGGCGACCAAACGGGTGGTGGTAAAGCGCCCGGATTACGCGCCGCCGCTGGCGGAAGTCGCCACGCCGAACGCGGTGGTGACCAAAGGGCATCGGTTTGATATTTACGCCGGCACGCCGGAGTAATATTACCCCGTGGTGGTATCTCCCGGATAGCGGCGCAACGCGCCTTATCCGGGCTACCTCATTGTAGCCCGGCTCAGCGTAGCGCAAGCCGGGAACCGTAATATTTAAACAAACGGCGCCAGTGCGGGTCGGCCATCTTAAACGGTTACTCGGCGCTGGCCGGGGTATTAATCATCCGGTTCAGCCAAGGCACCATTAGCGCCATCACCACCGTGACCCCCAGGGTCACCAGGCCAATTTTACTGAACACGCTGGTGTAAACCGGCAGCGTCTGCAGCGGGTCGGTGATATTTTCCGGCACCGCGGTGAAGGTCGCCACATAGCCGCCGAGCAGGAACGCGGCGGCCTGGGTCAGGAACCACATCCCCAGAATAAAGCCCATCAGATGCTGCGGCACCAGCGCGGCGACCATCGCCAGCCCCAGGGCGCTGATCAGCAGCTCGCCCAGGCTCTGGAACAGATAAACCAGCACAATAAACCACGGCGAGGTTAATCCCTGGGCGTCGGCGAACCACATCCCGGCGGCCGCGGCGGTCAGGAAGCCCAGCGCGCAGAGGAACATCCCGAGGGTAAATTTCACCGGCATGGTCAGGTCTTTACCCTTATGACCGAGATGGGTGTAAATCGCCGCCAGCACCGGGCTGGCCACCACCACCCAGAAGGGGTTCAGCGCCTGGAAGCTGACCGGGTTGATGGTAAAACCCAGGATCTGATGATGGACGTTGTTGATGGCGAAGAAGTTCAGCGAGGTCGGCATCTGGGCGTAGAGAATGTAAAACAGCACCGCCTCGATCATCAGGATAAAGGCGACGAACATTTTGTTGCGCCCGGTTTTATCAAGGCGAAACGCCTCGCGGAAAAAGAACGCAATGACCACGACCGACAGGACAATCAGCACCAGGTTGGCGATCATCACGTTATGCATCAGCCAGGCGCAGAGAAAAATCATTACCACCGTACCGGCCAGCACCAGCGCCAGATTGCGCAGGCTGAGGGGGCGGTGATCGGGCTCGGAGCCAATATCTTTTACCATCCCGCGGCAGGCGAAGTAGACCAGCAGCGCGATAATCAGCCCCGCGCCGCACAGGTTATAGGTCACCGCGTAGCCAAACTTTTCCGCGATCACCGGCGCCAGCGACAGCGACAGCAGCGAACCGATGTTTATCGACATATAAAACAGGGTGAACGCCCCGTCGAGACGGGCATCCTTCGGCGGATAGCATTTTGACAGCAGGCTCGCCGGGTTGGCTTTAAACAAACCGTTGCCGACGGCGATGGTGCCGAGGGCGATAAAGATCAGCTGCGGTTTCAGCAGCGACATCCCGGTCATAAAGTAGCCGATAGCCAGCACAACCGCGCCGAGCACCAGGGTACGTTTGGTCCCCAGAAGATGGTCGCCCACGTAGCCGCCGATCGAGATCAGCCCGTAAACCAGCGCCGCGAAGGCGCCGAAGGTGATAAAGGCCTGTTGCTGAGAGAAGCCCAACTGTTTAACAAAGAAGACCGCCAGGATCCCCTGAACGCCGTAATAGCCAAAACGTTCCCAGAGCTCCACAAAGAAGATCATGAAGAACGGACGAGGTTGCTGCAGCAAACCCGTAGGTGCAGTTGTATTCATATTCCTTCGCCTTGTATTACTTTCCCAAAAAGTATGAACGCGTATGCCAGAACGCGCCGAAAATGTCTGATAACTCGCCATGCTGCGGTTATTGGCTTAATGAGTAGATTATTATATAGATGTTTTAGTGAATAACTGGCTGATCACACTAATGGAATGGCTTTTTTATGGATTTAAGCTCTGTTGTCTGGCGGGGCAGAAGCGAAAATAAAAACGCCCGCAGCGGCGGGCGTCTGGCATGACACAACGGGAGGGTTATTCGTCTTCTTCGTCGCGCAGCGGGACGATCAGCATGTCGACATGGACGGTGTTGATCAGCTGACGGGCAGAGGACATCAACTTGCTCCAGAAGTCCTGATGATGGCCGCAGACCACCAGGTCCATATCGTATTTTTTAATCGCATCGACCAGCACCTGACCGAGGTCGCCGCTGCCGCTCAGGGTCTCGGTGATCGGGTAGCCGGCGTTGGTTGAGAGCTCGGTCAGCGCGTGATGGGTCTCTTCGGAGATGCGTTTTTGCATATCGCCGAGGTTCACGTCAATCAGCCCGGTGTAGAGGTCGGAGTAATTGACATCCACGTGGATCAGAGAGACTTTCGCGTTATAAGGGCGGGCCATAGAAACGGCTTTTTCAACCAGTACTTTACTCTCCGGGGACAGGTCTACTGCAATCAGAATATGTTTGTAAGCCATAGTGTTACTCCTTCCATAAGTTTGTCGATGACCATTGGACCTGACAGCTGGCGCTGCCGTTTCGCCCGCGTCCTGCGTGCTACATTCGCGGGAGGGTAGCCTTTAAGGACTTCATTGTAGAAGATATTTCTTACCTTATAGCGCCCCCCGCACTCCGTCAATGCACTGGGTTCACCTAAAAGCTAAACAAATTTATCCGTCTTACGTATTGATAACGAATAACCTTGTGGTAAAAAAATTAATGGATCTCCTACACTATTTAATGAGCCGGTCGGAAAAATAAATGTGATCGGAATCGCACTCTTTACGGTATTGTCGTCGGTTATTTGGGGAGCGGTAGCCGCGGAGGATTTCTCCGTGGGCGGGTCGCCGGGGAGGAGGTATGATCAGCACTATTGCGCTGTTTTGGGCCCTGTGTGTCGTTTGTGTGGTGAATATGGCACGCTACTTCTCATCGTTGCGTGCATTATTGGTTGTGCTACGTGGTTGCGATCCCTTGCTCTATCAGTACGTCGATGGCGGCGGCTTTTTTACCTCGCACGGGCAGCCCAGCAAACAGATGCGGCTGGTCTGGTATATCTATGCCCAGCGCTACCGTGACCATCATGACGATGAATTTATTCGTCGCTGCGAACGTGTTCGTCGCCAGTTTATTCTGACCAGCGCCCTGTGCGGCCTGGTGGTGGTGAGCCTGATTGCGCTGATGATCTGGCACTAACGATATTTTCAGAATAAAAAACGGGCCAGCAAGCTGGCCCGTTTTGAACGAATAACGCTTAAATCAGCTTCAGGGAGAGCCAGTAAAGGACGCCTGAAAGGATAATCGCTGCCGGCAGGGTCAGTACCCAGGCCATCAGAATGCTGGTTACCGTCTTTTTCTGCAGACCACCGCCATCCACCAGCATCGTCCCCGCTACCGAGGAGGAGAGCACGTGGGTGGTGGAAACTGGCATCCCGGTGTAGCTCGCCAGACCGATTGAGACCGCTGCGGTCATCTGCGCCGACATCCCCTGGGCGTAGGTCATACCCTTCTTACCGATCTTCTCACCGATGGTGGTCGCCACGCGGCGCCAGCCGATCATGGTACCAATACCCAGCGCCAGCGCGACCGCCATGATAATCCAGATTGGCGCGTACTCGATGGTGCTCAGCATATCGGTTTTCAGTTTCTTCAGCAGACGCTGGTCGTCAGCGCTCACGTCCGGCAGTTTCGCCACTTTGTCGGTAGTGTCTGAGATGCAGAGCATGATGCGACGCAGCTGGCCGCGCTGTTCCGGTTTTAGCGACTCGTAGTTCTCAACGCCGGTCAGCATGGTCTTCACGCGGTCAAGGGCGTTGATGGTGTTCGCCGGATGGCAATGAAACTCGCCGTTGGCCGCGGTATTGGTGTCCGGAGAGGGAACCAGCTGGTCAACGCCGGTGGCTTTCTTCAGCAGGTCAGGGCGCTGCTGGAAGAAAGTTTCCACATTGTTGACCGCATCGCGGGTACGGGTGATTTCGTAACCGGAGGCGTTCATATTCACCACGAAGCCCGCCGGGGCGACGCCGATCAGGACCAGCATCACCAGACCAATGCCTTTCTGTCCATCGTTAGCGCCGTGAGAGAACGACACGCCGATAGCGGACAGGATCAGGGCGATACGGGTCCAGAACGGCGGCTTTTTCTTGCCGTCTTTCTTTTCACGCTCCGCCGGAGTCAGGTGGATACGCGCCCGTTTTTTGGTGCCGCTCCAGTAGCGGCGCAGCAGGAAAATCAGGCCGCCCGCAATCACCAGACCAACGATAGGCGAGATGATAAGCGAACCAAAAATGCCGATGACTTTCGGGATATTCAACGCATCAACCACGGAGGTGCCTGTCATCAGCGCATTGGTTAAACCAATACCGATGATGGCGCCAATCAGGGTATGAGAACTGGATGCCGGAAGACCGAAGTACCAGGTCCCGAGGTTCCAGATGATCGCCGCCAGCAGCATAGAGAACACCATGGCGAGGCCATGCGCGGAACCCATGTTAAGCAGCAGATCGGTCGGCAGCATATGCACGATGGCATAGGCTACGCTGAGACCGCCCAGCAGAACGCCGAAGAAGTTGAAGAGCGCCGCCATCGCCACAGCGAGCTGTGAGCGCATAGCGCGAGTGTAGATAACCGTAGCCACCGCGTTTGCGGTATCATGGAAACCGTTAATCGCTTCGTAAAACAGTACAAAAGCTAAAGCAAGCAATAATAATAGTCCGGTATGTAAATCCAGACCGGCAAATAAATGTAGCATAGGACGTTACGCCATTTTGAGGACATGAACGCGGCGCATTATCAGTGACTTTAGCGGCGCGGGCAAAGTGAAATATAGACTTTTTTTGATTTTCTTCCTGTTTAGGTTTTACCCTGTTGGGAGTAATCCTATATCTTTCAATGATGTATCTAGTGCGGGATTTTTCCCGCTGGTGTGACCAGAGTGAAATATTTACAAAACCCGACAATTGGGGAACGAGGAATGCGGTGTGGAAAGGTTTGATGCCATTGTCGTTGGCGCCGGAGCGGCGGGAATGTTTTGCGCAGCGCAGGCGGGGCAGCTCGGCTGTCGCGTCCTGCTGCTCGACAACGGCAAAAAGCCGGGGCGAAAAATTCTGATGTCCGGCGGCGGCCGCTGCAACTTTACCAATATGTATGTCGAGCCGGCGGCCTATTTGAGCCAAAACCCGCATTTTTGCAAATCTGCCCTGGCGCGCTACACCCAGTGGGACTTTATCGAGCTGGTCGGCAAATATGGCATCGCCTGGCATGAGAAAACCCTCGGTCAGCTGTTTTGCGATGATTCGGCGGAACAGATCGTCACTCTGTTGCTGGCGGAATGCGAAAAGGGCGGCGTGCAGATCCGCCTGCGCAGCGAAATTCTCAGCGTGGAGCGCGACGAGCAAGGCTATCGGCTTCAGGTGAACGGCGAAACGCTGGCGACCAAAAAGCTGGTGATCGCCTCCGGCGGCTTGTCGATGCCGGGCCTCGGCGCCTCGCCGTTTGGCTATAAAATCGCCGAACAGTTCGGCCTGAAGGTGCTGCCGACCCGTGCGGGTCTGGTGCCGTTTACCCTGCACAAGCCGCTGCTTGAGCAGCTCCAGGTTCTCTCCGGCGTCTCGGTGCCGTCGACCATCACCGCCGAGAACGGCACCCTGTTCCGCGAAAATCTGCTGTTCACCCATCGCGGCCTTTCCGGACCGGCGGTGCTGCAAATTTCCAGCTACTGGCAGCCCGGTGAGTTCGTCACCGTGAATCTGCTGCCGGACTGCAATCTTGAGGAATTCCTTAACGAGCAGCGCGGCGCGCATCCCAACCAGAGCCTGAAAAACACCCTCGCGATGCAGTTGCCGAAGCGGCTGGTGGAGTGTCTGCAGCAGCTGGGGCAAATTCCTGATGTCACGCTGAAGCAGCTGAACGTTCGCGATCAGCAAGCGCTGGTGGAGACGCTGACCGCCTGGCGCGTGCAGCCGAACGGTACCGAAGGCTACCGGACGGCGGAAGTGACCCTCGGCGGCGTGGACACCAATGAGCTCTCGTCGCGTACCATGGAGGCGCGTAAGGCGCCGGGCCTCTACTTTATCGGCGAAGTGATGGACGTCACCGGCTGGCTCGGCGGGTATAACTTCCAGTGGGCGTGGTCAAGCGCCTGGGCCTGCGCGCAGGCGCTGGTGGAAGGGTAATCTAAGCGTCCGGGCGCCCTGGCGCCCGGACGTATATGATCAGTTCAACCCAAGAAAATACTGAGCGATTTTGAAATAGATAATCAGTCCGGTGCCATCGATCAGCGTGGCGATAAACGGCGCGGAAACCACCGCCGGGTCGATGCCGATCCGTTTAAGCACCATCGGAATGACCGACGAGACAACTGCGCTCCACAGAGTAATGCATACCAGCGTCAGGCTGACGATCAGCGTGATTTCCATGCCGATGCCCATCATCCAGGCGCGCAGGCAGCCCGCCAGCCCCAGCGTTAAGGCAATCAGAAACGAGGTCGACACCTCTTTGCGGATCACCCGCCCCATATCGCGCAGCCGTACTTCTCCCAGCGCCATCGAGCGCACCAGCGTCGAAGTGATCTGCGTTCCGCTGTTGCCGCCGGTGCCGATGAGCAACGGAATAAAGAAGGCCAGCGCAATGGCCGATTCCAGGGCTTCTTCGAAATGCTGCAGCACGCTGCTGGTGTAGGCTTCGGCCACGAACAGCAGCAGCAGCCACACCGAGCGTTTCTTCCACAGCGTCCAGGGGCTGATCTCGAGGTACGGTTTTTCCAGCGGCAGCGTCGCCCCCTGCAGCTGAGCGTCCTCGGTGACGTCATCCTCCAGCAGATGGGCGATCTCCTTTTCCATCAGGCAGCCGACCAGCTCGCCTTTATCGACGACGGGAACCAGCTCGAGGCCGCGCTCGTTGAGCTCGGCAATGACCTGCGGGCGTTCATCGTCAGGTTTGACGCGGAACAGGCAGTTGTCCATCAGGTAGCGGATAGACTGCCCGACATCCCCTTCCTGCAGTAGCTTTTTGACCGACAGGCTGCCGCGCAGCTTTTTACCGGCGACAACAAACACCTGGCCGGGAATATCATCGCTGGTGAGCTGCGAGATAAAGTGCTCCCGCGCCTCATGGACGCTGAGATGTTCCTGTAGCGTAATAAAGTCGGTACGCATGTACTGGGCGATGGCATCGCCGTTGAAGCCAGAGGTCGCCTGATGGGCGGCGCAGAGTTGAATGGAAGACATGATTAAAATCCCTATAAAAAATCACTCATAGGGGCGAACAAGACAGGGTTAGCGCAGGCAGATCCCTACGTCCTGGTTTTAGCACTGCATAACGTATCTGAACGGTCATGACCGCCAGAAGTTACCTTGGCAACACCTTGATTCGATGGAAGCCTGTATTTCCCTGAGTGGTCTCTCTCGATACCAACAGGGCGGTAACTTGTATTTATGCAGGAGCCTCGCCATAACGAGATCGTTAAATGAAGCGCCATTATTGGCGAAGCGGGATAATTCACAAAGCGTATAATTTATGTGGTTTATCAACTGTTGATAAACCACCTAAGAATTTTCAAATAGTTAATCATCCGCTAAACACTGCAAATGCCCATGGCGCACGCCGCGCTGGGCAATCACGTCGTCGGCAAAATGCTGTATCTCGACCATGTCTCCCTTCAGCACCGCAATCTCCAGGCAGTCGTCATGACTGATATGCACATGCAGCGTGGCGACGGAGAGATCGTGATGATGATGCTGGGTGGCCACCAGCCGGCTCGCCAGTTCGCGTTTTTCATGCTCGTACACATATGACAGGACGGCATAACCGCGCCGCGGCTCCGACGGTGCGGGATCCTGGTTGAGGGCGTCTCGCAGAATATCGCGTACCGCCTCCGAACGATTGTGGTAGCCGCGGCGGGCGCTGAGCGCATCGAGAGCGGCCAGCAGGTCATCATCAAGAGTCAGGGTTACGCGCTGCATGGCATGGCCTCGTTAAGCAGAGTGGCAGGAAAAGGTGGCAGCACCGCCTGCTGGAGCGCCTGTCCGGCAGGGGAGCGCAGGCGCAGCGGTAGACTGACCGTTGCGGTTTCGACGATGCGTCCGTGCTCCATCACCAGCACCCGCTGGCAAAAGCGCTCCACCAGCCGCAGGTCGTGAGTGATGAACAGGCAGGCGGTGCCAAACTGGGCCTGCAGGCGTTTCAGCAGGGCGATAATCTCCGCCTGCAGCAGCAGATCGAGATTCGAGACCGCTTCATCCAGAATCAACAGCTGCGGCCGTACCGCCAGGGCGCGAGCCAGGCAGACGCGCTGCAGCTGTCCGCCGCTGAGCTGCGTCGGGCGTTTATCGAGCAGCATCGTGGAAAGGTCGACCGCCTGCAGCATCTCTTCCACCTGGCGCGCGCGTTCCTCGCGCGACAAGCGCAACAGATGGCGCAGCGGCTCGCTGACGATCTCGCGCACCGTTTTGCGCGGATTCACCGCGCTGAAGGCGTCCTGAAACACCAGCTGAATATCGCGGCGGAAGGCGCCGACGGCCTCGCCTTTCAGGGCGGTCAGCGGTGTGCCGCGCCAGACAATATCGCCGTGCTGCGGCGTTTCCAGGCCCACCAGCATCCGCGCCAGGGTGCTCTTGCCGCAGCCGCTGCGCCCGAGCAGGGCCACCGTTTCGCCGGGGGCGATGGCGAGTTGGATCTCGTGCAGGACCCTGCCGTGGTGCGGGTAATTGTGGCTCACCCCGGTGACGCTGAGTAAATTCATGCTGTTTTCTCCAGTCCGTACAGCGCCAGATGCGCCGCCAACAGGCGTTGGCTCAGCGGGTGCTGTGGGGCGCTGAACAGCGTATTTACATCGCACTGTTCAACGAGGCGACCGTTCTCCATGACCGCTACGTAATCCGCCAGCCGCGCCACAACGCCCATGTCATGGGTCACCAGCAGCAGCCCCAGACCGCGGCTGGCGACGATATCCGCCAGCAGATTGAGGATCCGCGCCTGGGCGATGGCATCGAGGTCGGTGGTCGGTTCGTCGGCGATGATAAAGGGCGCGCGGCTGAGCAGGGCGAGGGCGACCATCATCCGTTGCAGCATGCCGCCGCTCATCTCAAAGGGGTAGCGTTTCAGCAGCGCCCGCGGATTATCCAGACCCACCTCTTCCATTGCCGCCAGCAGGGCGGCGTCACTTGCTTCGCGGCCCGCCGCCCGGCAGGTTTCCCGGGCGTGGGCGGCCATGGTATGCAGCGGATTAAAGGCGCTGCGTGGGTTCTGCATGATAGTGGCGATAGTCGCGCCGCGCAGCTGTTCGCCGTGCACCGGCATGCCGTCAAGCAACACCCGGCCGGCGGTCTGGTTGACGCCGGGCGGCAGCAGGCCCAGCGCGGCGGCGCAGGTGAGCGATTTCCCGCTGCCGCTGCTGCCGAGCAGCGCCAGTACCTGGCCGCGGCGCAGGGTAAGCGAGACGTCGCTGACCAGCGGGCGGTCGGCGGCAAGGGCGATCTGTTGCAGTTGGATCTTCTGCGGCATCAGTGGCTATGCTCCGCGATCAGGTGAGGATCGAGGCGATCGCGCAGCGCGTCGCCCAGCAGGTTAAAAGCCATCACGCTGATGAACAGCGCCAGCCCCGGCCAGACCATCTGCAGCGGCTGGGTCCAGATATACTGCCGGGCGTCGTTGATCATCACCCCCCATTCCGCCGTCGGCGCGCTGACGCCGAGGCCAAGGAACGACATGCCGGCCACGTGAAGCATCATATGACCGATATCCAGCGAGGCGAGCACCAGCAGCGAAGGGATCACCGCCCCTGCCAGATGGTCGCTGAACAGCCGCCACTGGCTGGCGCCGCTCAGGCGGGCGGCGAGGATAAATTCGCGCTGGCGCAGGGAGACCACCAGATTACGCACCATTCTGGCGTACCAGGCCCAGTGCGACAGTGCAATGGCGAGGATCACGTTGGTCAGCCCGGTACCCAACACCCCCACCATAAAGAACGACAGGATCGAGGTCGGAAAGGTCATAAACAGTTCGGCGAGGCGCATCAGGCCGCGGTCGGCGCGGCCGCCCAGCAGCCCGGCGCTGCCGCCAACCGCCAGACCGATCAGCAGCACCAGCAGCAGGCAGGCCATTACCGCCCCCAGCGAGACGCGGGTGGCGGCCAGCAGGCGCGAGAAAATATCCCGTCCAAGATGATCGGTTCCCAGCCAGTGTGCTCCCCCTGGCGGCAGCAGCCGCTGCTGCAGGTTAATCGCCGCCGGATCCCAGGGCAGCCACCAGCCACTGCCGAGGGCGATGACCGCCAGCAGCGCGATAACCAGCAGGGCCAGTTTCACCGGCCAGCGGAAGTTTCGCAGCCATCTCATACGCTCACCTCCTCATGGCGGCGCAGGCGCGGGTCGAGCGCCGCGTTAAGCACATCCACCGCCAGGTTAGCCAGTACGAACACCGTGACCATCATCAGGGTAAAGCACTGAATCACTGGATAATCGCGATTGAAGATCGCGGAAACCGCGTAGCGGCCAACCCCCGGCCAGGCAAAGATATTTTCGATAATCATCGTGCCGCCGATCAGCTCGCCAATGTGCATGCCCATGGCGGTCACCACCGGCAGGGTGGCGTTGCGCAGGATATGCCGCCGCTCCACCTGGCGCGCGCTCAACCCGCGCAGCCGCGCCCATACCACGTGACGCTGGCCGGAGACCTCCAGCATGCTGGCGCGCAGCAGCCGGGCGTTAATCGCCAGCGACATAAAGGCGATGGAGACGGCGGGCAATATCAGGTGCTGCCAGTCGCCGTATCCCATCGCCGGGAGCCACTGCAGATGCACGGAAAAGAGCATCACCAGCAGAAAGGCTAGCCAGAAGTTCGGCATCGACACGCCGAGGAAGGCAATCAGCCGTACAGCAAAATCCGGCAGGCGATCGCGATGGCGCGCCGCCCAGATCCCCAGCGGCAGCGAGGTGACGAGGATCAGCGCCAGCGCCGCGCCGGTGAGCAGCAGGGTGGCCGGCAGGAAGTGCAGCAGGTCGTCCAGCACCGGCCGCCGGGTGGCATAGGAGAGGCCGAAGTCCAGGTGCAGCGCCCGCCACAGCCAGTGCAGATACTGCATCGCCAGCGGCTGGTTGAGCCCCAGCAGTTCGCGGGTCGAGGCGACCATCTCTTCCGTGGGCGGCAAGTTCGACAGGCGCAGATAATCCAGCGCCGGGTCGCCGGTGCCGAGCCGCAGCAGCAGAAAGATGATGGCGGAGGCGGCGAGCAACAGCGGGATCAGCAGCAGCAGGCGGCGTAAAATATAGCGTAGCATTATGGTGTTACCGGTTTAATCTGGTCGAACGGGATCTCGGTGGTCACCGGCGCGAACGGGATCTCGCCGACCTCCTGGCGCGCAACTGACATCAGCGAGACATAGCTGATGGGTAGGTACACCGCGTCCTGATGCAGACGGGTCAGCACATCGTGGTACAGCCGTTTCCGCTGCGCCTCGTCGCTGGTGGTCAGCACCTCGCTAATCTCTTTATCAATCAGCGCTTTGTCGGGCAGGCCGCGCTGGGCCTGATAATCGGCATGCGAGGGCACGCGCATCGAGCTTAAAAAGGCATGCGGATCGTAGGGGGCGCCCCAGGTGCGATTGAAGATCATGCCGAACCGGCCTTCGCGCTGGCGCGCATAGATGCTGCTTTCCTCCTCGCCCACCAGGGTGACGCGGACGCCGACCTCCCGCAGATTGGCCTGAATAATTTCGGCCATCGATTTAGCCAGCGCGTCGGTGCCGATAAACGCCAGCTCAATCGCCAGCGGTTGCCCGGCTTTTTGTCGCCAGGGCTGGCCTTCCGGCTGCTGCCAGCCGGCCTGCGCCAGCAGGGCGCGGGCTTTTGCCGGATCGTAACGGCGTGGCGTCAGATCCTGCGGGGCGTAGGGGACCGAGGGCGCAAACAGGGTGTCGGCAACCTGCTGGGTGCCGTAGAGCACGCTATCGACGAGGGTCTGCTTGTCGACGGCGTAGTTGAGCGCCTCGCGAACCGCCTGCTCGCGGGTCGGGCCCTGGCTGGCGTTCAGCGCTAGCATCACCGTCTCCGTCGGGGCGGAGAGTCGAGCCACGTAGCCGGGGTGATGACGAAAGCGTTCGAAGGTATCCAGCGGTAGCAGCCCTTCGTCGCCGTAGAGCATGTCAATTTCCCCGGTTTCGAACGCCACCGCGCGGCTGGTGGCGTCAGGGATCACTTTGATGGTGATTTGCTGCAGCGCGGGTTTATTACCCCAGTACTGTTCGTTGCGTACCAGCACGTCGCGCTGATTGAGCTGCGAGCTCGCCAGTCGCCACGGCCCGGTGCCGATCGGGGCTTTGATGCCGTTGGCGGTGCCGCCATCGATAAACTGCGAGGGGGCGATAAAGCGGAATGGGCGGGGCAGGGCCAGCTCTTGTAGCAAGGGGGCGTAGGCGCTTTTCAGGGTGATCTGCAGCTCGCTGGCGCTGAGCGCCCGCACGTCGGTTATCTGATTGGCGAGCTCAAGCCAGGCGTGGCGTTGACGGTTGGCGAGCACCGCCTGGAAATTCGCCGCTGCGGCCTGGGCGTTAAAGGGTTCGCCGTTGGAGAAGGTCACATCCTCGCGCAGGGTGAACCACCAGGTTTTACCATCGTCGGAGTGACGCCAGCGGGTCGCCAGCCAGGGCTGCACGCTGCCGTCAGCCTGATACTTCACCAGCGGCTCATAGACCATGCTTTGGGCAAACATCTGGTTGGGGGTATAAAGATGCGGATTCAGCGGGCCGACGTTCACCGGCCAGGCGGTGGTGAGCGAGTGCTGCGCGGCCTGAGCCAGCAGAGGGACGCAGGCGATCAGCGCCAGCAGAGTGAGGCGGAAAATAGACAAGACGGCAATCTCAACGACAGGAAAGTATGACGATTTTAGTGATTCATCATACTTTCGGAGTAACCTGGATCAATATTGCGCCGAAAAGTATAAGTAATCCGTATGATTATGCGCAGGGGCAGGCGCCGCTTTACCCCTCAGGGCGCCCGGAACAACCCCAGCAGCGTGGCCACCTGTTCGTCGATCGGCACCAGATCCCGCTTGACGATCAGATGCAGCGGCGTCGCGCGGCGCGCGCCATGGCTGAGGGGCAGCCGCTTCAGCACGCCCTGATCGAGATGGGAACGAATGCGCTCTTCCGGCAGCCAGCCGAAGCCGACCTGATACATCACCGCATCAATGGCGGCGTCAATGGTGGAGAAAGTCCAGGCGTCACGCGTCGCCTGGCCATCGCCGGTCTGGTCGGCAATGCGCACCAGCGGCCATGGCGCCAGCGCGCTATCCTCCAGCGGACCGTCGAGGGCGGCGAGAGGATGGTCGCGGTGGGCGACGGCGATAAAATCAATATTCATCAGCCACTCTCCGCGGCCGGTAATATCCTGGCGGCGGGTCAGAACCATGACATCGGCTTCCGTTCGCGCCGCACCCTCGTCATCCATATTTTCCAGCACTTCGGTGAGTCTGACCTGCGTCTGCGGATAACGCTGCTGAAACTGGCGCAAAATGGCGAACAACCGCTGGCGCGGGAAAATGCTGTCGACCACCAGATCCAGACGGGTGCGCGCCCCGTTGCGCAGAGTGGCGGCATGCGTCTCAACGTAGGCGAAGGCCTGTAGCAGCGGTTTGACCTGATTCAGCAGCAGTTCGCCGGCCGGGGTCAGCACCGCCCGCCGCCCGGACGGCGCCAGCAGCGCTACCCCTAAACGCTCCTGCAGCAGCGCGAGGTTATAGCTCACCGAAGACTGGCTGCGATTGGTCTCCTCCGCCGCTCTGGCAAAGCTCCCCAATTCCACTACCTTTTCGAGTAACGCCCACTGCTCCAGGGTTGTCTTGTGCATAATCAATCTAAAATTTGGATGTATTTAATCCAAACATAGCGTTATTCATTCAATTTTTAAAGACGTATGCTGTCCTCAACAACACAGAGGAGAATAAATGATGAGCACTTTCGACAAACATGACCTCAGCGGCTTTATCGGTAAACATCTGGTCTACACCTACGACAACGGCTGGAACTACGAAATTTACGTCAAAAACGGCCACACCCTCGACTACCGTATTCACAGCGGCATCGTCGGCAATCGCTGGGTGAAAGATCAGGAAGCGTACATCGTGCGGGTGGGGGAAAGTATCTACAAAATCTCATGGACCGAACCGACCGGTACCGACGTCAGCCTGATCGTCAACCTGGGCGATAAACTGTTCCACGGCACCATTTTCTTCCCGCGCTGGATCATGAATAACCCGGAAAAAACCGTCTGCTTCCAGAACGATCACATTCCTCTGATGAATTCGTACCGCGATGCCGGCCCGGCCTACCCGACGGAAGTGATTGACGAGTTTGCTACTATCACCTTCATTCGCGACTGTGGCGCGGATAATGACGAGGTTATTAATTGCCCGGCAAGTGAATTGCCAGCTGATTTTCCTGCAAATTTGTAATTAAGCAGAAATAACTTTGTGATCTGCGCTAACTTTTTGTCATCAAGCGTGACAAAGACAGCGTCATTAATTGTTATCTGGTTTAACCCCCGTTTACTTTCCGCGATAGCGTTCCTGTTTGCTTTTCCAGACAGGAA
Source organism: Klebsiella sp. JB_Kp031 (assembly GCF_040064295.1). Lineage (NCBI taxonomy): Bacteria > Pseudomonadati > Pseudomonadota > Gammaproteobacteria > Enterobacterales > Enterobacteriaceae > Klebsiella > Klebsiella sp. JB_Kp031. The sequence goes on from NZ_JBEAJW010000040.1 coordinate 193,552, forward strand.
CGCTTTTTTGTCAAAATTCTGCCATAAATAAAACCTATCATTCTGTTTCTTAATGATTTATTTGGCTATGCTGAGAAAAGATTAATTTCTTAATATTATCCTAAGCAAGGTCGACTACATTAATAGTGGTCGAAATACCCTGAAATGGAATGCCGCGCTGAACTCACTTCATTTTAATTTCGTTTAAGTCCGCAGGCGCAGGATATTTTATTCTAACGACCCAGGTTTGTGCGTGGGTCATCTACAGAACAGGATGATGATGAGCGATTTTTTGCCTTTTTCGCGCCCGTCGATGGGCGACGCAGAGCTGGCAGCCCTGCGTGAAGTTTTAACGTCGGGCTGGATCACCACCGGACCGAAGAATCAGGCACTTGAAGCGGCATTTTGCCAGTTGACCGGCAACCGCCACGCGATTGCCGTCAGTTCAGCGACCGGCGGGATGCATGTGACCCTGATGGCGCTGGGTATTGGCCCTGGCGATGAAGTCATTACGCCGTCCCAGACCTGGGTCTCCACTCTCAATATGATCTGCCTGCTGGGCGCCACGCCGGTAATGATCGATGTCGATAACGACAATCTGATGATCACCCCTGAGGCGGTGGCAGCGGCGATCACCTCGCGTACCAAAGCGATTATTCCTGTGCACTACGCGGGGGCGCCAGCCGATATCGACGCCATTCGCGCGGTGGGCGAGCGCCATGGCATTCCGGTGATCGAAGACGCCGCCCATGCGGCGGGGACCCACTATAAGGGCCGCCACGTAGGCTGGCAGGGGACCGCGATTTTCTCGTTCCACGCGATCAAAAACATGACCTGCGCTGAAGGCGGCCTGATTGTCACCGACGACGACGAGCTGGCCTCCCGTATCCGCAGCCTGAAATTCCATGGCCTTGGCGTGGACGCCTATGACCGCCAGACCCATGGCCGCGCGCCGCAGGCGGAGGTGATCGCTCCGGGCTTTAAATACAATCTTGCCGACATCAACGCCGCGCTGGCGCTGGTCCAGCTGGAAAAACTGCCTCACGCCAACCAGCGGCGGGCGGAAATTGCCCAGCGCTATCTGCGCGAACTGGCGGACACGCCGTTTACGCCCCTGACCGTCCCGGCCTGGGATCACCAGCACGCCTGGCATCTGTTTATCATCCGCGTCGATGAGGCTGCCTGCGGCATCAGCCGCGACGCGTTGATGGAAAAGCTAAAGGCGATGGGTATCGGCACCGGTCTGCACTTCCGTGCGGCCCATACGCAAAAATATTACCGCGAGCGCTTCCCGGAGGTTTCCCTGCCGAATACCGAATGGAACAGCGCCCGCATCTGTTCTCTCCCGTTGTTCCCGGACATGACCGATGACGATGTCACTCGCGTCATTTCCGCACTGCGCCAGCTGTCAGGACGTTGATATGCTTACTTACCCTCCCGTGAAGAAGGTCTCGGTGGTTATTCCGGTTTATAACGAACAGGATAGCCTGCCGGAGCTGCTTCGTCGTACGGATACCGCCTGCGCCACGCTGGGGCGGCAATATGAAATTCTGCTGATCGACGATGGCAGCAGCGACGATTCCGCGCGCATGCTCACCGAAGCTGCCGAGGCGGAAGGCAGTCACGTCGTCGCCGTGCTGTTAAACCGTAACTACGGGCAGCACTCGGCGATCATGGCCGGTTTCAGCCATGTAACCGGCGATTTAATCATTACGCTTGACGCCGACCTGCAAAACCCGCCGGAAGAGATCCCGCGGTTGGTAGAGAAGGCGGATGAAGGCTACGACGTGGTGGGCACCGTTCGCCAGAACCGTCAGGACAGCATCTTCCGCAAAACCGCGTCGAAGATGATCAACCGCCTGATCCAGCGCACCACCGGCAAAGCGATGGGCGACTACGGCTGCATGCTGCGCGCTTACCGCCGCCATATCATCGACGCCATGCTCAACTGCCATGAGCGCAGCACCTTTATCCCGATCCTGGCGAATACCTTCGCCCGGCGCGCGGTGGAGATCCCGGTGATGCACGCCGAGCGCGAATTCGGCGACTCCAAATACAGCTTTATGCGCCTGATCAACCTGATGTACGACCTGGTGACCTGTCTGACCACCACGCCGCTGCGTCTGCTCAGCATTTTCGGCAGCGTGATAGCCCTGCTGGGCTTCGCCTTTGGCCTGATGCTGGTGGTGCTGCGTCTGGCCTTTGGCCCGCAGTGGGCGGCGGAAGGGGTATTTATGCTCTTCGCCGTGCTGTTTATGTTCATCGGCGCTCAGTTTATCGGGATGGGCCTGCTCGGGGAGTATATCGGACGCATCTATAACGACGTGCGCGCGCGTCCCCGCTACTTTATTCAACGTGTTGTTCGCCAGCCGGAAACGGCATCTAAAGAGGAAGATCGTTCATGAAAGCCGTAGTCTTCGCTTATCACGATATGGGCTGCACCGGTATCCAGGCTCTGCTGGACGCCGGGTATGATATCGCTGCTATTTTCACCCACCCGGATAACCCTGGCGAAAACCATTTCTTTGGCTCCGTGGCGCGCCTTGCCGCCGAGCAGGGCATTCCGGTGTGGGCGCCGGAAGACGTGAACCATCCGCTGTGGATTGAGCGTATCCGCGAGATGAAGCCGGACGTGCTGTTCTCCTTCTACTACCGCAACCTGCTGGGCGATGAGATCCTCAGTCTTGCGCCGAAAGGGGCGTTTAACCTACACGGTTCGCTGCTGCCGAAATATCGCGGCCGCGCGCCGCTGAACTGGGTGCTGGTCAATGGCGAAAGCGAAACCGGCGTCACCCTGCACCGGATGGTGAACCGCGCCGACGCGGGGGATATCGTCGCCCAGCAGGCCGTGGCGATTGGCCCGGATGACGCCGCCCTGACGCTGCACCGCAAGCTGTGCGCCGCCGCCACCGGGCTGCTGGGCCAGGCGCTGCCGGCGATCCTCGCCGGAACCACCGATGAACGTCCGCAGGATCACAGCCAGGCGACCTATGTGGGGCGTCGTACCCCGGAAGATGGCCGCCTCGACTGGGAGCAGTCGGCGCAGACCCTGCACAATCTGGTGCGCGCCGTCTCCGATCCGTGGCCGGGCGCCTTCGGCTACGCCGGCGCGAACAAGTTTATCGTCTGGAAATCCCGCGTCCGTCATGATCTGCCGGCAGCTAAGCCGGGTACCGTTATCTCCGTTGCGCCGCTGATCGTGGCGTGCCAGGAGGGGGCGCTGGAGATTGTCACCGGTCAGACCGAACGCGGGGTGTACATGCAGGGCGCCCAGCTGGCGCAGGGGCTGGGCCTGGTGTCCGGGGCGGTGATCAGCAGCAAACCGGTGGTGGCGGTTAAGCGTCGCACCCGGGTGCTGATCCTCGGCGTCAATGGCTTTATCGGTAACCATCTGACCGAACGCCTGCTGCAGGACGACAACTATGAGATTTACGGCCTGGATATCGGCTCCGACGCCATCAGCCGTTTCCTCGACTGCCCGCGTTTCCACTTTGTGGAAGGCGATATCAGCATTCACTCCGAGTGGATCGAATATCACATTAAGAAATGCGACGTGGTGCTGCCGCTGGTGGCCATCGCCACCCCTATCGAGTACACCCGCAACCCGCTGCGCGTGTTCGAGCTGGATTTCGAAGAGAACCTGAAGATCATCCGCGACTGCGTGAAATACAATAAGCGCATCATCTTCCCGTCGACCTCGGAAGTGTACGGCATGTGCACTGATAAAAACTTCGACGAAGACACTTCCAATCTGGTGGTCGGGCCGATCAACAAACAGCGCTGGATCTACTCGGTCTCCAAGCAGCTGCTGGACCGCGTGATCTGGGCCTACGGCGATAAGAATGGCCTGAAGTTCACTCTGTTCCGTCCGTTCAACTGGATGGGGCCGCGTCTGGATAACCTCAACGCCGCGCGTATCGGCAGCTCCCGCGCCATCACCCAGTTGATCCTCAACCTGGTGGAAGGCTCGCCGATCAAGCTCATCGAAGGCGGTAAGCAGAAGCGCTGCTTCACCGACATCAGCGACGGTATCGAAGCGCTGTTCCGCATCATTGAGAACAAAGACGGCCGCTGCGACGGGCAGATCATCAACATCGGCAATCCGGATAACGAAGCGAGCATCAAAGAGCTGGCGGAGATGCTGCTGGCCTGCTTCGAACGCCATCCGCTGCGCGATCGCTTCCCGCCGTTTGCCGGCTTCCGCGAAGTGGAAAGCAGCGACTACTACGGCAAGGGCTATCAGGACGTTGAGCATCGCAAACCGAGCATCCGCAACGCCAAACGCTGCCTGAACTGGGAGCCGAAGGTGGAGATGGAAGAGACCGTTGAGCATACGCTGGACTTCTTCCTGCGCACGGTAGAACTGGTGGACGCTAAACATCCATGAAACAGGTCGGCTTACGCATAGATGTCGATACTTTTCGCGGGACGCGGGACGGTGTTCCGCGGCTGCTGGACCTGCTGGGCCAGCACGGGATCCAGGCAAGCTTCTTCTTCAGCGTCGGGCCGGACAATATGGGGCGCCACCTGTGGCGCCTGGTAAAACCGAAGTTTCTGTGGAAGATGCTGCGTTCCAGAGCGGCTTCGCTGTACGGCTGGGATATTCTGCTGGCCGGCACCGCGTGGCCGGGACGCCGCATCGGCGCGGGGAACGAAGCGGTGATCCGCGCGACCGCCGAGTCTCATGAAGTGGGCCTGCACGCCTGGGATCATTACAGCTGGCAGGCGTGGAGCGGCGTCTGGCCGCAGGAACGGCTGACGCTGGAGGTCGAGCGTGGCCTGCTGGAGCTCGAGCGCATCATCGGCCGCCCGGTCACCTGTTCGGCCGTTGCCGGCTGGCGCGCCGATCAGCGGGTGGTGAAAGCCAAAGAATCCTTTGATTTCCTTTATAACAGTGACTGTCGCGGCACGCGGCCGTTTCTGCCCCAGCTCGGCAGCGGCGTCTCCGGTACGGTGCAGATCCCGGTCACGCTGCCGACCTGGGACGAGGCGGTGGGCACGGCGGTGGATATCGCCGGCTTTAACCGCTACCTGCTGGATTGCATCCATCGCGACCCGGGCGTGCCGGTCTATACCATTCACGCCGAAGTGGAAGGTATTGCCTACGCCGATCAGTTCGATGAACTGCTGACCATGGCGGCGGAAGAAGAAATTCAGTTTTGCCCACTGAGCCAGCTGCTGCCCGCTGACTTTAGCGAGCTGCCGTCCGGCAAAGTGGTTCGGGGTGAACTGGCTGGCCGGGAAGGCTGGCTCGGACGTGAACAATTACTGACTTCGGGTGTTTGATGAAAAGCATTCGCTATGGCGTCTCTCTGATTGCGCTGTTTGCGCTGTATTACCTGCTGCCGCTCAATTTCCGTTTGCTCTGGCAACCCGATGAAACACGCTATGCGGAGATCAGCCGTGAAATGCTGGCCACCGGCGACTGGGTGGTGCCGCATTTTCTCGGGCTGCGCTACTTCGAAAAGCCGATTGCCGGTTACTGGATCAACAGTGTCGGCCAGTGGCTGTTTGGCCATAATAACTTCGGCGTACGCTTCGGGTCGGTCTTCGCCATCACCATGACCGCCGTGCTGGTGGCCTGGCTGGCGTGGCGCATCTTTCGCGATAAGCGGGTAGCCGTCCTGTCGCCAGTGATTTTTCTCACCGCGATGCTGGTGTATGCGATTGGTACCTATGCGGTACTGGATCCGATGATCACCCTGTGGCTGGCGTTGGCGATGTGCAGCTTCTGGGGCGCGACGCAGGCGCAGAGCCGCGGCGGCAAAATACTGGGTTACGTGCTGTTGGGCGTCGCCTGCGGTATGGGGGTGATGACCAAAGGTTTCCTTGCGCTGGCGGTGCCGGTGGTGGGCGTTCTGCCATGGGTGATCGCCCGTAAACGCTGGCGTGAAGTGCTGACCTACGGTTGGCTGGCGGTGGTCGTCTGTACGCTGGTGGTGCTGCCCTGGGGGCTGGCTATCGCCCAGCGCGAGCCGGACTTCTGGCGCTACTTCTTCTGGGTCGAGCATATTCAGCGTTTCGCCGAAAAAGACGCCCAGCACAAAGCGCCGTTCTGGTACTACATCCCGTTCCTGATTGCCGGCAGCCTGCCGTGGCTGGCCCTGCTGCCAGGGGCGCTGAAGCGCGGCTGGCGTGAGCGCGATGAGGCCCGCGGCGCGCTGTATCTGCTCGGTTGGGTGGCGATGCCGCTCCTGTTCTTCAGTATTGCAAAAGGCAAACTGCCGACCTATATCCTGCCGTGCTTTGCGCCGCTGTCGATCCTGATGGCTCGCTACGCGCTGGAGGCGGCGAAGACCGGCGCGAAAGCGCTGCGCATCAACGGGATGATCAACCTGGGCTTTGGCCTGCTGGGGCTGATCGCCGTGCTGGTAGTTTCGCCCTGGGGCGTGATGCACAAGCCGGTGTGGACCAAGATTGAGCTGTATAAATGTCTGCTGGCGGCCATCGCCTTCGCCGTCTGGGCGCTGATGGGCTGGCTGGCGATGAAAGACGCTGGCCGCCGTTGGAGCCTGGCGGCGCTTTGCCCGCTTGGCCTGGCGCTGCTGGTGGGCTTCGCCATTCCGGACCGGGTTATCGACAGCAAACAGCCGCAGTTCCTCGTGGATATCGTCAGCGAATCCCTGCAGCCCAGCCGTTACGTCCTGACGAACAACGTCGGGATCGCCGGCGGCCTGGCCTGGGAGCTGAAGCGAAGCGATATTATTATGTTCGACAAACAGGGTGAGCTGAAGTACGGTCTCGACTGGCCGGACGCTCAGGGAAGCTTTGTCAGCCAGGCCGGGTTTGCCGACTGGTTGGCCACGCACCGTCAGCAGGGGCCGGTCTCGCTGGTGCTGTTGATGGATAAAGGAGAGAGTATGGTCGACTTACCGTTACCGAAACCCGATAACGCCTATGAGCTGGGTCGGGTGGTCTTCCTTCAGTACCTGCCGCAATGAGCGTCTGGATCTGTCTGGTTTTCGCCAGCCTGCTGAGCTGCGCCGGACAGCTGTGCCAGAAACAGGCGACCCGCCCGTCCCGTCGCGGACGGCGGAGTCGCCATATACTCTTCTGGCTGGGGATGGCGCTGCTATGCCTCGGCTGCGGCATGCTGCTGTGGCTGAGCGTCCTGCAGTCTATTCCGGTAAGCATCGCCTATCCGATGCTGAGCCTGAACTTCGTCTGGGTCACCCTCGCGGGCTGGGGCATCTGGCATGAGCCGGTCGCTCGCCGCCACTGGTTTGGCGTCGGGTTGATCGTCGTGGGCATTGTCATTCTGGGGACCAGCGTTTGATGGGCTTTCTCTGGGCATTATTCAGCGTCGGCCTTGTCAGCGCCGCGCAGCTGCTGCTGCGCAGCGCCATGGTGGCCTTGCCGCCGCTGACCGATATTCTGGCCTTTCTCCAGCATCTGCTGCATTTCGAGCCTGGTACCTTCGGCCTGTTTTTCGGCCTGCTGGGCTACCTGTTGTCGATGGTCTGCTGGTACTTTGCCCTCCACCGTCTACCGTTATCAAAAGCGTATGCACTGTTGAGCCTGAGCTATATCCTGGTGTGGGCTGCCGCCATCTGGCTGCCCGGCTGGCATGAGCCGTTCTACTGGCAATCGCTGCTGGGCGTGGCGATTATCGTCGCCGGCGTATTGACCATCTTCTGGCCGGTGAAACGCCGCTAGCCGGGGAGCCGGCTTTTGGGACGCCCCGGGCCGAGCAGGATCGCCAGCTTGCTGCCCCCGACGGTGGTCTCCATCCAGATTTTACAGACGCTGGTTAACGGCACCGAGAGCAGCATTCCCACCGGCCCCAGCAGCCAGCCCCAGACCAGCAGCGACAGGAACACCACCAGGGTCGACATCCCCAGCCGGTGGCCCATCATGCGCGGCTCCACCATGTTGCCCAGCACCATATGCACCACCAGAAACAGCGCCCCGACCAGCAGGCACTCATAGATGCCGCTGAACAGCAGCGCCTGCAGCATGGGTGGGATGGCGGAGATGGCGGAGCCGATATTCGGCACATAGTTCAGCAGGAACGCCAGCACCCCCCACATCAGCGCGAACTGCACCCCCATCGCCAGCAGCCCCAGCCAGACAATCAGCCCGGTCCAAAGGCTGATTAGCGTTTTCAGCGCCAGATAGTGGGTAACGCCTTTCAGCGCCCGGTGCAGCCCGGCGATATGCAGGCGAGGGTTATTGAGGGCAAAACGCAGTTTGTAGGGCAGGTGGCGAACCTCAAACAGCATAAAGATCACCGTCATCACCAGCAGCACAATGCTGGCCATCGCCCCGGAAAGCTGGGTCATCAGCGTCGTGGCCCAGGTCATCAGCCGTTCTGAATCCATGCGCCGCAGCATGCGCTCCGGATTGATATGCAGGTTGAGAAAGGGGAGATACTCCTGGAGCTGGACGATCTTACGCGTCAGGGCGCGGTTGAAATCGGGCAGCATGGCGACAAAGTCATTGAGCGACGCCGCCAGCACGCCAAGCAGCGCGGTGAGCATCACCAGCATTGCCGTCACCACAAGGGTAATGGCGAACGGACGCCGCACGCCGCGGCGAATGCACCAGGTGACCAGCGGGTTGAGGACGATAGCGAAAAACAGCGCCAGCAGGAGCTGCACCAGAATATCGGCGGCGGCGTGGATCCCGGCGAGGATAATCACCAGCGCCGCCAGCTTAAGTAAAATATGGAGCCCGGCTTTATCAGCCTGCGGAGGGGACATAGGTATTCCTTTTGTGAGTCGCGCCTGATAAGTGTAGCGGTTCGCTGGCTGCCAATATTCCGAAAGGCGAGCGGCTTTTCCGCCATCATCTTTTGATCGCTTAAACCGCGCCGCTGAAATGTTGAATGCGCGCGTCCGTCAGCGTGAACGGCGTCGGCGTACAGACCGCAATACTTAACCCATCGTGCAGAATCTGGCTGAGCGACAGCGGGCCGTGACAGGCGCTGTCAACGGAGGCCATCTGCCAGGCGCTGCCGCCGCGCTGTTTCACCAGCGCCTCTTTGCGCGTCCAGATACGCCAGAAGACCGTGAGCTGCTGCGCTGGCGAAGCCTGCGCCAGTTCCTGGTGCTCGCTTTCGCTGAACAGCGCGTTAGCCAGGCGGCGCCAGCCTTCGCGCGGGCGAATCACTTCGATGTCGCAACCCACCTCGCCTTTATCGCTGAGCAGCAGGGCAATATCGTCGCCGCTGTGGCTAAGGTTAAACCACAGCCCGCGCGCGACGGGGAAGGCAGGCTTGCCCTGTTCGCCAAGCTGAATATCCGTCAGCGGGGCAGCCGCCTGCGCCAGCAGCGCGCGGCCGGCAAGCCAGCTGGCTCGTCGCGGTCCGTCCGGCGCCTGTGCCATCAACGCAGGCGGTAACGGCAGGGCGCTAAGGGCGGAGATCTTACCCAGAAAAAGCTGATACATTTCAAGACCAGCGTCGAATAATGATTGAGGTGTTAATGCCGCCGAAGGCGAAGTTGTTGCTCTGCAGGAATTCACACTCAAGTTTGCGCTTTTCCCCCATGATGTAATCCAGTTCGCCACAGTTGGCGTCCGGTTTATGGAGATTCAGCGTTGGCGCAAACCAGCCTTCGCGCATCATCTGCAGGCTCATCCACGCTTCTAACGCCCCGCAAGCGCCAAGCGTATGGCCGAAATAGCTTTTCAGCGAAGAGATCGGCACGCTGTCGCCGTAAACGGCCGCCGTTGCCTGGCTTTCCGCGATATCGCCGCGATCGGTGGCGGTGCCGTGGGCCGAAATATAGCCGATATCCCGGGGGCTTAAGCCCGCCATGTTTAGCGATTGTTCCATGCAGATCTGCATGGTTTCGCGCTGCGGCTGGGTAATATGGGCCGCATCGCAGTTAGTGGCGAACCCGACGATTTCACCGTAGATGGTTGCGCCGCGCGCTTTGGCATGCTCGAGATCTTCAAGGATCAGCGTGCCGGCGCCTTCGCCAATCACCAGACCATCTCGCTGTTCATCGAACGGAGAGGGGGTGAGGGCCGGTTCGTCATTGCGTTGGCTGGTGGCGAAGAGGGTATCGAATACCGCGGCTTCCGAAGGGCAGAGCTCCTCGGCCCCGCCGGCCACCATCACCGTTTGGTAACCATGGCGAATGGCTTCCCAGGCGTAGCCAATCGCCTGGCTGCCGGAGGTGCAGGCGCTGGAGGTGGGGATCACGCGCCCCCGCAGACCGAAGAATAATCCGGTATTCACCGCGGTAGTATGCGGCATCATCTGCACATAGGTAGTGCCGGTGATATTGTTGGTATGTTTCTCCGTCAACATGGTGGCGAACTCGCTCACCGGACCGGTACTACCGGTTGACGAGCCGTAAGCGATGCCGGTTTGGCCGTTGGTCAGCACGGTGTCGCCGATAAGCCCGGCCTGCTCCAGCGCGAGCTCAGTGGCGCGGGTGGAGAGTCGCGATACCCGCCCCATCGCGCGGATACGCTTGCGGGTATAATGCTCCGGCAGGGTGAAATCGTCGATTGGCGCCCCCAGCAGCGTATGCAGTCCGTCATACGCCAGCCATTCAGGCATCTTACGCACCGCATTTTTATATTCCCGCAGCCTGGTGGCGACATCCTGCCAGTTTTCGCCAAACGCGGTCACCCCGCCCATCCCTGTAATGACCACCCGGCGTATCATAGCATCCCCCCGTTGATGGAAATGACCTGGCGGGTGACGTAGCCCGCGATATCCGACATTAAATAGCTGGCAAGCCCGGCCACCTCGTCGACCTGACCCATGCGTTTCATCGGGATCATGGTCATCGCCTCTTTCAGCGCGTGCTCTTCCATGTCAATCATCCCGGTGTCGATAAGACCCGGCGCAATACAGTTAACGGTGATTTTGCGTTTTGCCAGTTCTATCGCCAGCGCTTTGGTGGCGCCGATAATGCCCGCCTTGGCGGCGCTGTAGTTGACCTGGCCGCGGTTGCCCATGACGCCGGAAACCGAGGAGAGGGTGATGATACGTCCGCCCTGGCGCGCGCTAATCATCGGCATGATGCAGGGATGAATGACGTTATAAAAACTGTCGAGGTTGGTGTGGATCACGTCGTCCCAGTCGTCATCGCCAAGCGCCGGGAAGGCGCCGTCGCGGGCGATGCCGGCGTTGCTGACAATGCCATACCACGCGCCATGGTCGGCCATATCCTGCTCCAGTACCTCGCGGCATTGCTGACGATCGGCGACGTCAAAACTCAGCAGCCGGCCGTCGCCGCCGGCGGCGGTTATCGCCTCCAGCGTCTGTTGCGCCCCCGCGCGGTCGCGATGATAGTGGACGCCCACCACAAAACCGTCCGCTGCCAGCTGGCAGGCGATAGCGCGACCGATGCCTTTGCTGGCGCCGGTAACCAAAACTGAACGACTCATTCTGACGCTCCTTGTTGAAATAAAGTGCTAAGTTCTTCTGTTGTGGGCTGGAAGGTGTTGACCCGCCCGCTGGCCAGGACGTCATCGTCCACCATAATGGTGCCTTCGAAGCTGCCGAAACGTTCATCCTGCATCAAGAGCTTCACGCTGATGGACAGCGTCTTTCCGCCCGGCAGGCTCCCGGCCGCGCAAACCAGTTCGCGCGCGCCCAGCACCATGCCTAAAGCGAGCGATGTTTGTCCTTGCTGCTGGCGGTGCCAGCCGGACCAGACGCCGACGGTCTGCGCCATTAATTCAAGGGCGAACCAGCCGGGAAGATCGCCGTTGGTATCGAGAAATGGCGCCAGAACGCTGCCGGGTGAGACCGCGACGCGGCAGGTGGCGGTGTCGGCAGTCACCGCCTCGACCTCCTCCAGCAGCAGCATCGGCGCGTCGTGCGGCAGGTAACTGCCGGGTGATAAAAAGTGGCTCATGACATTCTCCCGAGCAGGATGCTGGTGTTATTGCCGCCAAAGGCAAAAGAGTTCGACAGGATAACTGGCCGCGACAGCGGCTGCGGATGTTCAATGAGCCCGCACGGCGGTAGCGTGTCATCCTGCGGAGACTGACTGAAATCCTGTGCCGGTAACAACAGATTGCGCTGCAGGATCAGCATGCCGATGGCGGCCTCGGTGATCCCCGCCGCACCCAGCGTATGTCCGGTCAGATGTTTGGTGGAACTACAGGGCACCCTTTCGCCAAACAGCGCGTTGATCACCCGGGCTTCTATCTGGTCGTTAAGCCGCGTAGCGGTGCCGTGCAGGTTAATGTAACCCACCTGCTCCGGCATGATGCCCGCGTCGTCCAGCGCCTGCTGAATGGCGCGCATCGCCCCTTCTCCTTGGGGATGCGGGGCGGAAATATGCCAGGCGTCGCTGGATTCGCCGATACCCAGCAGCGCGATGGGCTGCGGCTCGCGGGTCAGCAGCATCAGCGCCGCCCCTTCGCCGATGGTGATCCCGCAGCGGTCGCGGCTAAACGGCTGGCACTGCGTCGTGGAGAGCGACTCCAGGCTGTGAAAGCCGTTGATGGGCATCCGGCTAAGGGTATCCGCGCCGCCGACGATCGCCACATCCGCCAGTCCCGCCTCAATGAGCCGCCGTCCGCTGATTATCGCCCGCGCGCTGGAGGAGCAGGCGGTTGACAGGGTATATGTCGGACCATCCAGCGCCAGCCAGCGGCTGAGAAAACGCGACGGGTCGCCCAGCTCCTGCTGTGGGTAGCGCCAGGCCTCGCTCGCCTTGCCGTTAAGCGTCAAATTAACGTGTACGTCGCCTTCATCCAGCCCTGACGTACTGGTGCCCAACACCACGGCGACCCGAGCCCGGCCATAGCGGGCGATGGCGCGATCCACCTGCGGCTGGATCTGCGCCAGCGCCGCCAGCAGCAGCTGATTATTGCGCGAACGATGGTCGCGAAAGGTATCGGGAATGGCGGGTAGTTCGCCGTCCACCCCCGCGAAAATCGCCTGCGGATGCCCCTGTAACCACCCTTCACGCGGGCGCATGCCGGGCGCTATACCGCGGGCCAGATTGGCGGCGATTTCATCATTATCGCGTCCCAGGGCGTTAATCATGCCGACAGCAGAAATGAAGATCATCTCAGTCACCCAGGTATTGAATGGTGATGTGGTATTTAAAGACGTGCTGCTCGATGCTAATCGGCACGCGCTTGCCTTTGCGGTTGATATAGGTGATGTCGGTGACCAGTTTTCCGCGCGCGTTACGCAGTTCGCGTTTGTCGCCGCGGTCGGTTAGCGTCCAGCCTTTCGGCAGCTGCGGCAGCCATGCGCTAAGCGGCCAGTGGCTGAGCATCACATCGGCCAGCACCTGGCTGGCGGGCGGCAGTTGCGGGATCACCATCGACTGTTCCGCGCGCAGCCCTTGTTGATCATAGGTCACCAGGAACAGGCGGATACCGACGGACGACAGGCCCGCCAGCGTGAGCTTTTTATCATCGGCATTGAGCAGCACCAGCAGCGACTGGGTTTGGCCGTTGAAGCGGCCGGTCAATAACTGCTGGGAACTGATGGCCGGCGAGATGCCCGGCGGCGGCAGCGTGACGCGCGTACCCGGCTCCAGCCACGCCTGCGGACGGCCTTGCGGCTCCGGCGGCGAATGACTGCAGCCGGCCAGCAATAAGGCGGCGAAGAGCGCGAAGGCTCGCCAGAATGATGGTCTTCTCATCGTCTTTTTTTCTCTTTTTTGCTCGGCATCGCCAGTGGCGACAGCAGGAAAGCGGTGAAAATACCGCTGACCAGGACAGTGCCAAAGCTGCTGATGGCCTGGGTGGCGCTAAACACCAGCATGCCAAGCGTTAATAAGGTGGTCATCATCGCCAGGGTAACCGCCAGCAGCGATGTCAGCGGCGTGCCGCGCGGGTTGCTGAAAAACAGGGTGTAGTTGATGCCAATCCCAAGTACCAGCACCAGCGCCAGTAAGGAGAACAGGTTAACGGCGTGGCCGGTGAGCGCCAACGCCCCCAGGCCGCATCCCAGCGACAATACCGACGGCACCAGGCTTATTAAGCCCTTGCGCCAGCCAAGGCGGATAGCGGCGCCGCAGGCAATCACCGCCAGCGCAACGCCGAGCAGCCCGGTTAAAATATGACGGTAGAGCGCGAAAAGCTGGTCGAAATCGCTTTTACGATCGACCCACGCCACGCCAGTCTGGGTTGTGCTGAGCGCCTTCAGCGCCGCGCTATCTTTCACCCCGCTCACTGGCACCAGTACGCCGCTTTCGCCATCCGGCAGCGTCAGCCATAGCAGCCGCCAGCCTTCGCTGGCCGGACTGGCAAGCCAGTCGCCGACTGTCACCGGCATCGGCCGCAGGTCGGGGTGAACAGCGGTGAGTCCGGCGTTATTCAGCGCCTGGCCGACGGCCGGCGCCGCCTGCTTCAGCAGGGCCAGATCCTGCTGCTGGCGGGCCAGTGAATTGAGCGGAATGGCGCGATACCCGCCAAGCATACCGTCGGTTTGCGCTTTAGCCAGTGCGGGCATAAAGGCTTCAAGCCGCTGCAGCGTTTGTTGCGCCGTGTCGCCGTAAACCACGAACCACTTTTGATCGACGCTTTGGCCAGTGAGCGCGGTGATGGCATGCTCCTGGGAGAGGATATTCTGCGGCAGCGCCTGCAGCTGTGAGATATCGTCATCCACCCGCAGGAGAGCGAGCCCCGTCAGGGAGAAAATGGCCAGAACCACCGGCAGACCGATGGCGAGTTTTTTGTTACGCCGCCATGCCGCGAGCCAGCGCGACATCAGCACCATCGCTGGGACGGGACGCACCGGGAGCCCATGGCACAGCCATGGCTGCCAGAAAATCACCGTCAGGCATGAGGCGCTTAGCCCCACGGCCGCAAATAGCGCCATCTGGCGAATGGCCGGGAAGGGGGCCAGCATCATGATTAAATAAGCCGCCACGGTGGTAAGCAGCGCCAGCAGCAGCGCTTTCAGAACTTTAACAAGGCTTTGCCACGGTGAAGCCGCTGCGCCATGGACCATCCGTTCGGTCAGGTAATAGAGCGTGTAATCTGCGGAAATGCCAATAATGCTCATGCTCATCACCAGGGTCATCAGATGCAGCTCGCCAAACAGCAGCAGCGTGGCAACGGTGCCGGCCAGTGCGCCGATAGCGATAGAGATCGCGCATAACAGCAGCGGACGCAGCGAGCGGAACACGGCCACGATCAACAGGATGACGCCGAACAGGGTCGCCGCGCCGAGAGTGGAGATATCGCGCTTCGCCTGCTGGCTGGCGTAATCACTGTAAAATACGGTGCCGCGCGACAGCAGCTGCGCCTGCGGGTGGCGCGCTTTTAATTCCTTTTCAAGCTGCGCGAGGGTGGTCACCAGGCGGTGCGTCTGTCGCATATCGAACGACGAACCCGTCAGCTCGCCGTGCAGCAGATACCAGACGTTACCTTGCGCGTCTTTGCTGGTCAGCCACCCGTCCTGCAGCTGCATCCGCTGGCCGCTATTCGCCATCGCCAGCTGTGAGCCGCGCATCAGCATCAGCGGGTCGTTTTGTAACTCTTTACCGCTGACCCCGGAAAACGCCGAATAGAGCTGCGAAAGGATCCACTGGGCCTGCGCTTCGCCGCCCTCCTGCAGACGTGCGCGGGTGGCGGGGTCGATTAACGCATTGCGATGTTGCCAGAAAAACGTTCCCCAGGCCTGCTGACTGGCGGCATCCATTGGGCCTTTGACCTCGGCCAGCGCGTCTGAGGTTTGCAGCAACCGCAGCCAGTCGCGAGCCACCTGCGGGTCGGCCTGTTTACCGGGGCTGACCAGCCAGACCAGCTGGCGATCCAGACGCTGCATAAAGCCGTCGTTCAGCGCCGGGGGGATCGCGCCGAGCGTCTGTTTGGGCAGCATCGCCAGCACGCTGCTGTTGAGCCGGGCCTGCGGCAACAGCGCCAGCAGCGCGCCCGCCAGTATCAGGCAGACGACGCCCCAGATCAGCGCAGGACGTTTACTGGGCGGCAAAGCGTTGGCGTTCGTCATCGGTCAGTTGCGCTGGCGTCAGTTGATGTTGGGAAAGGGCGATATCGGTGCGATCGCCTTGTTTATCGTTGAGTTGAATATGCTCCAGGTAGGTTTTTCCGGCGAGATCGATGCTGGCGAAAATCTTATCCAGCGGCGTGGTGACAGGCGTCAGGCGCAGCGTCCATTGCCCGTCGCCTTTATCGGCGAATTCCACGCGGAAGTTCTCCTCCAGCACGTTACGATCGGCCTGGAACAGCGCGCGCAGCAGATGGTTGAACTGGAACATCTGCGGGTTGTTTTCGGCGGTGACGGTCTGCGGCGGCTGGCCGTTAATCGCCTGCACCATCCGTTTGTCATCCAGCAGCAGTTGCATCGGGAACGGTGAGGTTTGATCCCACAGCAAGCCCTGGTCGCGGGCGATCAACATCCGCCCCTGGGATCGCAGCGGCTGCGGAAGATCCTTTATGGTGCGGGTTTGATCGAAGTGGGCGCGCACCACCGGCTGTTCGCTAAATTGTTTTTGCAGGTCATCGAGCGTCAGGGCGCTAACCAACGGACTGATGAACAGTCCCACCAACAGCAGCAATCTCATGGCGTGACCCCCATGCGTTCAAACAGAACTTGCGGGCTGACAAAACACATCTCGCCGCTTTTTTCGTCCACCGCGACCTGGATGGTGTAGCCGGTGGTGGTGCGTTTGCCGCTCTCGGCGGCAAAAATTTCATAGCCAATGCGCAGGCGGTTTTCGAACTCTTCCAGACGCGCGCGGACGCGAATACGCTGCTCGAAGGTGATAACGTCCCGGTACTTCACGCGGGTATCCACCACCGGCCACAGATAGCCGGAGGCTTTCATCTGCCGGTAGCCGTAGTTGAACTGGTTAAGCAGCGCCTCGCGGGCAATTTCGAAGTAGCGGAAATAGTTGCCATGCCAGACGACGCCCATCATATCGACGTCGTGAAAGGGAATGGTTAGCTCTACTTCAGCAGTAAAACGGGGATCGTTAAGCACCCTTTACTCCTTATCTTTGGGCTCCGGCAAACGCCAGAAATCGAAAAAGTTAAACCAGTCGAGCGGCGACTGCAGCGCGTAATATTCCAGCCGTTCGGCGTAGCGATCGATGATATGTTGCAGTGCCTGCTGGCGATTGGCGCGCGGCAGCGGCAGCGGGTCAGCGAACGGCTCACAGTAAATGCGCAGCTTGCCCTGCTGACGCAGAGCGAACATCAAATTGACCGGGCAGCGCAAAATAGCCGCGAGGATAAAGGGCCCCTGCGGGAAGGGGGCCGGTTGCCCCATAAAACGGCTCCAGCAGACGCGCCACTCGCCGCCGCGCTGCGGATTGACCGCAATACGATCGCCGACAATGGCGATCCATTCTCCGCGATCCAGTTTTTCCTGCAGCAGCATGGCGGTCTCCGGGCCGATATCGGTGACCGGCAGCAGGTTGAGTCCGGCCTGCGGGGCCATCTCCGCCATAATCTGCTTAAAGCGTTGGGCATTGTCGCTGAACACCAGCGCGTTGATGGTCTTGCTGCCCTGCAGCTGCGCCAGCGCACGGCAGGCTTCAACATCGCCGAGATGTGAGGCCAGCAGTAGTTTGCCGCGCGGATCGTCGATATTGAGCGTCTCTTCGGCACCTGCGGCAAACACCACATCGCGACCAAACTGCAGTTCGCCGCGCCAGCTGGCGATTTTATCCAGCATCGCGTTGCCAAAGCGCAGGAAGTGACGATAGCTACTGAGTTCGCCCGGCTCCGGCAGCTGACGAGCGGCTAACTGGTCGCGCACGCGGGTAAGCCAGTTTTGTGAAGCGCGGCGCGCGGTGCTGGCCGTTAGCCAGTAGACGCCGACCACCGGGTAGAGCAGCAGCGAAAACGCGTGTCGTCCCAACAGCCGCCACACCAACAGCATCAGGCGCATGCCCCATAAGCCTTTAACCTCCTTCTGGCGCGCCCAGTGCGGCGAAGCGCGGCGAAACAGCAGCGAGGGGATCCGCGGCAACATGCCGAGGAACAGTCGGGTATGCATCAACGAGATGCGGCAGTTATCTCTGAGGGCATCGAAATGCGACAAACCGTCCGGCGGATAGGTCACGCGGGTCGGGACAAAGTAGCTGGTGTTCCCCTGCCAGTAGAGGCGCACCATCACTTCGGTATCAAAATCCATCCGCTTGCCGAGGGGCACGCGCTTAGCCAGCTGCAGCGTCGGCGCCAGCGGATAGACGCGAAAGCCGCACATGCTGTCTTTTAGCTGCAGCGATAGCGTTTCAATCCATACCCAGACGTGGGTGATCCAGCGTCCGTACAGGCGCGAGCGCGGGATTGAGTCGTCGTAAACCGGCTGGCCGGAGATCAGCGCCTCGGGATGCTTCTGCGCCAGCGCCAGCAGCTGCGGAATATCTTCGATGGCGTGCTGCCCATCGGCATCGACCTGCACCGCGTGGCTGAACCCGGCTTGCGCTGCGGCCTGTAATCCGCAGATGACCGCGGCGCCTTTTCCGGCGTTCTGCGCTAAGCGGATCAACGTCAGATCCGGGGTTTCCAGCGCCAGTCGCTCCAGCTCCAGCTGTGTGCGACTGTCGCTCCCGTCGTCCACCACGATACAGGGAAGATCAAACGGCTGCAGGCGCGCCAGCACCCGCGACATCATCGCGCCGTGGTTATAGCACGGGATCACCACGCAGGGGGAAAAGGTTAGCGACATAAGCGAATCTTCCCGCTGCTGGCGGTATGTCGTGTTTCGCCATCGTGGCGCTGATAGCTGAAGGTGATGAGCTGACGCGCTTCCTGCCAGCTGAGAGTGAGCGTCACGATCGCCCCCGGCAGGAGCGGCGACTGGAATTTCACATTGTGAATATCGTGAAAGCGCCAGCCGGGCGCCAGCAAGGTGGTGGCGTAATGCATCGCCCAGTCAATCTGCGCGACGCCTGGCAACAAGGGCTGAACGGCAAAGTGGCCGCGAAACCAGAATAACGCCGGATCCACCGATAAAATGATTTCAACCCGATCGGCTTGTGGCTGACGGCGCTCAATTTCATGGGGCTGCATGAAATAACTCCTGTAACTGCGCGTAGACACGCTTGTTCATACTATTGACGGGGATCTCGTCGATAACCCGCCAGTAGCGGGGAATGGCGACCGGTTCCAGCAGAGAGCGCAGTGCTTTTCGCCAACGAGTCTCCTGGCTTTTTCCCCAGCGCTGGCGGGCATGGTTATCCAGCACCAGCAATACGCCAATACTCTGACGGCTGCCGCGGGTGATGGGTAACACGGCGGCATCAATGATGCCTTCAAGTTCCAGCAGGCGCTGCTCCACTTCGCTCAGCGATATGCGCTTCTCTTCAATTTTGACCACGCGATCCCGACGGCCTGCCAAATGGAAGTGGCCACTCTCGCGAAAATGCAAAATATCCTCGAGCAGCTGGCCGCGGTTATCGGTAATAAGCGGAGAAAAGAGGCGGAACGCATCGCCTTCTGGCTGAAAGCGGATGCCGGGAAACGGTTGCCATGGCGCCTCATCCTGCACGCGCTGGCGGCAGGCGATGACGCCGCTTTCCGTACTGCCGTATATTTCATCCGGCCAGGTATTGCACCAGCGGGCGGTTTGCACGGCATCCTGCCAAAGCAGCTTGCCGCCTGCGGACACGATCATTTCGATCGGCGGAGGGGTAAGCCGGTGGTCGAGACGTTTGAGGAAGGCCGGACTACTAATAAACAGATAGCGATGCTTCCGGCTTAACGCCGTTAACTGCTCGGTGTACTCCAGCATGTCCGCGTGAAGCGGTAAACCCAACGCCATTGGCAAGAACAGTCGAAACGTCAGGCCATACAGATGCTGCGGCGCTACGGATGCCACCACCCGACAGCCTGCCAGACGCCCGGCATAGCAGGCGGATAACAGCGCCGCCTCGCGGTCGAGCGATCCGATCGGTTTGCAAATTCGCTTCGGTTGACCGGTGGAACCGGAGGTGAATAATTCAATGCAAGCCTCTTTGCCTGGCGCGGGAAAATGCATCTGGCCGCTCGTTACCGCCATCGTGGACTCGACAATCACCAGCGCGCCATCCCATGCCAGCGCTTTATCGCTGAGAATGCCGTCAAACAGCGCCTTCTGCTCATTTAACAGCGAAATACGGCCGTGGCCGGGAAGGACCGGCGTTTTGCCGGCATGCAGGGTTGCCAGCAGAGCGACGATAAACAAGTAGCTATTTTCAATGCACAACGCCCAGCGCATGGCTGGCTGCTGACGCAAGTGCGTGAGCAGGTGGGCGACATCATGGCGCAGATGTGCAAGCGTCCAGAGGTGCGTGTCCTGCCAGGCGATCGGCGTTTCCGGCGAACGCGCGGCGCTGAGCCACTGGTCCAACGGGAGAGGCTGCTTCATGGTTTATCTCGTTTTATCACCCGCTGGCGCACCAGCCACTCGCCGGCCATGAGCGTGCCCATCAGCAGATAGGAAATCATGCCGTTCCACGCCGTCCACAGGGACAGATCGCTATACAGCGCGGTAAAAAGCGCAATGCCACCGTTAATGATGAAAAAGGCGCACCAGATTTGGGTGACGCGCCGGGTATAGCGTACAGCCCGCTCCGGAAGATCCGGTTCACGCAGTCGCGCCAGACGCTCGATTATCGGCATCGTGGACCATAGCGAACCGCCAAACACCGCCAGCATCACGCTGTTCACCACCACCGGGTAAAATAGCAGTAACTGATGGGTTTTCAGCAGGTAGCTGGCAATACATAGCGTCATGCCGGCCACCGCCACAATCTGAGTGACCACGCTCAGCGCTCCCGCCCGTCGCCGGGTCTGACGAAAGCGTAAAAACAACATCAGCGCCATGAGCGGTAACAACCCTTGCAGGCTGTTATGCGCGAGGCCGAACCAGATTATAAACGGCCAGGCCAGCAGCAATATGCCCGTCAGCAATGGCACAACTGGCAGTGAGCGAATGCCCGACACGGTGAATTATTCTTCTTTGAACAGGCGTTCTACCGCATCGACCACATCCTGCACGGTGCGGACAGTTTTGAACTCTTCTGGCTTGATTTTCTTACCAATTTTCTTTTGCAGATGGACGATCATGTCGATGGCGTCGATACTGTCCAGTTCGAGATCTTCGTACAGGCGGGCCTCAGGCGTAATATCCTGCGGATCGATTTCAAACACGTTCACCAGCAGCGCGGAGATTTCTTCGTAAATGGCTTGTTGTTCATTCATAACCACTCTCCTCAGGCGCGCTGTGCTTGAATAAATGCCGCCAGCGTGGCGACAGAGTAGAAATGCTGACGCATCTCTTCACTTTCAGCCGACAGCACCACGCCGTACTGATTTTTCACCGCCAGACCCAGCTCCAGCGCATCAATTGAGTCCAGGCCCAGACCATCGCCAAAAAGCGCGGCGTCGGTGTCGATATCATCAGCGGACAGCTCGTCCAGGTTCAAGGTACTGATGATCAGATTTTTAATTTCAAGATAGAGCGCTTGCATCATTCATTCCTGTTTCAGGGAGAGTGCCTGTTTCTAATTTAAGCAAAATATGACGGTTCAACTGTCTTGCGGCCAGCGCCGGTTCTTGTTTATTGGCATCATAAAACTGATGTATTGGCAGCCGTTCTCCAACCTCGACGGTAAACCGCGGCTTAGTTGGCGGCGCGTCGTACCATTTGCTTTGTTTACCCAGCATATGCTCGGTACAGCGGATGACGACAATGCGTAAATCGCTGCCACAGCGTACCGCGATATTAGCCGCCCCCCGCTGTAGCTGCATTTTTTTCCCCGGCACGGTGCGCGTGCCTTCAGGGAAAATCAAAATCGTATCGCCTTGCTGTAAACGCTGCCGGCTTGCCGGCAGCAGGGCATCGGCCTGATCGTTAATCAGATAATCGGCGGCGCGGATCACGCCGCTGACGAATGGATTTTTCAGCAGCGCGCTTTTTACCATGCAGTCGGTCTCCGGCATCACCGAGGCCAGCATCACGTAGTCAATAAGGCTGGGGTGATTGGCGACCACCAGGCAACCGCGCTCCGCGCGCAAAATATCGCGGCCATCGATACGGTAATCGAGAACCCCGACGCTTTTCACCACGCTGAGGAATACGCGAAAGCTAACGGAAATGCTGCGCCGCGCGATACGGCGTCGGCGGGTTTTATTACGTACCAAAACCAGCAGCAGATTAAACCAGATGAGCGAGAGCAGCAGGCCGCCAATGCCAAACAGTGCGAAGCAGAAACCGGTCATCGCTGCGCGCCAGAGCCGATTAAGCCGGTGGAAAAACGGCTTCATGCGCGGCTCCATTGCCATTGCACGCGATCGCCGGGAAGCGTGAACGTGCGGGCATTCTGCAAATAGTACTGCAAGAACAGTAAACTTTGCGGTAATGGACTTTCAGCAACGGCTGCATGAGGCTGGGCGTGGCATTGCCACTGGCGACCGGGCTCAATCACCCAGGCTGCCGCATAGGGCCAGGTGGTGATACCTGGCGGCAACTGAGCGTGGTAAAACTCAGGGAGAAAACCGTCGAAATCAACCATCAACACGCGCTGATAACCCGCCTGTAGCAGGCCCATCACTTCGTATAATCCCTGCTGAAACGTATCGCGTCCGGCAGAAAGGGATGACGACATAATCGCTTTTTTTGCAGCAATCGTCAGATTACCCACGGCGGAATTATGCACCGATAAGGCGAAATCGGTCGGCGAGATCGCTTGCGCCATAGCCAGCGCATGGAGGATCCGATAGTTGCGCTCCAGTTCGCCGTGACGGCTGGTATAAAGAACGGCATCGATTTCATGGCGACGGAGCATAGCCAGACCGCATTCCACAGCCAGCTTACTTCCCGAGCTGAGTCGGCGTGCGGTCATCATCGGCAATTCGCTGAGTTTGGGTGGCGCCGCGGCGGGATCGATGGCGTGCAAATGCTGTGACCACCGTTGCCATTGCTCGGGGCCACTGACGCCAGGCGCGAAGGCCTGCCAATCAACAATGTTAAATGAAAATGTCATCCACTCGCATCCGCGATCAATCAATTATTCTTGTGGCATATCAACAAGGTATGCCCAACGCCTAAATTATCGTGACGCTGTTCTACTTCGAACCCCGCCATTTCAAGATAGCGGTAAAACTTCTCTACGCTGTAGAAACGGCTGTTGCCGTTGGCCATACAGGTAAAATAGAGTGAAGACGCATTCAGACTAAATGATGCTGCTTCAAATTTCTGCGCATCCCAGAACAATTCCAGAATGTACAGGCGGGCGCCAGGTTTCATGACCTGTGCCACGTTACTGAGTATGGTGATGATTTGTTCTGGCGAGAAACAGTCCAGGAACTGACTCATCCACCAGATATCCGCTTCTCCGGGTAGGGGGGCGTCACTCAGCATATCCACAGCATGAAAATCGATGCGATGGGCAAGGCCAGCATTTTCTATATTTTCCCGTGCCAGTGCAATTTGTTGCGGTAAATCTAATAACGTGACCGCGATATTTTCATCGTACTGGCAACAGCGTAGCGCCCATTTCCCGGTATTACCGCCTACATCGTACAGCCTTGCGGGCTGGCTGGCGAATACATAGGGCAGCGCTGCAGTGAAGGCGCCATCGGAATAGTAATGGTCGAAGGCAAACCAGCTTTTGCGCGCCGCGGGTGGTAGCTGTGACAAGGCAGGGTAAATCGTTGGCCACTCACCAAAAACTTTTAATCCTGAAGGCTTTCCCTCCTGGAGCGCATTTTCCAGAAAGAATAATCCTTGATAACAAACGTCTTGAGTAAAATCCATATTTACTCGCGTCATCGGATCATGAAGTAAGAAATGTCCTATTTTAGAGAGGTGGTAGCGTTCCTCTTTATAGGTCAGGATACGACCGCTTAATCCCATATCGAGCAAAACGCTAACGGCATATTCTTTTCCGTCGAAAATTTCACTGATGGCTGCAAACGTTGCACCGCGTTTACCTTGTTGGTCCAGATAACCCAGAATACCTGAGTTGCGTAGACATAATGCGGTTTGAAAGAGCATGGGGGCAAAAGCAATACGCTGCGCTTCAGTAATGGCATCAAGTGCGCTGAGAGAATCCTTTTGGTACACGTTCGGTACAACCTTATTACAAATAATCGGCGAAACGGGTCAGTAGTGACCCGTATGTATATTTATTGTTGCATAGCGGTGTTTGCCGCCAGGGTAACCTGGATATCTTTATCGAGGTTGTGTACCCAACGGTTATAGTTTCTATGAATTTTTCCGTTGGCGGCCATTAGATTCAGACTACTGACATAAACAATAGAATAACTTGTTGCGGAGTAGTTAATTTTAATGTCAGCAACATGGTCGCGATTTTGTAAGTGACCTTTAATAACGCCAGGGCCCGCATCAGACATAATCCATTCGCGCTGCGCACCCGCTTTGATAATCGCATCCTTCACCTGCGCCGCAGTATGACCGGCACTCACAGTCGTATTGACTTGATCAATAGGGGCGGTACGCGCGCAACCGGCAAGCGCGCCGACAACCGTTGCGGCAATCATCCAATGAATAATTTTTTTCATGAATACTCCATATCAATTTATTAGCTACAGGGCATTGGTTTATGCCACGTGAGAAAAATTTAAGCAGGCTGATATGCTGTGGTTGTTCTGTCAGATTTAAATCTTCATCTGTATTTATAAATATGACAGATGGATATTCTAATGTTATTGAAATATTAAAATTCTGATAAACAATGAGGCGCTATCAGGGCAGCGATGAAGTATATGTAATTTAACCCTGACCAGGCAATAGCGACAATCATTAATATGCATGTATATATTTCAACTGAGTAAAGCCGACAAATCGTCGCGGAATTTGCGGTGATGGGCATGGCGATGTCGCCGGTCCGGCTATTACTATCGGAAGGCTGCTTTTCAACGGAGGTCGTGGTAATAGTGGTTCTATGTTATAGAACTCTGGTGGAACCTGATGCCCGAATCCGTCGCCGAACCGGCGCTCAATGGACTGCGCCTTAATCTGCGGATTGTCTCCGTCGTCATTTTTAACTTTGCCAGCTATCTCACCATCGGCCTGCCGCTGGCGGTGCTTCCCGGCTATGTGCATGATGGGATGGGCTTTAGCGCTTTCTGGGCCGGCCTGGTGATTAGTCTGCAATATTTCGCCACGCTGCTCAGCCGCCCGCACGCCGGGCGTTATGCTGACCTGCTGGGGCCCAAAAAGATCGTTGTCTTCGGCCTCTGCGGCTGCTTTTTAAGCGGCCTGAGCTACCTGCTTGCCGCCTGGAGCAGCGGCTGGCCGCTGGTTAGCCTGCTGCTGCTATGCCTCGGGCGGGTCATTCTCGGTATCGGCCAGAGTTTTGCCGGCACCGGCTCGACGCTGTGGGGCGTCGGCGTTGTTGGGTCGCTGCATATCGGGCGGGTGATCTCGTGGAACGGCATTGTGACCTACGGGGCGATGGCGATGGGCGCCCCGCTCGGCGTGCTGTGCTATTCGTACATTGGCCTCAGCGGCCTGGCCTGGGTCATTATGGCGGTTGCGCTGGCGGCTATCCTCTGCGCGCTGCCCCGCGCAGCGGTGAAGGCGGCGAAAGGCAAAGCGATGTCGTTTCGCGCGGTGCTCGGGCGGGTGTGGCCCTACGGCATGGCGCTGGCCCTGGCCTCCGCCGGTTTCGGGGTTATCGCCACCTTTATCACGCTGTTTTATGAGGCCAAAGGCTGGGACGGGGCGGCCTTCGCCCTGACGCTGTTCAGCTGCGCGTTCGTTGGCGCGCGGCTGCTGTTTCCCAACGCCATTAACCGCTTCGGCGGGCTGAACGTGGCGATGCTCTGCTTTAGCGTGGAGATCATCGGCCTGCTGCTGGTCGGCTTTGCTGATACGCCGCTGCTGGCGAAAATCGGCACCTTGCTTACCGGGGCCGGGTTCTCGCTGGTCTTTCCGGCGCTGGGCGTGGTGGCGGTGAAAGCGGTGCCGCAGCACAACCAAGGGTCGGCGCTGGCCACCTATACCGTGTTTATGGATTTGTCGTTAGGCGTCACCGGGCCGCTGGCCGGCTTGCTGATGGCGTGGACCGGGATCCCGGTGATATATCTGGCGGCGGCAGGTCTGGTGATGGCGGCGCTGCTGCTGGGCTGGCGGTTAAAAAAACGGCCCCCGGGTGGCGAACCGGAGGCCGTCGCACCAGGCCAGTAATTACTGGATGGTGAGGGTGCTGATGATGCTTTCCGCTTCGGTCTGCGCCTGCTGCTGGTTGTCCGCCGGCAGGGTGACCTGCAGGGTCAGCAGTTTGTCATCCACTTTGCCGAGCAGTACGGAAGACCACGCGGTCTGCCCCTTGGCGGAGATGATGCTGTCCAGCTGCTGCAGGGTATGACCTTTGATCTCAAGCGACTTATTGCTCACCACCTGCAGCTGCGGGTCGCGGCTACGCTGCTGATCTTCCAGGCGTTTCGCCAGCACCGCCAGGTCTTCATTGGTGCTGTCGCCGACGATGACGATGACTGCTTTCTGGCCGGTGGCGTCAGAATAGACGTGCATGTTGTTCGCCTGAGTACCCAGTTTGCCGCTCTGGTCGGCCATACCCGCAGGCAGGGTGAAGCTCAGTTTGCCATCCAGCAGGCTGATCGCCTGGCCGCTGGTGTTGCTCTCCGCTGCTGCCCCAACGGTTGGCGCTTTTGAATCGCTGTTATCGCAGGCGGCAAGCCCCATCACCAGCAGGCCAATACCGACATATTTAACCAAATTGCGCATTGACATCTTCCTTTCGATAAACGGCCACTAATGGCTCATCCGGGTATCTTAACACATCAGTCCGCGAGTACCTTTAACTCGGCTGCAATGCCGACAAATCAGATTTATCCGCCAGCCTTTTCAACAGCATATTTAACAGCACGCCGTACATCGGCAGGAAGAAAATGATGCTGATAAGCACTTTAAAGCTGTAGTCGACGAGGGCGATTTCCCCCCAGTGAGCGGCCATAAACGGATCCGGGCTGCGCCAGAAGGCGATGAAGAAGAACGCTACGGTATCGCTGATGTTGCCGAACAGCGTCGAGGCGGTGGGGGCCAGCCACCAGTGACGGCTCTGCCGCAGGCGGTTGAAGACGTGGACGTCAAGGATCTGCCCCAGCGCATAGGCCATAAAGCTGGCGATGGCGATGCGCGCGACGAAGAGATTAAAGGTGCCCAGCGCGGCGAAGCCCTGCCACTCGCCCATGTAAAACAGGGCGGAGATGGCGTAGGAGATGACCAGCGCCGGGACCATCACCGCAAAAATAATGCGTCGCGCCAGCGGTGCGCCAAAAATTCGCACCGTCAGATCGGTGGCGAGGAAGATAAACGGAAAACTGAACGCGCCCCAGGTGGTATGGAAACCAAAGATGGAGATCGGCAGCTGAACCAGATAGTTGCTGGAGGTAATCACCAGCAGATGAAATAGCGAAAGCCAGACGAGCGCTTTTTTGCGCTGTACGGTAGTAAACGGATTCATATTGTGACCTTTTTATGCCCGTCATGCTTCAGGTAAATGAGCAATCGGCAGCGGAACGTTGGGGTGAGGGAACCCAATTAAAAACGGCTGCATGATACTGCGTTGCCGGCGTAATGCAATGGTTGTTTTTCGCGCAAACGTTAACCTGGCTTGCGTACTGGCGAGCAGGGGGTAAACTAGGGCCGTTTTGTTGACGTGAGACTAAAATGAGCGAACTTTTCTCCACTCCTGACCACACTCTGGATGCCCTGGGACTCCGCTGCCCGGAGCCGGTCATGATGGTGCGTAAAACCGTGCGGACGATGCCGGTGGGCGAGACGCTGCTGATTATTGCTGACGATCCGGCCACCACCCGCGATATCCCGGGATTCTGCCGCTTTATGGAGCATGAGCTGGTGGCCCAGGAAACCGAAGCCCTGCCGTACCGCTACCTGATCCGCAAAAGCCACTGAGCCTCTCCCGGATGGCGGCGCGCAGCGCCTTATCCGGGCTACCCCGTTGTGCCGTTATGTTGTCTTTTGCCGGGTGGCGGCTGCGCCTGACCCGGCCTACGTCCCTAAGCCTCTCCCGGATGTTACGGAACCGTAGCCCTGCTAAGCGTAGCGCGAGCAGGGAAGCCGGTATCTATGCTACAACTTCTTACGCAATAACCGCAGCGCGTTAGCCGTTACCAGCACGGTGGCGCCGGTATCCGCCAGCACCGCCAGCCACAGACCGGTCAGGCCGAGCAGGGTGGTGACAAGGAAAATCCCCTTCAGCCCTAAGGCAATCGCGATGTTCTGGCGGATATTGGCGTGAGTCGCCCGCGCCAGGGAAATCATCTGCGCCAGGCCGGTCAGACGGTTGTGGGTCAGCGCGGCGTCGGCAGTCTCCAGCGCCACGTCGGTACCGCTGCCCATGGCGATGCCGATGGTCGCCGCTTTCATCGCCGGGGCGTCGTTGATACCGTCCCCGACCATCGCCAGCGGCGCATCGGCATTCAACGCCATCACCGCTTCGACTTTGTCCGCCGGCAGCAGGCCGGCGCGGAATTCCAGCCCCAGTTCGCTGGCAATGGCCGCCGCGGCGCGCGGGTTATCCCCGGTGAGGATCACCCCCTGCACCCCCAACTGGTGTAAGGCATCCACTGCCTGACGTGCGTCGTCGCGCAGGGTGTCGCGCAGCGCCAGGATGCCGAGAAGCGTCTCGCCGCGCATGACCAGCACCACCGTTTGCCCGGCGCTCTCCAGCTGCTGGATCTGCGCCTCATACTCTGCCGGGGCGGCTTTGCTGGCCGCGCAGATTAAAATCCGGCTGCCGTTGACCTCGGCTTCGATACCGGAACCTGCCAGCGCCCGCTGGCCGCTGGCCAGCGGAATGCTCAGCTGGCGCCGCTGCGCTTCTCGGACGATGGCCTGCGCCAACGGATGGCTGGAGCCTTGCTCCACCGCCGCCGCCAGCGCCAGCAGCGCGTTATCGTCATTCTCAGCCGTGGCGATGACCGAGGTCACCTGCGGCTGCCCGACGGTCAGGGTGCCGGTTTTATCGAACGCCACCTGGCGCACCTGGCCCAGCTGTTCCAGCGCCGCTCCGCCTTTGATCAGCGCCCCGCGTCGGGCGGCGACCGCCAGGCCGGAGGTGATGGCCGCCGGGGTGGAGATGACCAGCGCGCACGGGCAGCCGATCAACAGCAGCGTTAAGCCTTTATAGATCCATGGCAGCCAGGCGCTGGCGAAGAACAGCGGCGGGACAATGGCCACCAACAGGGCCACCACCATAATGGCCGGAGTGTAGATCCGGCTGAAGCGGTCGATAAAACGCTCGATCGGCGCCCGACGTTCCTCCGCCTCTTCAATCAGCTTCAGGATGCGGTCGATGGCGCTGTCGCCCGGTTCGGAGATCACGGTCAGCTGCACCAGGCGGTCGACGCTGGTGGCGCCCGCCGCTACCCGTTCTCCGGCCTGGCGCTCCACCGGCACCGACTCGCCGGTCAGGGCGCTTTCATCAAAGCTGGCAAACGGCGACAGCAGTTGTCCATCCGCCGGCAGACGCCCGCCGGCAGCCACTTCAATCACATCTCCGGGACGCAGGTCACGCTGGGCGACGGTTTCCCGCACGCCGTTGCGCAGACGGATGGCGGTGTCGGGCTTCAGCGCCATCAGCGCGCTCACGCCCTGCCGCGCGCGGCTGGCGGCCCAGCCTTCGAGACGCTCGCCGATCAGGAACAGTAGCAGGACCATCGCCGCCTCTGCGGTGGCGCCGATAAACAGCGCTCCGATGGCGGCGACGCTCATCAGCGTTTCAATGGCGAACCAGCTCCCGCTTTTGATCAGGCGCATCGCCTGGCGGGCAACCGGCCACAGGCCGACCAGGGTGGTGGCAACAAAGGCTAACTGACCGGCGGGGTGGTTGGCCTGCTCCAGCCCCCAGCTCAGGGCCATCATAATGACCAGCGTCAGCAACGGTAAATTGTCGCGCAGCCGCGAGCCCTGCGTTTTCTCTGACGCGGGGGCATCGGCATCGCGCAGCGTATAGCCTGCCTGACGTACCGCCTGCTCAACCTGAGCGCGAACGTCGCCTTCGGCGTTAACCAATAATTTTTCCGTGGCGAACAGCACCTGAACCTGACTGACGCCGGGCACCTGACGAATCGCCGTTTCCACCTTGCGGGCGCAGGCGGCGCAGTCCATGCCGGCAACCTGCCAGCTGTAGCGGGCGTCGCTAAGCGCTTCGGCGGCTGGTGCGGTCTCTGCGGCGCAGGCGTGGTCTGTGCAGCAGCTCTCCGCCGGGGCGGGCGCTGGCCGCATGGTGAATGACGAGAATTGTGGGACTTTTTTATCCTGCGCGTCTGGAGTCGACATGGCACCCTCCGGTAAATGATAATTTTCTCATTAGCCGTAGGATACACTCTGGAGTCGACTCCAGAGTCAAGGACTAAATTACAGGTACAGCGCGCGCACGATGAGGAAGTGGCCGGCAAAGTAAAACGCGGCGGCAATGGCGTTATCGGCGCGGAAACGGCGACGATAGTGACTTACCAGCCACACGGCATTGCTCAGCAGCAGCAGAGCGGCGCCGGCGAAACCGGACAGCGCGGTGTCGGTAGGGCGGGCAAACCATAGCTCACCGGCCAGCCAGACCATCACCAGCGTCATGCCGATAAAGGTTAGCACCGGCATTTTCATCTCTTCCAGGCGGCTCCAGATCACCGCCATCAGCAGGGCGCCGAATACCAGCAGCACCAGCGGCAGCGGCCAGAAGAACGACAGCGTCAGCTGGCTGGCAAACCAGATGGTATACAGCAGATGCGACAGGAAGAAGGCGCCCACCGCGTACATCACCCGCTGGCGCGGCAGCAGGGTGAGGGCGTCGCCGAGCAGCGAGGCGCACAGGCCAGCCAGCACCAGGTAGCTGATGGCATTGAACATCGGCGCCTGCCAGGCCAGCAACAGCAACAGAATCAGGGTGACAGGTTTAAATACCCAGCGTCGCCAGGCTGGCCCGCGATAGGATGCATCGACATAAAGCCATGCGGAGAAACAGACAGCAATAAATGACCAAAGCATAGTAAGTCCCTGTATCTGTTATCATAAAGAAAGTTACGGATGCGTGAAGCTACCACTCAGTGTAGTGGTTTGGCGCAGCAGATGACAATGTTATTCCAGTCGCAGTATGCTGATTCCTGATATTTTTTATGGGTAACCTTAATGAGTAAAATGCCGCTCTTTTTTGTTCTGGTCGTCGCGGTGATTGTGGTGGCGGCTTCGTTTCGCTATGTGCAGCAGCGCCGCGAAAAACTGGCGAACGACGCCGCGCCGGTGTTGCAAAAGCGGGTGATCGTCAGCAATAAGCGGGAAAAAGTGATTAACGATCGGCGTTCGCGCCAGCAGACGGTGACGCCTGCGGGCAGCGAGATGCGCTATGAAGCGAGCTTTCGCCCTGATAACGGCGGGCTGGAGGTGGTGTTTCGCCTTGACGCGCCGCAGTATCATGCGCTGAGCGTCGGCGATCGCGGGATGTTGAGTTATAAGGGCACAGCGTTCGTGGCGTTTACGCCCGATCCCTGAGCCCTTGTCAGGACTATTTCTTCAGCGTCGCCTTCAGTTTTTTCTGCCAGGCGACGAGCTCAAACACGCCGAAGATAAAAATGCGGATTTGCTCAAAGCGGCCCAGCGGCGGGGCATCTTTCGGCTGCGTCGCCTTGAGCAGCGTCAGCTGCAGACCATGCATCAGGATCATAAAAATCAGCGCGACGTTGACGAAGATATTCAGCGGCTTCGGGAAGGGCTGAAACAGATTCAATAACAGAAAGGCCCAGACGCACAGCATCAGCAGGCGGCCTAAATTAATCAGCATGGTTCTCTCCTTGGGCCTCACGTTGGTAAAGACGGTACGCGACCTGTCCGGCCACTTTTTCACGATACAGATGCCAGTTTGCCGGTACCGGCGGTAAACCGTTTTCGACTTCGCTTTCGACGTACACCAGGGCCTCATCGGCCAGCCAGCCCTGCGTTTCCAGCAGGCGCAGCGTCTCCTCCAGCAGCCCGTGACGGAACGGTGGGTCGACGAAGACGATCTCATGCGGCGTGCCCGGTTGGCTCAGGAAGCTGAGGGTGTTGGTCGCGATCACCTTGCCGCGATCCGCTTTCAGGGTGGCCAGGTTTTTTTGCAACTGCTGAGCGACGCCGCGCTCCATCTCCAGTAGCGTAGTGCTGGCCGCATAGCGGGACAGCGCCTCAAGCCCCAGCGCGCCGCTGCCGGCAAAGCAGTCGAGGCAGTGCGCGTCAACGATGGACGGCGCCAGCCAGTTAAAAAGGGTTTCGCGAACCCGGTCGGTGGTCGGCCGCAGGCCCGGGCTCTCCGGCACCGGTAATTTACGGCCGCGCCATTGCCCGCCGATGATGCGGATCTGACCGCTGCCCGCGTGGTTTGGTTTTTTCATCTCTCTGCTCAAGTCTCAACTTCCGGCCTGCTATTCTAGCGATCGACGGCGGTTGACGAAACCTTAATCCGGGGGCGGTGCTGCGAGTTAAGTTAAGTGATAGACTATCCAACTAATTTCATCATTTTTTCAGCTTCTGATGAAGCTGCGCCATGAATAAACAGCGAGGAGTGTGGTCGCAAATGGCAAAAGAGAAAAAACGTGGCTTCTTTTCCTGGCTGGGCTTTGGACAGAAAGAACAGGCACAGGAAACCGAGACTGAACAAAAAGTAGAAGAACAACAAGCGGTTGCCGATGAGACGCCGGCGGCGGCAACCCCTGCCGAGCCGAGCGCGCCGAAAGCAGACCCGGAGGCGTTTGCCGAAGAGGTCGTCGACGTCACCGAGACGGTGGTCGAAAACGAAAAGGCCCACCTTGCGGAGCCTGCCAGCGCGCAGGAAGAAGAGTGGGTGGAAGCGCCTGCTCTGACCGAAGAAGCGCCTGTTGTTGAACCGGAGCCCGCGGTCAGCGAACCGGTTGAACAGCCTGCGGTGGTTGAGTCGCTGGCGGAAGAGGTTATCGCCGAACCGGTGGCGGCGGAGGTCGTGGCTGAGCAGCCTGTAGAGGATGCTGTTGCCCAGCCGCAGGAGACGGAAGCGCCGGAAGAGGACGCGCCGTTAAGCGATGAAGAGCTGGAAGCGCAGGCGCTGGCGGCCGAGGCGGCAGAAGAGGCGGCGGTGGTGGTGCCGGCGCCAGAAGACGAGGCGCCGGTGGAAGAACTGGCCCAGGAGCAGGAAAAACCGACGAAAGAAGGCTTTTTTGCCCGCCTAAAACGTAGTCTTCTGAAAACAAAAGAAAATCTCGGTTCCGGATTTATCAGCCTGTTCCGCGGTAAGAAGATCGACGACGATCTGTTTGAAGAGCTGGAAGAGCAGCTGCTGATCGCTGATGTCGGGGTGGAGACCACCCGCAAGATCATTACTAACCTCACTGAGGGCGCCAGCCGTAAGCAGCTGCGCGATGCGGAGGCGCTGTACGGCCTGCTGAAAGAAGAGATGGGTGAGATTCTCGCCAAAGTGGATGCGCCGCTGAACGTTGAAGGCAAAACGCCATTTGTTATTCTGATGGTCGGCGTGAACGGGGTGGGGAAAACCACCACCATCGGCAAGCTGGCGCGTCAGTTTGAGCAGCAGGGCAAAACGGTGATGCTGGCGGCGGGGGATACCTTCCGTGCGGCGGCGGTAGAACAGTTGCAGGTCTGGGGGCAGCGTAACAATATCCCGGTGATCGCCCAGCACACCGGCGCCGATTCCGCTTCGGTGATTTTCGACGCCATTCAGGCGGCGAAGGCGCGCCATGTTGATGTGCTGATTGCCGATACCGCCGGGCGTCTGCAGAATAAATCGCACCTGATGGAAGAGCTGAAGAAGATCGTCCGGGTGATGAAAAAGCTGGACGTCGACGCGCCGCATGAGGTGATGTTAACCATCGACGCCAGCACCGGGCAGAATGCGATTAGCCAGGCCAAACTGTTCCATGAGGCGGTAGGTTTGACCGGGATCACCCTGACCAAGCTGGATGGCACCGCCAAAGGCGGCGTGATCTTCTCGGTGGCCGACCAGTTCGGCATTCCGATTCGCTATATTGGCGTCGGCGAGCGTATTGAGGATCTGCGTCCGTTTAATGCGGGCGACTTTATTGAGGCACTTTTTGCCCGAGAGGATTAAGAATGATTCGCTTTGAACAAGTCAGCAAAGCCTATCTCGGTGGGAGACAAGCGCTGCAGGGGGTGAACTTCCACCTGCAGCCGGGCGAGATGGCGTTTCTGACCGGCCACTCCGGCGCAGGGAAAAGTACCCTGCTGAAGCTTATCTGTGGTATCGAACGGCCCAGCGCCGGCAAAATCTTCTTCAGCGGTCATGAAATCAGCCGCCTGAAGAGCCGTGAGGTGCCGTTCCTGCGCCGCCAGATCGGCATGATTTTCCAGGACCACCATTTGCTGATGGATCGCACCGTGTATGACAACGTGGCGATCCCGCTGATTATCGCCGGCGCCAGCGGCGATGACATTCGTCGCCGCGTCTCGGCGGCGCTGGACAAGGTCGGGCTGCTGGACAAAGCGAAGAACTTTCCGATTCAGCTCTCCGGCGGCGAGCAGCAGCGCGTGGGGATCGCTCGCGCGGTGGTCAACAAGCCGGCGGTACTGCTGGCGGATGAACCGACCGGTAACCTCGACGAGGCGCTCTCGGAGGGGATTTTACGTCTGTTTGAAGAGTTTAACCGCGTCGGGGTGACGGTACTGATGGCCACGCACGATCTGGGGCTTATCTCCAGCCGTCCGTACCGCGTGCTGACGCTCAGCGACGGCCATCTGCATGGAGGCATTCGGGGTGAATAAGCGCGACGCAATGAACCAAATCCGCCAGTTCGGCAGCAAGTTCGATCGCCTGCGCAACGCGGCGGGCGGCGGCGGCGGGCGCAATGCGCCAAAACGGCCGAAAGCGGCGCCTAACCCGGCCTCGCGTAAGAGCAACGTGTTCAACGAGCAGGTGCGCTACGCCTGGCACGGCGCGCTCCAGGATTTAAAAAGCACACCGCTGGCCACCTTCCTGACGGTGATGGTTATCGCCATCTCGTTGACCCTGCCAAGCGTCTGCTACATGGTCTACAAAAACGTCAGCAGCGCGGCGTCACAGTACTATCCCTCGCCGCAGATCACCGTGTATCTGGAAAAAACGCTGGATGACGACGCCGCGGCGCGGGTGGTAGGTCAGCTGCAGGCGGAGCAGGGCGTCGACAAGGTGAACTATTTGTCACGTGACGAGGCATTGGGTGAATTCCGTAACTGGTCCGGCTTTGGCGGCGCCCTGGATATGCTGGAAGAGAACCCGCTGCCGGCGGTCGCCATCGTGGTGCCGAAGCTGGATTTCCAGAGCACGGAAGCGCTGAATACCCTGCGCGATCGGGTATCGCGGATCCAGGGGGTCGATGAGGTGCGGATGGACGACAGCTGGTTTGCCCGCCTCTCCTCGCTCACCGGGCTGGTGGGCCGCGTGTCGGCGATGATTGGCGTGCTGATGGTGGCGGCGGTGTTCCTGGTGATCGGCAACAGCGTGCGCCTGAGCATCTTCGCCCGCCGCGATACCATTAACGTGCAGAAACTGATCGGCGCTACCGACGGCTTTATCCTGCGTCCGTTCCTCTACGGCGGGGCGATGCTGGGCTTCTCCGGCGCGTTTTTATCGCTGATCCTGTCGGAGATTCTGGTGATGCGTCTCTCGTCGGCAGTGACCGAAGTGGCGAAGGTGTTCGGCACCCAGTTTGAGCTAAGCGGCTTAGGCTTTGACGAGTGTCTGCTGATGCTGATCGTCTGCTCGATGATCGGCTGGGTAGCCGCCTGGCTGGCGACAGTGCAACATTTACGTCACTTTACTCCCGATTAAAAAAAGCGTGATATAATCTTTCCCTGCTGCAATGAGTTCCTGTTCGCAGGGAAAGATACGCAAGCTTGTTCTCCTTTTCCTGCCCTCACTTTTTCATCGTGGTGTCACATTTTGTGCGTAATTTATTCACACCGTTGCATGGAACTTGTGGATAAAATCACTGTCTGATACTAATGTGAGTGATATTCTCGTTGCTCATAAATGCTGGCATGCTTGTTGCCTGATGGGGACAAGACCACGTCAGAAGATATCAATTGAGAGGATTTGAATGACCAAAGAAATGCAAACTTTAGCTTTAGCCCCCGTTGGTAACCTGGAATCGTATATCCGGGCCGCTAACACTTGGCCGATGCTGTCGGCTGATGAAGAGCGGGAGCTTGCTGAAAAGCTGCATTACCAGGGCGATCTGGAAGCAGCGAAAAAGCTGATTCTGTCTCACCTGCGCTTTGTTGTTCACATTGCTCGTAACTACTCGGGCTATGGCCTGCCGCAGGCGGATCTGATCCAGGAAGGCAATATCGGCCTGATGAAAGCCGTGCGTCGCTTCAACCCGGAAGTGGGTGTGCGCCTGGTCTCCTTCGCCGTGCACTGGATTAAAGCCGAAATTCACGAATACGTGCTGCGCAACTGGCGTATCGTGAAGGTCGCTACCACCAAAGCACAGCGTAAGCTGTTCTTTAACCTGCGTAAAACCAAACAGCGTTTGGGTTGGTTCAACCAGGATGAAGTGGAAATGGTGGCCCGTGAGCTGGGCGTGTCGAGCAAAGACGTCCGCGAGATGGAATCCCGTATGGCGGCCCAGGACATGACCTTCGACATGTCGTCCGACGATGAGTCCGACAGCCAGCCGATGGCGCCGGTCCTGTATCTGCAGGACAAAACGTCAAACTTTGCCGACGGCATCGAAGACGATAACTGGGAAGAGCAGGCGGCGAATAAGCTGACTGACGCGATGCAGGGCCTGGACGAGCGTAGCCAGGATATCATCCGCGCCCGCTGGCTGGACGAAGACAACAAGTCCACGCTGCAGGAGCTGGCTGACCGCTACGGCGTCTCCGCAGAGCGCGTGCGTCAGCTGGAAAAGAACGCCATGAAAAAACTGCGTGCGGCGATCGAAGCCTGATACGCCACCCCTGCCTGACGCCAGGCAACCCGATAACGCCCCGCCTCAGGTTGGGGCGTTTTGTTTTTCTGCGCCATCCATGGGCCGCAGCACCTCTGGACAGTGCGTCCGCAGGCAGCCGATCAGCACGCTGAATGCCGGCGCCATCTGCTCCTCGGGCTGGCTGGCAAATCCCATCAATAATCCTTTCTTACGCGCCGCCGTCAGGTAGTAGCGCGAGAGCGGCCGCACCAGAATGTGGCGCGCATTGGCCTCGCGGGCGATCGCCACATCGTCAGCCTCTTCCGGTAAATTGAGGATCAAATGCAGCCCGGCATTATCGCTGAAGTCCGACAGGGCGTCGGGCATACAGTGCCGCTGAATCAGCTCGGTTAAAAAGGCGCGGCGACGGCTGTAGAGCAGGCGCATGCGGCGGATATGGGCCGAGTAGTGACCAGCGGTAATAAACTCCGCCAGCGCCATCTGGATCAGCGAATGGCCGCCGCGGTAAAGCTCGGCGTGGGCGTGCTTCAGATCGCTGACCAGCGGACGGGGGATCACCACATAGCCCAGACGCAGGCCGGGATAGAGCGTTTTACTGAAGGTGCCGATATAGACCACCGGCGCGTCGGCCACCAGCCCCTGCAGGGCGGGGATGGGCTGGCCGGAAAAGCGAAACTCGCTGTCATAATCATCTTCGACGATCCAGCTCCCCTGCTGGCGGGCGAGCGCCAGCAGCCGCTGACGACGTTCAAGGCTCATCACTGCGCCCAGCGGATACTGGTGAGAGGGGGTGACAAAGATGAGCCGCGGCGCATCGTCAACCTTTTCCGGCGGACACAGGCCGTTGGCATCGACGGTCAGGGGCTCCGCCCGGACGTCGTTCATCGCCAGCAGGTGGCGAATGCCCCAGTAGGAAGGCTCCTCCACCCACGCCAGATCGCCGCTGTCGCACAGCATGCGGGTGACCAGATCGATAGCCTGGTGGATCCCCTCGGTGATAAGAATTTGATCTGCCTGACAGTGGACGCCGCGCGATACCCGCAGATAATCCACCAGCGCCTGCTGCAGCTCCGGGGTACCGCCG
Organism: Klebsiella sp. JB_Kp031; assembly: GCF_040064295.1. Taxonomy (NCBI): domain Bacteria; kingdom Pseudomonadati; phylum Pseudomonadota; class Gammaproteobacteria; order Enterobacterales; family Enterobacteriaceae; genus Klebsiella; species Klebsiella sp. JB_Kp031. The sequence continues at coordinate 231,407 of NZ_JBEAJW010000040.1, forward strand.
TTGCAGCTGTAGCTGAGCCGCTCCGGCTTTGGCCGACGGCTGATGCGCGCCTGGATCTTGCTGAACAGCGGATGGGGAAAGGCGTTAACGTCCGGTACGCCGGGAATAAACGCTCCCCACTGGCGCGGGCTGGCGCTGACCTGGCCGAGCAGGTGCTGGCCGCGGCGTGAAAGGTGCGCCGTCGATGTCGCGATGCTGCTGTTTTCCCGCTCACCCTTAGCGGTCAAGGAACTTTCAGAGGCGGTTTGGGCAACGAATGTTCCGCTTCCCCGACGGGAAACCACATATCCTTCCGCCAGTAATTGTTCATAAGTTGTTAATATAGTGTTTCTTGATACGCCGAGTTCTCCCGCCAGGTCCCGCGACGGCGGCAGGCGGCTTTGCGGTGCCAGCGAACCGTCAAGGATCGCGCGGCGAAGCGCGTTGTATAAGCGTTTGTGCAGAAGAGGGTCGCGCTCTTCCTGCAGACGGACCAGCACCAGGTCACCCACCAGCGAACGCAATTGGATCCCTCAGATATTCAAAATTGGTACTCGATTATAGGGCCAACTCCTGTGTAAATAAACGACATCGTTTCTAATTTGTTGCGATAACGTGACATACACGACAGGAGATTCGCAGGTGAAAAGCTCAGAACTGAATCAACGTCGCCAGCAGGCGACGCCGCGCGGCGTAGGCGTAATGTGTAACTACTTTGTCGAGAAGGCGGAGAACGCCACGCTTTGGGATATCGAAGGCAATGAGGTGATCGATTTCGCCGCCGGTATCGCCGTGTTAAATACCGGTCACCGTCATCCGAAGGTGGTTGCCGCGGTCGCTGACCAGCTGCAGGCGTTCACCCACACCGCCTATCAGATTGTGCCGTACGAAAGCTATGTCACGCTGGCGGAACGTATCAACGATCTGGCGCCGATTGACGGGCCGGCAAAAACGGCCTTCTTCACCACCGGCGCGGAAGCGGTCGAGAACGCGGTGAAAATTGCCCGCGCTTACACCGGTCGTCCGGGGCTGATAACTTTCGGCGGCGGTTTCCACGGCCGTACCTTTATGACCATGGCCCTCACCGGTAAGGTCGCACCCTACAAAATCGGCTTCGGGCCGTTCCCGGGCTCGGTGTATCACGGTGTCTACCCGAATGCGGCGCATGGCGTGACCACCGCGGATGCGCTGAAAAGCCTGGAGCGCATTTTCAAAGCGGATATTGCGCCGGATCAGGTCGCGGCCATCATCCTCGAGCCGATCCAGGGGGAAGGCGGCTTTAACGTCGCGCCGGCCGATTTCATGCAGGCGCTGCGCGACCTGTGCGATACCCACGGCATTCTGCTGATCGCCGATGAAGTGCAAACCGGTTTCGCTCGTACCGGCAAGCTGTTCGCCATGCAGCATTATGATGTGAAACCGGATCTGATGACGATGGCGAAAAGCCTCGCCGGCGGTTTCCCGCTGTCGGGCGTCGTTGGTCGCGCCGAGGTAATGGATGCCCCAGCGCCAGGCGGACTGGGCGGGACCTATGCCGGTAACCCGCTGGCGGTGGCCGCGGCGCACGCGGTGCTGGATGTGATTGCCGAAGAGCAGCTGTGCCAGCGCGCTGAGCAGCTGGGTAGCCATCTGCAGGAAGTGCTCAACCAGGCGCGCGCCACCTGTCCGGCGATTGTCGATGTCCGCGGCCGGGGGTCGATGGTGGCAGTGGAGTTTAACGATCCGCAAACTGGCGAGCCGTCGCCGGAGTTCACCCGCCAGGTGCAACAGAGAGCGCAGGAGAACGGCCTGCTGCTGCTGAGCTGCGGCGTCTACGGCAACGTGATCCGCTTCCTCTATCCGCTGACGATTCCGGACGCCCAGTTCTCGAAAGCGCTGGATATTCTGGCGCGCGTACTGAAGAGCTAACGTCTCACCGGCGGGCTGCGGCGGCAGGGAAGCCGAACAGAAACAGGACGCCGCAGCCGGCTGTTTATGCTCAGCGTGAGTGGTTTATCACCCTGATATCACCTTTTTTCCGGCGGTGAAAACCGCCGGAGTAAAACGGAAAGTATTATGTCTGAAAACTCCACCTTTTCTCCCGTCCTCACCGGCCGGGAACGTACGGCTGTCCCTGCAAAATCTCTGAGCTTCGTCGAAGGGGTATCGATGATTGTCGGTACCAATATTGGCGCGGGTGTCCTCTCTATCGCCTATGCGTCAAGCAAAGCGGGCTTTTTACCACTGCTGTTCTGGCTGGTGCTGGTGGGCAGCCTGACCACGGTGACCATGCTCTATGTCGCGGAATCCACGCTCCGTACCCGAAAACATCTGCAGCTCAGTGGATTATCGAAGCGCTACGTCGGCGGCTTCGGCGCGCTAATGATGTTCCTCTCCGTCTGCGTCAACAGCGTCGGGGCATTGACGGCTTATATGACCGGCAGCGGCAAGCTGCTGCACTCGCTGTTTGGCATCTCGCCAGCGCTGGGCAGCGTGCTGTTTTTTGTCCCGGCGGCAGGGGTGCTCTATCTGGGGCTGAAGGCGATCGGCCGCGGCGAGAAATTTATCAGCATCGGCATGGTGGTGATGATCTCGGTGCTGGTGATTGCCACGCTGCTGAAAGAGACCACCCGCGTGGGCTATCTGCTCGACGGCAACTGGCTGTATATGGTTCCGGTCTTCAACGTCGTGGCGTTCTGCTTCTCGGCACAGTATATCGTCCCGGAAATGGCGCGGGGCTTCGCCGACAAACCGGAAAAATTGCCTAAAGCCATTATGGTCGGCATGGCGCTGACCTTTACCCTGCTGGCGCTGGTGCCGCTGTCGGTGATCTCGCTTAACGGCCTGGAGAATATTTCGGATGTGGCCACCATCTCCTGGGGCAGGGCGCTTGGCGAATGGGCCTTCTTCTCCGCCAACCTGTTTGCGCTGTGCGCGATGTTGACCTCCTACTGGGGACTGGGCGGCAGCTTCCTGACCAATATCTTCGATCAGTTCCGCCTGGGGAATGACGAACAGCCCGCCCGTCGCCTGATGGTGCTGCTGGTGGTGGCGATCCCGCCGTTCGCGCTGGCCTACAGCGGCATGGTCTCCTTCGTCAACGCGCTCTATTTTGCCGGGGTGTTCAGCGGCGTTATTTTATCGATTATGCCGATCCTGATGCTCAAGGGCGCCCGCCAGCGTGGCGACCTGACGCCGGGCTGGACCTGTCCGGCCTGGATGACCCATCCGCTTATCCAATGCTTCATTGTGTTGTTGTATCTTTGCAGCGCCGTCTACGCGATAGCGTCCGCGGTAGGCTACCTGCCCGCTGGCTGGTAATTAGGGCCTGTTTTGCACCGCGTCCGGTTCATGCTGGCGCGGTTTTTTTATTTGTCACTTATCTGTTACATAGCCCGCAATTTAGTCGTTTCAAATTCCTCAGAATGACGGTATGTTTAGCATAGTGTGCTGCAAAAGCGCGAGCAGCCCCCGGTAGATTAGCTATCATATGCTTTTCCTATCGATATAAAAAAAATAATGCGCTAACAAACAACATCACAACAAATGCAAAAACCATAATAATGGGGAGCCTCAGGATGAATATGAAGGGTAAAGCGTTACTGGCAGGATGTATTGCCTTAGTTATGAGCAGCGCGGCGCTGGCGGAAGATATCAAAATCGCGGTAGTCGGGGCGATGTCCGGCCCGGTGGCCCAGTACGGCGATCAGGAATTTACCGGCGCCGAGCAGGCGGTAGCGGATATCAATGCTAAGGGCGGCATTAAGGGCAATAAGCTGCAGATCGTAAAATATGATGACGCTTGCGACCCGAAACAGGCGGTAGCGGTCGCCAACAAAGTGGTCAACGACGGGATCAAATACGTTATCGGCCACCTGTGCTCCTCTTCCACTCAGCCGGCGTCTGATATCTATGAAGACGAAGGCATTCTGATGATCACCCCGGCAGCAACCGCGCCGGAGCTGACCGCGCGCGGCTATAAGCTGATCCTGCGCACCACCGGACTGGACTCCGACCAGGGACCAACCGCGGCGAAATACATTCTCGACAAAGTGAAGCCGCAGCGTATCGCAGTGGTGCATGACAAACAGCAGTATGGCGAAGGTTTGGCCCGTGCGGTGCAGGATGGCCTGAAAAAAGGCGGGGCGAACGTGGTCTTCTTCGACGGGATCACCGCCGGTGAGAAAGACTTCTCCACGCTGGTAGCGCGCCTGAAGAAAGAGAATATCGACTTCGTCTACTATGGCGGCTATCACCCGGAAATGGGCCAGATCCTGCGTCAGGCCCGCGCTGCCGGTCTGAAAACCCAGTTTATGGGCCCGGAAGGCGTAGCGAACGTCTCCCTGTCTAACATCGCCGGCGAGTCGGCGGAAGGTTTGCTGGTGACCAAGCCGAAGAACTACGACCAGGTGCCGGCGAACAAACCGATTGTGGATGCGATCAAGGCGAAAAAACAGGATCCGAGCGGCGCCTTCGTCTGGACCACCTACGCGGCGCTGCAGTCGCTGCAGGCGGGCCTGAATCAGTCTGACGATCCGGCGGAAATCGCTAAATACCTGAAAGGCGCGACCGTGGACACCGTGATGGGCCCGCTGTCATGGGATCAGAAAGGCGACCTGAAAGGATTCGAGTTCGGTGTCTTTACCTGGCATGCGAATGGTACGGCGACCGACGCCAAATAATTTAACCGGCGCCTTTCACGCTGCAAATGCGTTGTCTGACCCCGGTTGCGCTGCGCTTACCGGGGCTACAGCTTAATGCTTTTCCCAACCGGTGTGCTGGGCGCTAAAGCCGAGCGCCTGCATAAAGGCCGCCATCACGCCGCGGTCTTCCACCCCACGGTCGGCGACGCGCCAGCTATTGATCGTCGGGTTATCCCGTAAGGTCTCTTCCACTAAGTATTGCCCGACGCCGCGGCGGCGGGTCACTTCACGCACGCACAGATCGCTGAGCTCACCTTCGACGCCGCGCAGGGTAACGCGCACGGCGCCCAGCAGGCGCTCGTTAAAGCGGGCGGCGTAGAGACGATGGTTTTCATCAAGGGTCAGCGTCGACAGATCCTGCGACGGCCAGATTTTCCCCAGATCAATGCGATCCTGATCGCTGAAGTGCTGTAAACGGATAATGGTCAGTTTCATGGGCGGCAAGTCCAGTGCAAAACAGAGGCGCCAGTGTACCCAAAATTGCTGTCTGGCGGAGCGCTGTTTTTTGCGCATACATCAGGGGATTCGTTTTCCTGGCGTTGTTGGGGTAGCGCAATCCGTCATGGATCGAAAAATAAGCAGAATTTTAACCTAATGTGCAGCGTTTTATTCCGCCTTATGTGTCGTTATTTTATGCTGCCGCATGGACTTTTTTTTGTTTATCTTCAGCAAAATACAGAATATTATCTTTTCTTAATCGACTGAAAAATAGAGATTTTAATCTGTTTTTTAGTGAAAAGCTGCGCTAAACCATTAAACTCAATGGTAAAAATGGCGTTGTTTAATAAAAGCACAGAATGCTTTTTAACCATAAAAATACAAAACATTTACACCACATCACGAACGGGGTTCTGCAGCATGAAAAGGAACGCGAAAACCATCGTCGCGGGCATTGTCGCATTAGCGATGTCGCACGCGGCGATGGCCAAGGATATTAAGGTCGCCGTGGTCGGCGCGATGTCGGGCCCAGTGGCCCAGTGGGGCGACATGGAGTTCAATGGCGCGCGTCAGGCGATTAAAGACATCAACGCCAGCGGCGGCATTAAGGGCGACAAGCTGGTGGCCGTCGAATACGACGATGCCTGCGATCCGAAGCAAGCGGTCGCGGTAGCCAACAAAATCGTCAACGACGGTATTCAGTACGTTATCGGCCACCTGTGCTCCTCTTCCACCCAGCCGGCTTCCGATATCTATGAGGATGAAGGCATCCTGATGATCTCCCCGGGAGCGACCAACCCGGAGCTGACCCAGCGCGGCTATCAGTACATCATGCGTACCGCCGGCCTCGACTCCTCGCAGGGGCCGACCGCGGCAAAATATATCGTCGAGAAAGTGAAACCGCAGCGTATCGCCATCATTCATGACAAGCAGCAGTACGGCGAAGGGCTGGCGCGTTCGGTGCAGGACAACCTGAAAAAAGCCGGCGCCAACATCGTCTTCTTTGACGGCATCACCGCGGGGGAAAAAGATTTCTCCGCCCTGCTGGCGCGCCTGAAGAAAGAGAACATCGACTTCGTCTACTACGGCGGCTACTACCCGGAAATGGGCCAGATGCTGCGCCAGGCGCGCTCCGTCGGGCTGAAAACCGTGTTTATGGGGCCGGAAGGGGTCGGCAACGCCTCGCTGTCCAATATCGCGGGCGCCGCGGCGGAAGGGATGCTGGTGACAATGCCAAAACGCTACGATCAGGACCCTGCCAACAGCACCATCGTCAACGCGCTGAAAGCGGAGAAGAAAGATCCGAGCGGGCCGTATGTCTGGATCACTTACGCCGCGGTTCAGTCGCTGGCGCAGGCGATGGACAGAACCGGCAGCCAGCAGCCGCTGGATTTAATCAAAGATTTGAAAGCGCACGGGGCGAAAACCGTGATTGGGCCGCTGACCTGGGATGAAAAAGGCGATCTGAAGGGATTTGAGTTTGGTGTCTTCCAGTGGCACGCCGACGGCTCTTCGAGCGCGGCGAAATAAGCGCTGAAGACGAGTTATCCCTCCGCCCGCGAACCGCGGGCGGTTTGAAAAAGGTTACCTTATGTCCGAGCAGTTTCTCTATTTTCTGCAGCAGATGTTTAACGGCGTCACGCTGGGCAGTACCTATGCGCTGATCGCCATCGGCTATACGATGGTGTACGGCATTATCGGCATGATCAACTTCGCCCACGGCGAGGTCTATATGATTGGCAGCTATGTCTCCTTCATGATCATCGCCGCGCTGATGATGATGGGCATCGACACCAGCTGGCTGCTGGTCGCCGCCGGCTTCGTGGGCGCCATTGTGATTGCCAGCGCCTACGGCTGGAGCATTGAGCGCGTGGCCTATCGGCCGGTGCGTAACTCCAAACGTCTTATTGCGCTGATCTCCGCTATCGGGATGTCTATCTTCCTGCAGAACTACGTCAGCCTGACCCAGGGCTCCCGCGACGTGGCGCTGCCGAGCTTGTTTAACGGCCAGTGGGTTGTCGGCCACAGCGACAGCTTCTCCGCGACGATCACCACCATGCAGCTGGTGATCTGGGTGGTGACTTTTATCGCCATGCTGGCCCTGACGCTGTTCATTCGCTACTCGCGGATGGGGCGCGCCTGCCGCGCCTGTGCCGAAGACCTGAAAATGGCCAGCCTGCTCGGGATTAACACCGACCGCGTTATCGCCCTGACCTTTGTCATCGGCGCAGCGATGGCGGCGGTGGCCGGCGTGCTGCTGGGGCAGTTCTACGGCGTGATTAACCCCTACATCGGCTTTATGGCCGGGATGAAGGCCTTCACCGCCGCCGTGCTCGGCGGTATCGGCAGTATTCCGGGCGCGATGATCGGCGGCCTGATCCTGGGTATTGCCGAAGCGCTCTCTTCTGCCTATCTCAGCACTGAATATAAGGACGTGGTTTCCTTCGCGCTGCTGATTCTGGTGCTGTTAGTAATGCCGACTGGCATTCTGGGCCGCCCGGAGGTTGAAAAAGTATGAAACCGATGCAAATTGCAATGGCGCTGCTCTCTGCTGCGATGTTCTTCATTCTGGCGGGCGTCTTTATGGGCGTGCAGCTGGAGCTGAACGGCACCAAACTGGTGGTGGATACCGCCGCCGATATTCGCTGGCAGTGGATCTTCATCGGCACCGCGGTGGTCTTTTTCTTCCAGCTGCTGCGGCCGCTGTTCCAGAAAGCGGTTAAGAACGTCTCCGGGCCGAAGTTTATTATGCCGGCGATTGACGGCTCAACGGTGAAGCAGAAGCTGTTCCTGATCGCCCTGCTGGTCATTGCCGTGGCCTGGCCGTTTATGGTGTCGCGCGGCACGGTGGATATCGCCACCCTGACGATGATCTATATCATCCTCGGTCTCGGGCTGAACGTGGTGGTCGGGCTTTCCGGCCTGCTGGTGCTGGGCTACGGCGGGTTCTACGCCATCGGCGCCTACACTTTCGCGCTGCTGAACCACTATTACGGTCTCGGTTTCTGGACCTGTCTGCCGCTGGCCGGCCTGGTCTCCGCGGCGGCTGGCTTCCTGCTCGGCTTCCCGGTACTGCGTCTGCGCGGCGACTACCTGGCGATTGTGACCTTAGGCTTTGGCGAGATCGTGCGTATTCTGCTGCTCAACAATACCGAAATCACCGGCGGGCCGAACGGCATCAGCCAGATCCCGAAACCGACCTTCTTTGGCCTCGAGTTTAGCCGTAGCGCCCGCGAAGGCGGCTGGGATACCTTCAGCAACTTCTTCGGCGTCAAATACGATCCCTCCGACCGGGTGATTTTCCTCTACCTGGTGGCGCTGCTGCTGGTGGTGCTGAGCCTGTTCGTTATCAACCGCCTGCTGCGGATGCCGCTGGGGCGGGCGTGGGAAGCGCTGCGTGAAGATGAAATCGCCTGTCGTTCGCTGGGCCTGAGCCCGACGCGCATTAAGCTGACCGCCTTTACCATCAGCGCCGCGTTTGCCGGCTTTGCCGGGACGCTGTTCGCCGCGCGCCAGGGTTTCGTCAGTCCGGAATCCTTTACCTTCGCCGAGTCCGCCTTCGTACTGGCGATCGTCGTGCTGGGCGGGATGGGCTCGCAGTTCGCGGTGATCCTGGCGGCTATTCTGCTGGTGGTGTCGCGTGAGCTGATGCGTGACTTTAACGAATACAGCATGTTAATGCTCGGCGGCCTGATGGTGCTGATGATGATCTGGCGTCCGCAGGGACTTCTGCCAATGACGCGCGTGCAGTTGAAGCTGAAAAACGGTCAGGCGAAAGGAGAGCAGGCATGAGTCAGCCATTATTATCCGTCAGCGGCCTGATGATGCGTTTCGGCGGTCTGCTGGCCGTCAACAATGTGTCTCTGGAGCTCAGAGAGCGCGAGATCGTCTCGCTGATCGGCCCCAACGGCGCCGGGAAGACCACGGTCTTTAACTGCCTGACCGGTTTCTACAAGCCTACCGGCGGCACCATTCTGCTGCGCGACCAGCATCTGGAAGGGCTGCCGGGCCAGCAGATTGCCCGGATGGGCGTGGTGCGGACCTTCCAGCACGTGCGTCTGTTCCGCGAAATGACGGTGATTGAAAACCTGCTGGTGGCGCAACATCAGCAGCTGAAAACCGGACTCTTCTCCGGTCTGCTGAAAACGCCGGCCTTCCGTCGGGCGCAGAGCGAAGCGCTGGACCGCGCGGCCACCTGGCTGGAGCGTATCGGCCTGCTGGAGCACGCTAACCGCCAGGCCAGCAACCTGGCCTATGGCGACCAGCGCCGGCTGGAGATTGCCCGCTGCATGGTGACCCAGCCGGAAATTCTGATGCTCGATGAACCCGCGGCGGGGCTGAACCCGAAAGAGACCAAAGAGCTGGACGAGCTTATCGCCGAGCTGCGTAACCATCACAACACCACCATCCTGCTTATCGAACACGATATGAAGCTGGTGATGGGCATTTCCGATCGCATCTACGTCGTGAACCAGGGGACACCGCTGGCCAACGGGACGCCGGAAGAGATTCGTAATAACCCGGACGTGATCCGCGCATACCTTGGTGAGGCATAAGATGGAAAACGCGATGTTAACTTTTGACAACGTCAGCGCCCACTACGGCAAGATTCAGGCGCTGCACAACGTCAGCCTGCATATCAAACAGGGCGAGATTGTGACGCTTATCGGCGCCAACGGCGCGGGGAAAACCACCCTGCTCGGCACGCTGTGCGGCGATCCGCGCGCCTCCAGCGGGCGCATTGTCTTTGACGGTAAGGATATTACCGACTGGCAGACGGCGAAGATCATGCGCGAGGCGGTGGCGATCGTCCCGGAAGGGCGGCGCGTCTTTTCGCGTATGACGGTGGAAGAGAACCTGGCGATGGGCGGTTTCTTTGCCGACCGCGATCAGTTCCAGACCCGCATCAAATGGGTGTATGAGCTGTTTCCGCGTCTGCACGAGCGCCGTATCCAGCGCGCCGGCACCATGTCCGGCGGCGAACAGCAGATGCTGGCGATCGGTCGCGCTCTGATGAGCCAGCCGCGTCTGCTGCTGCTGGATGAACCGTCATTAGGGCTGGCGCCGATCATTATTCAGCAGATCTTCGATACCATTGAGCAACTGCGCGAGCAGGGGATGACTATCTTCCTCGTCGAGCAGAACGCCAACCAGGCGCTGAAGCTGGCCGACCGCGGCTACGTGCTGGAGAACGGTCACGTGGTGCTGGAGGATACCGGCGACGCGCTGCTGGCCAACGAGGCGGTGCGCAGCGCCTATCTCGGCGGTTAATTCATCGCAACCCGGCGTCGTTCAGTTCGCCGGTTTGTAGCCCGGGCGAGGCGCTTGCGCCGACCCCGGGAGCCGATCGCACAACTATTATCCGTGTCTCAGCTCCCACTTTACTTCCCCCGTCCTTTCATCGGCTTGTCATCTCTCTGACCCGTTACTATCTTTTTTTTGTAATAAAAAAGTTATTTTTCTGTAATTCGAACATGTCATGTTACCCCGCGAGCATAAAACGCGTGAAATCGCGCATCCGGCACAACAAGAGAGATAACCGATGATATCGTTACGACATACAGCTTTAGGACTGGCGCTGAGCCTGGCTTTTGCCGGTCAGGCCCTGGCGGTTACCACCATCCCGTTCTGGCACTCAATGGAAGGCGAACTGGGTAAAGAAGTGGATTCTCTGGCGCAACGCTTTAACGCGGCCAATCCTGATTACAAAATCGTTCCGGTATACAAGGGCAACTATGAACAGAGCCTGAGCGCCGGTATCGCCGCCTTCCGTACCGGCAACGCGCCGGCGATCCTGCAGGTGTATGAAGTGGGCACCGCCACCATGATGGCGTCGAAAGCCATTAAGCCGGTCTACCAGGTGTTTAGCGAGGCGGGCATCAAGTTTGATGAATCGCAGTTTGTGCCGACGGTCGCCGGGTATTACACCGATTCGAAAACCGGCCATCTGCTCTCCCAGCCGTTTAACAGCTCCACCCCGGTGCTGTACTACAATAAAGACGCCTTCAAAAAAGCCGGTTTAGATCCAGAGCAGCCGCCGAAGACCTGGCAGGATCTGGCGGCCTACACCGCGAAGCTGAAAGCTGCCGGGATGAAGTGCGGCTACGCCAGCGGCTGGCAGGGCTGGATCCAGATCGAGAACTTCAGCGCCTGGCATGGTCTGCCGGTGGCGACGAAAAATAATGGCTTTGACGGCACCGACGCGGTTCTTGAGTTCAATAAGCCGGAGCAGGTGAAGCATATTGCGCTACTCGAAGAGATGAACAAGAAGGGCGATTTCAGCTACTTCGGGCGTAAAGACGAGTCCACTGAAAAGTTCTATAACGGCGATTGTGCCATTACCACTGCCTCGTCCGGCTCGCTGGCCGATATCCGCCAGTACGCCAAATTTAACTACGGCGTCGGCATGATGCCTTACGATGCCGATGTGAAAGGCGCGCCGCAGAACGCTATCATTGGCGGGGCCAGCCTGTGGGTGATGCAGGGCAAAGACAAAGAGACCTACACCGGCGTGGCGAAGTTCCTCGACTTCCTGACCAAACCGGAAAACGCCGCCGAGTGGCACCAGAAAACCGGCTATCTGCCGATCACCACCGCGGCCTACGATCTGACCCGTCAGCAGGGCTTCTATGATAAGAACCCGGGCGCCGATATCGCCACCCGCCAGATGCTGAACAAGCCGCCGTTGCCGTTCACCAAAGGCCTGCGCCTGGGCAACATGCCGCAAATCCGCACCATCGTCGATGAAGAGCTGGAGAGCGTGTGGACCGGCAAGAAAACCCCGCAACAGGCGCTGGATTCCGCCGTTCAGCGTGGGAATCAGCTGCTGCGCCGCTTCGAACAAGCGACCAAATCGTAATCTGTAACTTGCCCGGTGGCGCTGCGCTTACCGGGCCTACGATGTGCCCTATGTAGGCCGGGTAAGGCGTAGCCGCCACCCGGCATTGTTCAGGAACCCAATCTCCATGTCATCATCCCGTCCGGTATTCCGCTCGCGCTGGCTGCCCTACGTGCTGGTCGCGCCGCAGCTGATTATCACGCTGATTTTCTTTATCTGGCCCGCGGGCGAAGCGCTGTGGTATTCGCTACAGAGCGTCGATCCCTTTGGCCTTTCCAGCCAGTTCGTCGGCCTGGATAACTTCGTTGCGCTGTTCCACGATCCGTACTACCTGGACTCGTTCTGGACGACTATAAAATTCAGCGCCCTGGTGACCGTCAGCGGCCTGCTCATTTCGCTGTTTTTCGCCGCGCTGGTCGACTACGTGGTGCGCGGCAGCCGCTTCTATCAGACCCTGATGCTGCTGCCGTACGCCGTGGCCCCCGCCGTGGCGGCGGTATTGTGGATCTTCCTCTTTAACCCCGGGCGCGGGCTGATCACTCACTTCCTTGGCGAGCTGGGCTACGACTGGAACCACGCGCAAAACAGCGGCCAGGCGATGTTCCTGGTGGTCTTTGCCTCGGTATGGAAGCAGATAAGCTACAACTTCCTGTTTTTCTTCGCCGCGCTGCAGTCGATCCCGCGTTCGCTGGTTGAGGCCGCCGCCATCGACGGCGCCGGACCAATCCGCCGCTTCTTCAAGCTGGCGCTGCCGCTGATTGCGCCGGTAAGTTTCTTCCTGCTGGTGGTCAACCTGGTTTACGCCTTCTTCGACACCTTCCCGGTGATCGATGCTGCCACCGCCGGCGGGCCGGTGCAGGCGACCACCACCCTGATTTACAAAATCTATCGCGAAGGTTTCGCCGGGCTCGATCTTTCCGCTTCCGCCGCGCAGTCGGTGGTGCTGATGTTCCTCGTCATTATCCTGACGGTGGTGCAGTTCCGTTACGTTGAAAGTAAGGTGCGTTACCAATGATTGAGAACCGTCGCGGGCTGACGATTTTCAGCCACACCATGCTGATTTTGGGCATCGCCGTCATTTTATTCCCGCTGTATGTTGCCTTCGTGGCGGCGACGCTGGATAACCAATCGGTGTTCGAAACGCCGATGACGCTGATCCCCGGCGGACATCTGCTGGAGAACATGAAGACCATCTGGGTGAACGGCGTCGGCGTCAACAGCGCGCCGTTCTGGCTGATGATGCTCAACAGCTTCATCATGGCGTTCGCCATTACGGTGGGCAAAATCGTGGTGTCGATGCTTTCGGCGTTCGCCATCGTATGGTTCCGCTTTCCGCTGCGTAACCTGTTCTTCTGGCTGATCTTTATCACCCTCATGCTGCCGGTCGAGGTGCGTATTTTCCCGACGGTGGAAGTGATCGCCAATCTCAACATGCTCGACAGCTATGCCGGGCTTACGCTGCCGCTAATGGCCTCGGCCACCGCCACCTTCCTGTTCCGCCAGTTCTTTATGACCCTGCCGGACGAGCTGATTGAAGCGGCGCGTATCGATGGCGCTTCGCCGATGCGCTTTTTTCGCGACATCGTGCTGCCGCTGTCGAAAACCAACCTCGCGGCGCTGTTCGTCATCACCTTTATCTACGGCTGGAACCAGTATCTGTGGCCGTTGCTGATTATTCAGGATGTGAATCTTGGCACCGCCGTCGCCGGCATCAAAGGCATGATCGCCACCGGCGAAGGCACTACCCAGTGGAATCAGGTGATGGCGGCGATGCTGCTGACCCTGATCCCGCCGGTTGTCATCGTTTTAGCCATGCAGCGCGCGTTTGTGCGTGGCCTGGTCGATAGTGAGAAATAAAATGGCTGGTTTAAAACTACAGGCAGTAAGCAAAAGCTGGGATGGCAAAACCCAGGTGATTCAACCGCTGACGCTGGACGTGGCGGACGGGGAGTTTATCGTCATGGTCGGCCCGTCGGGCTGCGGGAAATCAACGCTGCTGCGGATGGTTGCCGGACTGGAGCGGGTGACCAGCGGCGATATCTGGATTGATCGTAAACGGGTGACCGAGATGGAGCCGAAGGATCGCGGCATCGCCATGGTGTTCCAGAACTATGCCCTTTATCCGCATATGAGCGTGGAAGAGAACATGGCGTGGGGGTTGAAGATCCGCGGCATGGGTAAGGGATTGATCGCCGAACGGGTGCAGGAGGCGGCGCGTATTCTTGAGCTGGACGGCCTGCTCAAGCGCCGCCCGCGCGAGCTCTCCGGCGGCCAGCGCCAGCGCGTGGCGATGGGCCGCGCCATCGTGCGCGACCCGGCGGTATTCCTCTTCGACGAACCGTTGTCAAACCTCGACGCCAAGCTGCGCGTGCAGATGCGTCTTGAGCTGCAGCAGCTGCATCGCCGCCTGAAAACCACCTCGCTGTACGTTACCCATGACCAGGTGGAGGCGATGACCCTCGCCCAGCGGGTGATGGTGATGAACAAAGGCGTTGCCGAGCAGATCGGCACCCCGGTCGAAGTATATGAGAAACCGGCCAGCCGCTTTGTGGCGAGCTTTATCGGCAGCCCGGCCATGAACCTGCTGGAAGGGCGCATCAGCGATGACGGCGGTCGCTTTGAGCTGGCGGGCGGCATGCAGCTGCCGACGAATCATGAGCATCGGCGCCACGCCGGGCGTAAAATGACGCTCGGTATCCGCCCGGAGCATTTTATCTTAAGCTCGCAGGCGCAAGGCGGCATTCCGCTGCTGATGGACACCCTGGAAATTTTAGGTGCCGATAACCTCGCCCACGGGCGCTGGGGCGAACAGAAGCTGGTGGTCAGACTGCCGCACCAGCAGCGTCCGGCGGCAGGCAGCACGCTATGGCTGCATCTGCCTTTGGAACATCTGCACCTCTTTGATGGTGAAACAGGACAACGCGCATGAGTAACTGGCCTTATCCCCGTATCGTCGCCCATCGCGGCGGCGGTAAACTGGCGCCGGAGAACACCCTGGCGGCTATCGATGTTGGCGCCCGCTACGGGCACACGATGATTGAATTTGACGCCAAGCTGTCAAAGGACGGGCAGATCTTTCTGCTGCATGACGATAATCTCGAACGCACCAGCAACGGCTGGGGCGTGGCGGGGGAGCTGCCATGGGACGATCTGCTGAAGGTCGATGCCGGCAGCTGGTTCAGCCGTGAATTTAAGGGCGAGCCGCTGCCGCTGCTCTCCCAGGTGGCGGAGCGCTGCCGCCGTCACGGCATGATGGCGAATATCGAAATTAAACCGACCACTGGCCTTGGGCCGCAGACCGGCAACGTGGTGGCCCTGGCGGCACGGGAGCTGTGGGCGGGAATGACCGCGCCGCTGCTATCGTCGTTTGAAATCGATGCCCTGGAGGCGGCGCAGGAAGCCGCTCCCGAGCTGCCGCGCGGGCTGCTGCTGGATGAGTGGCGCGATGACTGGCGGGAGTTGACCACCCGGCTGGGCTGCGTGTCCATTCACCTCAACCACAAGCTGCTGGACGCCGGGCGTGTGGCAAGCCTGAAACAGGCCGGCCTGCATATCCTGGTGTATACCGTTAACAAACCCCAGCGCGCCGCCGAGCTGCTGCGCTGGGGCGTAGACTGCATCTGCACCGATGCCATTGACGTCATCGGGCCGGATTTCCAGCCTTAATATCCACTGCGCGGCGGCTGGCCTTTACGGGTTGGTCTGCCGCAGCATCCCTCCATTATTGTTCGGCAGTACCTGCTGCGGCGGATTGATATTCCCGCCCTGTGCGGCACGCTGCTGATTGGTCTGCAGCTGGTTTTGCAGATGCTGCTGCTGGGAGCGAGTCTGATTGTTCAGATTCTGCTTCAGCATGCTCTGCTGCTGCTGTTGCTGCACCTTCATCTCATTTTGCATGCGCTGCTGGCTGGGGACCACGTAACCCGGCTGATTGGGGTTGTTATCAATATTGATTGGCTGGGCTAAAACGCCGAGCGGCATCAGCGCCGCCAGAAATAACATCGCTTTCATGGTTTTCTCCTCCCGTGCGTGGGATCACTTAAGTGTACCTCGAATCCGCCATAACAATGATTTTTTAGGAGTTATCAACCAGGCTTAAGCGGGGAATGAAACCTACCTATCAGGAGTAAGACAATGATAAAAACAACAATCTGGCGTCAGGTGGTCATCGCTGCGTTGCTGGCGGGCGGGAGTTTTACCGTTGCCGCCAGTCCGCCGCCGCCGCCGGTCTCTTATGGCGTAGAGGAGGATGTATTCCATCCGGTGCGCGCCCGGCAGGGCATGGTGGCCTCGGTGGATGCCCTGGCCACCCGCGTCGGGGTGGATATTCTGCGCCAGGGCGGCAACGCCGTCGATGCGGCGGTGGCGGTTGGCTACGCGCTGGCGGTCACTCATCCGCAGGCGGGGAATATCGGCGGCGGCGGTTTTATGATGCTGCGGACGAAAGACGGCAAGACTACGGCGATCGATTTCCGCGAAATGGCGCCAGAGCAGGCTACGCGCGACATGTTCCTCGACGACCAGGGTAACCCGGACAGTAAAAAATCGCTCACCTCGCATCTGGCCTCCGGTACGCCAGGCAGCGTGGCGGGCTTCTCTCTTGCCCTGGAAAAATACGGCACCATGCCGCTGAACAAAGTGGTCCGCCCGGCAATCAAGCTGGCGGAAGAGGGCTTTATTGTTAACGATGCGCTGGCGGACGATCTGAAGACCTACGGCAGCGAAGTGATCCCGCAGCACGAAAACAGTAAAGCGATCTTCTGGAAGAACGGCGAGCCGCTGAAGAAGGGCGACCGGCTGGTACAGAAGAACCTGGGGAAAAGCCTCGAGCTGATTGCCGAGCACGGTCCGGATGCCTTCTATAAAGGCGCCATCGCCGACCAGATCGCGGACGAGATGAAAAAGCACGGCGGGCTTATCACCAAAGCCGACCTCGCTAACTATAAGGCCGTGGAGCGCACGCCGATTAGCGGCGAATATCGCGGGTATGAGATCTACTCTATGCCGCCGCCCTCCTCCGGCGGGATCCACATCGTGCAGATCCTCAATATCCTCGAAAACTTCGATTTGCAGAAATATGGCTTTGGCAGCGCCGACGCTATGCAGGTGATGGCGGAGGCGGAGAAACACGCCTATGCCGACCGCTCTGAATATCTCGGCGACCCTGACTTCGTCAAAGTGCCGTGGCAGGCGCTGACCAGCAAAGCCTACGCCAAAGCGATTGCCGCCGAGATCGACGTCAATAAGGCGAAGCCTTCCAGCCAGATCCGCCCGGGCAAACTGGCGCCCTATGAAAGCAACCAGACCACCCATTTCTCGGTGGTGGATAAAGAGGGCAATGCGGTGGCGGTGACCTATACGCTGAATACCACCTTCGGTACCGGCATTGTGGCCGGCGACTCCGGCATTCTGCTGAATAACCAGATGGATGATTTCTCGGCGAAGCCCGGCGTGCCTAACGTCTATGGCCTGGTGGGCGGCGACGCCAATGCGGTGGAGCCGAAAAAACGCCCGCTGTCGTCGATGTCGCCGACCATTGTGGTGAAAGACGGCAAAACCTGGCTGGTGACGGGCAGTCCCGGGGGCAGCCGGATCATCACCACCGTACTGCAGATGGTGGTCAATACCATCGATTTCGGGATGAACGTCGCAGAAGCCACCAACGCCCCGCGTTTTCACCATCAATGGCTGCCGGATGAGCTGCGGGTAGAGAAAGGCTTTAGCCCGGATACCCTGAAGCTGCTGGAGGCGAAGGGACAGAAAGTGGCGCTGAAAGAGGCGATGGGCAGTACCCAGAGCATTATGGTGGGGCCGGACGGGATGCTGTATGGTGCCTCCGATCCGCGTTCGCCGGATGATTTAACGGCGGGGTATTGATATGTTGCCCGGTGGCGCTGTTGCGCTTACCGGGCCAACCACGGCACGAAAGTAGGCCGGGTAAGGCGAAGCCGCCACCCGGCAATAAGCTACTTCATTCTCGCCATATAATACGCATCCACATACTCACCGTTGCGCAGCGCGTAAAGCTTGCCGGTGCCTTCGATCTCAAATCCGTGTTTTTTGTACACCGCAATCGCTGGCTCGTTATCGGCGAACACCGTCAGCTCAATGCGGTCAACGCGCAGCCAGTTATCGCACAGGTCGATCATCTCGCGCATCAGGGCGCTGCCGATACCGCGGCCCTGATGGCCTGCTGAAACCGCCATACCAAAGGTCGCAACGTGGCTGCGACGAGGGCGCGGCTCGACATGGAGCGACAGATGCCCGGTAACCCGATCGTCCAGCGTCGCTACCAGGTGGAAGGTATGGGGTTTGGGCTGTAGCTTCTCCTGCCAGGCTTCCATGGCGGGGTAAGGGATCTGTAGCGTGTCATGATAGACCTCCGGGTGCGCCATCAGCATACGTAAAGGTTCAGCATCGCGCGGTTCGGCATGGCGTATCACTATGTCACTCATTCCCCTATCCTCTTTTTGGTGGTTGATTCCCCTTCACCATCTCTGACGGCAGCCGGGGAGTCAATGTTGTTTTTTGCAAAAAAAGATAGACAAGTGCGAATGAGAATGATTATTATTGTCCTGCATTCAGGAAGACCCCTGCGGAAAGCCTGAAAGCACGACATTGCTCACATTGCTTCCAGTATTACTTTAGCCAGCCGGGTGCTGGCTTTTTTTTTGCTGCAATCTCAGGCGCTTTGCGGCCTGGCGGACGTCACGCCGTCTTCCGCAACCAGGCCGATGAGATGACTTTTGCTTTCCGCCGCGGCCAGCACCTCGGCGCTGCCGGTGAACAGGCCCCCCTTTTTAATCGCCAGCGAGCGATAGGTGAGGGTGCCATCCAAATTGCCATGCTCCTCAATGCTGATGCTGTCGCCGCGACACTGGCCCTGCACCTTGCCGTCAATAATCAGCTCCCGGCAGCTGATGTTGCCCTCCACCTGGCCTTCACGCATCACCTTAATCAGATGTTCTTTAGCCTCAATGTTGCCGGTAAGCTGGCCGTGAATGTAGACATGGCCGCTGGCGACAATATTGCCGACGAAATGCACCCCGCTGGCGATGACCGTGGTCTCTTGTTTTTTACTGGCGACCGTTGGGGATTCTGGGTTATTTGCCGGAGGCGTGACCACTTCTGAAGTCTGGGGTTCCGTTTTATTTTTCTTGATAAACATCGCGTTAATCTTGTTCCGTTGGCTATGGAGGAGGAAGGCAACCAGCGCGCAGGCGGCCGCCAGGCGCGCCGGCACGATCGCATTGACAGACCAGGCGATCAGCGCGAGAAGCCAGAAAAAAAGGGCGCCGTTTAAGGCGAGATACTGTTTGTCCATTAGCAGCGGCTGGCTACTCCGTTAGTCATCAGCAACGTCCTGGTTTGCCCTCCACTTATCCGCAGTTTCGCCATTGAGATCAAGAGGTTTAGCCGGAAAGTGGTGATTTAATCACTTATTAATCAAGTAGTTATTAATAATTACGTATAAGTAGTGCACTACCTATTTTTTTGACGAATCTTCACGGAAAACGGACTGAGAGGATGAAGTCATGTCCCGGCTTGCGCTATGGTTGAAGGTAGTTCATTCACTAAGGACAGCGTTATGACTCTGCACTGCGCATTTATTGGCTTCGGCAAAAGCACCACCCGCTACCATCTTCCTTACGTATTACACCGCCAGGACCGCTGGCAGGTGGCGCACATCTACCGCCGTCGGGCGAAGCCCGAAGAGCAGGCGCCGCAGTATTCCCACATCCATTTCACCAGCGATCTCGATGAAGTATTTAACGACCCGCAGGTCAGGCTGGTGGTGGTCTGCACCCATGCCGACAGCCATTTTGAATATGCGAAAAAGGCGCTGGAGGCGGGGAAAAATGTGCTGGTGGAAAAGCCGTTCACCCCGACGCTGGAGGAAGCCAAAACCCTGTTTGCGCTGGCGAACAGCAAATGCCTGACGGTGACGCCCTACCAGAACCGCCGCTTCGATTCCTGCTTCCTGACCACCAAGAAGGTGATTGAGAGCGGCAAGCTTGGCGAACTGGTGGAGATCGAAAGCCATTTTGACAACTACCGCCCGCTGGCGGAGACCAACCCTGGCGGTCCGCAAAACGGCGAGTTCTATGGCCTTGGCGTACATACCCTGGACCAGATTATTTCGCTGTTCGGCCGCCCGGACCATGTTGCTTACGATCTGCGCTCGCTGCGCAACAAAGCTAACCCGGACGATACCTTTGAGGCCCAGCTGTTCTACGGCGATCTGAAGGCTATCGTTAAGACCAGCCATCTGGTGCAGATCGACTACCCGAAATTCATCGTCCACGGCCATAAAGGCTCGTTTGTGAAATATGGTATCGACCAGCAGGAAACCAGCCTGAAAGCCAATATCATGCCGGGCGAGCCGGGCTTTGGCGCGGATGACAGCGTCGGCGAGCTGGTGTATGTCAACGACGCGGGGGAGACGGTGCGCGAAGCGGTCCCGCTGGAGAGCGGCGACTATGGCCGGGTATACGACGCGCTGTACGATACCCTCGTCAACGGCCAGCCAAATTACGTCAAGGAATCTGACGTTCTTACCAATATGGAGATCCTGCAGCGCGGCTTTGAGCAGCCATCACCGGCCACTATTACCCTGGTGAAATAAGCCCAATCGGCTCCTCTGCGCTTGTTCATATTTTTTGAACAGAGGAGTCAATTTTCACCCTCTATGATCGTTGGCGAAATGGGTCCACACTGACTCCATCGAAAACATATGGGGGTGCAACATGATCTACTTACGCAAAGCGAACGAACGTGGCCATGCTAACCATGGCTGGCTGGATTCCTGGCATACTTTCTCTTTCGCCAACTATTACGACCCGAACTTTATGGGCTTCTCCGCCCTGCGGGTGATTAACGATGACGTCATCGACGCCGGTCAGGGCTTCGGTACCCACCCGCACAAAGACATGGAGATCCTGACCTATGTGCTGGAAGGGGCGGTGGAGCACCAGGACAGCATGGGCAACAAAGAGCAGGTGCCGGCGGGCGAGTTTCAGATCATGAGCGCGGGTACCGGGGTGCGTCACTCTGAGTACAATCCGAGCAAAACCGATCGTCTGCGTCTGTACCAGATCTGGATTATTCCGGAAGAAACCGGCATTACCCCGCGCTACGAGCAGCGCCGCTTCGACGCCGCCCAGGGCAAACAGCTGGTGCTGTCGCCGGATGCGCGAGATGGCTCGCTGAAGGTGTACCAGGATATGGAACTGTATCGCTGGGCGCTGCTGAAAGATGAGCAGTCGGTTCACCAGATTGCTGCGGAACGCCGCGTCTGGATCCAGGTCGTCAAAGGCGAAGTGACCATCAACGGTACCAAAGCTACCACCAGCGATGGTCTGGCCATCTGGGATGAGCAGGCGATTTCGGTTCATGCCGACAGCGATAGCGAAATCCTGCTGTTCGATCTGCCGCCGGTTTGATAGTTATCTGAGGTAGTCTATACCCAAAATAATGCGATTTGCAGGAAGGCGGCGACGCAGCGAATCCCCAGGAGCTTACATAAGTAAGTGACTGGGGTGAGCGAGGAAAGCCAACGCGCATGCAACTTGAACTATGATGGGTATAAATAAATTGCGCAACCTTCCCTAACATGAGGGAAGGTTGCGCTTTGTCCGTGATAAACTGAGAAAATGTTTCCCCGTTGATCACAGTCAGGACGATGAAAAAGAAAAGACCCGTACTTCAGGATGTAGCCGATCTTGTCGGCGTGACCAAAATGACGGTCAGTCGCTATTTACGCAACCCGGAGCAGGTCTCCGAAGCGCTGCGTGGCAAGATTGCCGTTGCCCTCGATGAACTGGGTTATATTCCCAATCGCGCCCCTGACATTCTCTCCAACGCCACCAGCCGCGCGATTGGCGTGCTGCTGCCATCGTTAACCAACCAGGTGTTCTCGGAAGTGCTGCGCGGTATTGAAAGCGTCACCGACGCCTTCGGCTATCAAACCATGCTGGCGCACTACGGCTACAAGCCGGAAATGGAAGAGAAACGCCTCGAATCAATGCTCTCCTGGAACATTGACGGCCTGATCCTCACCGAACGCACCCATACGCCCCGCACCCTGAAGATGATTGAAGTCGCCGGCATTCCGGTGGTGGAGCTGATGGACAGCCGGTCGCCATGCCTCGATATTGCGGTCGGGTTTGATAACTTTGAAGCTGCCCGGCAGATGACCGCGGCGATCATCGCCCGCGGCCACCGCCACGTCGCCTATCTGGGGGCGCGTCTTGATGAACGTACTATCATCAAACAGAAGGGGTACGAGCAGGCGATGCTCGACGCCGGTATGACGCCCTACAGCGTGATGGTGGAGCAGTCCTCGTCCTATTCATCCGGGATTGAGCTGATGCGCCAGGCGCGTCGCGAATACCCGCAGCTTGACGGCATCTTTTGCACCAACGATGACCTCGCGGTCGGCGCGGCCTTTGAGTGCCAGCGCCTGGGGCTGAAGATCCCCGATGATATGGCAATTGCCGGTTTCCACGGCCACGATATCGGCCAGGTGATGGAGCCGCGGCTGGCCAGCGTCCTGACTCCGCGTGAGCGGATGGGGCGCATCGGCGCCGAACGTCTGCTGGCGCGCATTCGTGGCGAAGCGATTACCCCTAAGATGTTAGATTTAGGTTTCACATTGTCACCGGGCGGATCAATTTAAACTGACAAGTTTGAAGTAGATCACACATATTCACATCTGGCACGAATGGATATTGCTTCTCCACAGGTCCGGCATGACAATGTTACCGATAACAGTTACCCGTAACAATTAACCGATACGCCGCCTTCGCGCTCAATGAGTCTCAGCCACGGCGCGGCGTACCTGTCCGGTGGGAGGATGCTTTGAGCACGACTAATCATGATCACCACGTCTACGTTCTGATGGGCGTTTCCGGCAGCGGAAAATCCGCTGTCGCCAGCGAAGTGGCGCATCAGCTGCATGCCGCGTTTCTCGACGGCGACTTTCTGCATCCGCGCAGCAATATCACCAAGATGGCTTCCGGTGAGCCGCTCAACGATGACGACCGTACCCCGTGGCTGCAGGCGTTAAATGACGCCGCGTTTGCCATGCAGCGTACCAATAAGGTGTCGCTGATCGTCTGCTCGGCGCTGAAGAAGAGCTATCGCGACATTCTGCGCAAGGGCAACCCGAACCTCTCCTTCATCTACCTGAAAGGCGACTTCGAGGTGATCGAAAACCGTCTGAAGGCGCGTAAAGGGCACTTCTTCAAAACCCAAATGTTGGTGACGCAGTTTGAAACGCTGCAGGAACCAGGCGCCGACGAGAGCGATGTGCTTATCGTCGATATCGACCAGCCGCTGGAAGGCGTGGTGGCCAGCACCATTGAGGTGATCAACAAAGGCAGTCACTAGTGAGTACTTTAACGCTTGTTTTAACAGCTGTCGGCTCGGTATTGCTGCTGCTGTTTTTAGTCATGAAGGCGCGGATGCACGCCTTCGTGGCTTTGATGGTGGTTTCTATTGGTGCAGGTCTCTTCTCCGGCATGCCGCTGGATAAAATCGCGGCGACGATGGAGAAGGGGATGGGCGGTACGCTGGGCTTCCTGGCGATCGTCGTCGCGCTGGGCGCGATGTTCGGTAAGATCCTGCATGAAACGGGGGCGGTCGATCAGATTGCCGTCAAGATGCTCAAATCCTTCGGCCACAATCGCGCGCACTATGCGATTGGTCTCGCCGGCCTCATCTGCGCGCTGCCGCTGTTTTTCGAAGTGGCGATCGTACTACTGATCAGCGTCGCCTTCTCGATGGCGCGCCATACCGGCACTAACCTCGTGAAGCTGGTGATCCCGCTGTTTGCCGGGGTGGCCGCCGCCGCAGCGTTCCTGCTGCCGGGACCGGCGCCGATGCTGCTGGCGTCGCAAATGCACGCCGACTTTGGCTGGATGATCCTGATTGGCCTGTGCGCGGCAATTCCGGGGATGATTATCGCCGGGCCGCTGTGGGGCAACTTCATCAGCCGCTACGTTGAGCTGCATATTCCTGACGACGTGACCGAGCCGCATCTCGGCGAAGGCAAAATGCCCTCCTTCGGCTTCAGCCTGTCGCTGATCCTGCTACCGCTGGTGCTGGTAGGCCTGAAAACCATCGCCGCGCGCTTTGTACCGGTGGGGTCTACCGCTTACGAATGGTTCGAATTTATCGGTCACCCGTTCACCGCGATCCTGGTGGCCTGCCTGGTGGCGATCTACGGCCTGGCGGTACGTCAGGGGATGGCGAAAGACCGGGTAATGGAGATCTGCGGCCATGCGCTGCAGCCGGCGGGAATTATCCTGCTGGTGATCGGGGCTGGCGGCGTCTTCAAGCAGGTGCTGGTTGACTCCGGCGTCGGCCCGGCGCTTGGTGAAGCGCTGACCGGCATGGGGCTGCCGATCGCCATTACCTGCTTCGTGCTGGCGGCGGCGGTGCGTATCATCCAGGGATCTGCCACCGTGGCGTGCCTGACGGCTGTCGGCCTGGTGATGCCGGTGATTGAGCAGCTGAACTACAGCGGCGCGCAGATGGCGGCATTATCTATCTGTATCGCCGGAGGCTCGATTGTGGTGAGCCACGTGAACGACGCCGGCTTCTGGTTGTTCGGTAAATTTACCGGCGCCACCGAAGCCCAGACGCTGAAAACCTGGACGATGATGGAAACCATCCTCGGCACCACCGGGGCGATTGTCGGCATGATTGCCTTCCAGCTTCTGAGCTAAGTCTGTTCGTCACCCGCTCGCGGGAGGCCAAAAGCCAGGGTAACGCCGTTTACCCTGGCTTCCCGGCAATAAGCCGCGCTTTTTCCCTCTTTTCTCTTCCGGCTCCTCGCCCTTATTAGCGCTACGACGATGCTCGTATCCTTCGGCAAGCCTTGCTGCACCTGGGTTTGTTGCTTCTTTTTGGCAAGGGGAAAATCAGCCGATTTCGTGCTTAATCCATAATCAGGATCAATAAAATCGCAACGGAAAATGTTCCATTCCCTGGGTGATTTCCCCGATAATCATTGCGCTTTTGACGACTACCAGCGACGGTGGACAATGCGCAGGATAAGTTGCTTTTCTGATTGTTCAGCAATCATTGATTAATTTCACTTGCGACTTTAGCTGCATTTTGTAAGGTGAGGGATAATCCAGTTGGAAACTGGTCAGGCACAAACAGCACACACCTCGCAGGAATACGTTATGAAAAATGTTGGTTTTATCGGCTGGCGCGGAATGGTCGGCTCTGTTCTCATGCAACGCATGGTTGAAGAGCGCGATTTCGACGCCATTCGCCCGGTGTTCTTCTCTACCTCCCAGCTGGGACAGCCAGCGCCGTCATTCGGCGGTAGCACCGGTGGCACGCTTCAGGATGCGTTCGATCTGGACGCGCTGAAGGCACTGGACATTATTGTCACGTGCCAGGGCGGCGATTACACCAACGAGATTTACCCGAAGCTGCGCGAAAGCGGCTGGCAGGGTTACTGGATTGACGCGGCCTCTTCGCTGCGCATGAAGGACGATGCGATCATTATCCTCGACCCGGTTAACCAGGACGTGATCACCGCCGGCCTGAACAACGGCGTAAAAACCTTTGTCGGCGGCAACTGTACCGTCAGCCTGATGCTGATGTCCCTCGGCGGCCTGTTTGCCCAGGATCTGGTGGAGTGGGTCAGCGTGGCGACATACCAGGCGGCTTCCGGCGGCGGCGCGCGTCATATGCGCGAACTGCTGAGCCAGATGGGCCAACTGCACAACCACGTCGCGACAGAGCTGGCGGACCCGGCTTCCGCCATTCTGGAAATCGAGCGCAAAGTGACGTCGCTGACCCGCAGCGGCGAGCTGCCGGTGGATAACTTCGGCGTTCCGCTGGCGGGCAGCCTGATCCCGTGGATCGACAAACAACTGGATAACGGCCAGAGCCGCGAAGAGTGGAAAGGCCAGGCGGAGACCAACAAGATCCTCGCCACCTCGTCCGTTATCCCTGTAGACGGCCTGTGCGTCCGCGTTGGCGCGCTGCGCTGCCACAGCCAGGCGTTCACCATCAAGCTGAAAAAAGATGTCTCTATCCCGACCGTTGAGGAGCTACTGGCCGCGCACAACCCGTGGGCCAAAGTGGTACCGAACGATCGCGACATTACCATGCGCGAGCTGACCCCAGCCGCGGTGACTGGCACCCTGACCACCCCGGTCGGACGCCTGCGTAAACTGAATATGGGACCGGAATACCTGTCGGCCTTTACCGTTGGCGACCAGCTGCTGTGGGGCGCCGCCGAGCCGCTGCGCCGGATGCTTCGCCAGCTGGCGTAAGCACAGGATGAACAGAAAGGGGGTCTTCGAGCCCCCTTTTTTTTTGCGTAATACAAGGAGTAAACGCGGATGTTAGATTTTTCCCCACGGAGGTAACTCAGCCTTGGCTATGCTTTAAGTAAGGAATTCCTTACCTGAAGGTGGGACGGAGCAGAAGGATGCAAAAAGCGCTGCGCCGTTCAGGTCAAAAAAGTCGCCAGTTACAGGAATGAGCGACACTTACAACAGGATGAAAGCATGTCTAATCATATCGATAGAGACGTGATTAATGCGCTAATCGCCGGTCATTTCGCGGACCCTTTTTCCGTGCTCGGCATGCACCGTACCGACGCCGGGCTGGAAGTGCGCGCATTATTACCCGATGCCACCGATGTGTGGGTTATTGAACCAAAAACCGGACGCAAAGTCGGCAAGCTCGAATGCCTCGACTCGCGTGGTTTTTTCAGCGGCGTTCTGCCGCGGCGTAAAAACGCCTTTCGCTATCAGCTGGCCGTCACCTGGCACGGACAGCAGAATCTGATTGATGACCCTTATCGCTTTGGTCCGCTGCTGCAGGATCTTGACGTCTGGCTGCTGTCGGAAGGGACCCACCTGCGCCCTTACGAAACGCTGGGCGCGCATGCCGCCACCATGGACGGCGTTACCGGCACCCGTTTCTCGGTGTGGGCGCCGAACGCCCGCCGCGTCTCGGTGGTGGGGCAGTTTAACTACTGGGACGGCCGACGCCACCCGATGCGATTCCGCAAAGAGTCCGGGATCTGGGAGCTGTTCGTTCCCGGCGCGCACAATGGCCAGCTGTATAAATTCGAACTGATTGACGCCCACGGCCACCTGCGGGTCAAAGCCGATCCTTATGCCTTTGAGTCGCAAATGCGTCCGGAAAGCGCCTCGCTTATCTGCGACCTGCCGCCCAAAGTGGAACAGCCGGCGGACCGCAGAGCGGCGAACCAGTTTGATGCCCCGATCTCTATCTATGAAGTGCATCTCGGCTCCTGGCGCCGCCATACCGACAATAATTTCTGGCTGAGCTACCGCGAGCTGGCCGACCAGCTGGTCCCCTACGCGAAATGGATGGGCTTCACCCATCTCGAGCTGCTGCCGGTTAACGAACACCCGTTCGACGGCAGCTGGGGCTATCAACCTACCGGCCTCTATGCGCCGACCCGCCGTTTCGGCACTCGTGACGATTTCCGTTACTTTATCAACGCCGCGCACGCCGCCGGGCTGAACGTCATTCTTGACTGGGTGCCCGGCCACTTTCCGGCGGATGATTTTGCCCTTGCCTCGTTTGACGGCACTTCGCTGTATGAGCACAGCGATCCGCGCGAGGGATATCACCAGGACTGGAATACCCTGATCTACAACTACGGACGTCGGGAAGTCAGCAACTACCTGGTGGGTAACGCGCTGTACTGGATCGAACGCTTCGGCATCGATGCGCTGCGCGTCGACGCGGTGGCCTCGATGATCTATCGCGACTACAGCCGCAAGGCGGGGGAGTGGATCCCTAACGAATACGGCGGCCGGGAAAATCTGGAAGCCATTGAGTTTCTGCGCAACACCAACCGCATCCTTGGCGAACAGACGCCGGGCGCGGTCACCATGGCGGAAGAGTCCACCGATTTCGCCGGGGTAACCCGTCCGCCAGCCGGCGGCGGCCTCGGTTTCTGGTTCAAATGGAACCTCGGCTGGATGCATGACACCCTGGATTACATGAAGCTCGATCCGGTGCATCGCCGCTACCATCACGACAAAATGACCTTCGGCATGCTCTACAACTACACCGAGAACTTTGTGCTGCCGCTCTCCCACGATGAAGTGGTGCACGGCAAAAAATCGATTCTCGACCGCATGCCGGGGGATGCCTGGCAGAAGTTCGCTAACCTGCGCGCCTACTACGGCTGGCTGTTCGCCTTCCCGGGGAAAAAGCTGCTGTTTATGGGCAATGAGTTCGCTCAGGGCCGCGAGTGGAACCACGACGGCAGCCTCGACTGGCATCTGCTGGAGGGCGGCGACAACTGGCACCACGGCGTTCAGCGGCTGGTGCGCGACCTGAACCATACCTATCGCCACCATAAGGCGCTGCACGAGCTGGATTTCGACCCGTACGGCTTCGAATGGCTGGTGGTCGACGACCATGAGCGCTCGGTGTTTGTCTTTGTGCGCCGCGACCGGGCCGGGAACGAGATTATCGTCGCCAGCAACTTCACGCCGGTACCGCGCCATGACTACCGCTTCGGCATCAACCAGCCGGGCCGCTGGCGCGAGGCGTTGAATACCGACTCAATGCACTATCACGGCAGCAACCAGGGCAACGGCGGCGTGGTGGAAAGCGATGCTATCCCCAGCCACGGTCGCGAACATTCGCTGTCCCTGACCCTGCCGCCGCTGGCGACGATCTGGCTGGTCCGGGAGGCGCAATGACCAACCTCGCGGCAGGCAAACCTGCGCCGTTGGGCGCCAGCTATGACGGCAAAGGGGTGAACTTCGCCCTCTTCTCCGCCCACGCTGAGCGGGTGGAGCTGTGCGTGTTCGACGAGCAGGGCAACGAGCAACGCTTCGATCTCCCGGCGCGCAGCGGCGACATCTGGCACGGCTGGCTGGCTGCCGTCGGGCCGGGCCTGCGCTACGGCTACCGGGTGCATGGTCCCTGGGATCCGGCGCAGGGACACCGCTTTAACCCGGCCAAGCTGCTGCTCGATCCCTGCGCGCACCGGGTGGAAGGCGAGCTGCCGGACGACGAACGCCTGCACGGCGGAATGTGGCAGCCGGATCATCGCGACAGCGCCGCGATAGCGCCAAAATCGCAGGTCGTGGATCTGCATTACGACTGGCTGGGCGATCAACCGCCGCGTACCCCGTGGGGGGAAACGGTGATTTATGAGGCGCACGTGAAAGGGCTCACCCTGCTTAATCCGCAGCTGCCGGAAGCTATTCGCGGAACTTATAAGGCGCTGGGCCACCCGGTAATGATCGCTTACTTCAAATCGCTGGGCATTAGCGCCCTTGAGCTGTTGCCGGTGGCGCAGTTCGCCAGCGAGCCGCGACTGCAGCGGATGGGGTTGAGCAACTACTGGGGCTACAACCCACTGGCATGGTTCGCGCTGGATCCGCGCTATGCCAGCGACCCGACGCGCGCCCTGGATGAGTTTCGCGATGCGGTTAAGGCGCTGCACGCCGCCGGTATCGAAGTGATTCTGGATATCGTGCTCAACCATAGCGCGGAAATCGATCTTGAAGGTCCCACCGTCTCCCTGCGCGGAATCGACAACCGTAGCTATTATTGGGTAAGGGAAGATGGCGATTATCACAACTGGACCGGGTGCGGGAATACGCTCAATCTCAGCCACCCGGGGGTAGTGGAACTGGCGCGCCAGTGTTTGCGCTTCTGGGTGGATGAGTGCCATGTCGACGGTTTTCGCTTCGATCTCGCCTCAGTGATGGGGCGGACACCGGAATTCCGCCAGGATGCGCCACTGTTCGAGGCTATCCGCCACGACAGCGTGCTGTCGCAGGTGAAACTGATCGCCGAACCCTGGGATATCGGCCCGGGGGGCTACCAGGTGGGCAATTTTCCCCCGCTGTTCGCCGAGTGGAACGACCATTTTCGCGATAGCGCCCGCCGCTTCTGGCTGCAGCAAAACGTCTCCCTGGGGGATTTCGCGCAACGCTTCGCGGCCTCCAGCGATCTCTTTGCCCGTGATGGCAAGCCGCCATCGGCGACGGTCAACCTGGTGACGGCCCACGATGGATTCACGCTGCGCGACTGCGTTTGTTTCAATCAGAAACACAATGAGGCAAACGGGGAGGAGAATCGCGATGGGACTAACAATAACTACAGCAACAATCATGGTATAGAAGGATTAGAAGCTAATTTTGCGGTGATTGAACGGCGACGCGCCAGCGTGCATGCGCTGCTGACGACGCTGCTGCTGGCTCAGGGGACGCCGATGCTGCTGGCGGGCGATGAGCAAGGCCACAGCCAGCACGGCAACAATAATGCTTACTGCCAGGACAATGCCCTGACGTGGCTGGACTGGCGCCAGGCGAACCCGGGATTAACCGCCTTTACCGCGGCGCTGATCCACCTGCGCCGGCGCATTCCGGCGCTCACCCGCAACCGCTGGTGGCAGGAGGGGGATGGCAGCGTCCGTTGGCTTAATCGCAATGCCCAGCCGCTGACTGCCGGGGAGTGGCAGCAGGGGGCAGCGTGTATGCAAATCCAGTTGTCGGATCGCTGGCTGCTCACGCTGAACGCCACCGCAGAGGTGGTCGATATGGTTTTACCCGAGGGGGAATGGCGCGCCGTTCCTCCATTCGCCGGAGAGGATAATCCGGTCATCATGGCTGTCTGGCATGGGCCCGCGCACGGAGTGTGCGTATTTCAAAGGTCGTAAGCCCTGAAGCTTCCGGTAAACCCGTGGCGGCGGCGCGGCGGGATGAGCAGGAAAGCGGGGGTGTAAAAAGGAGTTAATCATGGTTAGGCTTGAAAAAAACGATCCGCTGATGCTGGCGCGTCAATTACCCATCAAATCCGTGGCGTTGATCCTCGCGGGCGGCCGTGGCACCCGGCTTAAGGATCTCACCATTAAGCGTGCGAAACCTGCCGTTCACTTCGGCGGCAAGTTCCGTATTATCGATTTCGCATTATCTAACTGCATTAACTCAGGGATCCGCCGCATCGGCGTTATTACCCAGTATCAGTCGCATACGCTGGTGCAGCACATCCAGCGCGGCTGGTCTTTCTTCAGCGAAGAGATGAACGAGTTTGTCGATCTGCTGCCGGCTCAACAGCGCGTACACGGCGAAAACTGGTATCGCGGCACGGCGGATGCGGTGACGCAGAACCTGGATATCATCAGCCGCTACAAGGCCGAGTACGTGGTGATCCTCGCGGGCGACCATATTTATAAGCAGGACTACTCGCGCATGCTGATCGACCATGTCGAAAAAGGGGCGCGTTGCACCGTGGCCTGCATGCCGGTGCCCATTGAAGAGGCATCCGCCTTCGGCGTCATGGCGGTCGACGAAAACGAAAAGATCATTGAGTTTGTCGAGAAACCCGCCAACCCGCCGGCGATGCCGACCGACCCGACCAAATCGCTGGCCAGCATGGGCATTTATGTCTTTGACGCCGCCTATCTTTATGAGCTGCTGGAAGAAGACGATCGCAACGAGAACTCCAGCCATGATTTCGGCAAAGACATCATTCCGAAGATCACTGAAGCTGGCATGGCTTATGCACATCCTTTCCCGCTCTCCTGCGTTCAGTCCGACCCGAACGCCGAGCCGTACTGGCGCGACGTGGGGACGCTGGAAGCCTACTGGAAGGCCAACCTCGATCTGGCGTCAGTCACGCCGGAGCTGGATATGTACGACCAGAACTGGCCGATCCGTACCCATATGGAATCGCTGCCGCCGGCGAAGTTCGTGCAGGACCGCTCCGGTAGCCACGGCATGACCCTGAACTCGCTGGTTTCCGGGGGGTGCATTATCTCCGGGTCGGTGGTGGTGCAGTCGGTGCTGTTCCCGCGCGTGCGGGTGAACTCATTCTGTAACATTGATTCGGCAGTCTTGTTGCCAGATGTCTGGGTGGGGCGCTCATGCCGCCTGCGTCGCTGCGTGATTGACCGCGCCTGCGTCATCCCGGAAGGTATGGTGATTGGTGAGAACGCGGAAGAGGATGCACGCCGCTTCTATCGCTCAGAGGAAGGTATCGTGCTGGTGACCCGCGACATGCTGCGGAAATTGGGGCACAAACAGGAGCGCTAATGCAGGTCTTACATGTATGTTCTGAGATGTTCCCGCTGTTAAAGACGGGCGGTCTGGCGGACGTCATCGGCGCGCTGCCGGCGGCGCAAATCGCGGAGGGTATCGATACGCGCGTGCTGTTGCCGGCGTTTCCTGATATCCGCCGCGGCGTGGTGGATGCCCAGGTGGTGACCCGCCGGGATACGTTCGCCGGGCGGATCACGCTGCTGTACGGCCACTTTAACGGCGTGGGGATCTATCTGATAGACGCCCCGCATCTCTATGACCGGCCGGGGAGCCCTTACCACGATACCAACCAGCACGCTTATACCGACAACGTTCTGCGCTTTGCGCTACTGGGCTGGGTGGGAAGCGAAATGGCCAGCGGACTGGATCCATTCTGGCGACCGGATGTGGTCCATGCCCACGACTGGCACGCCGGCCTGACGCCGGCCTACCTGGCGGCGCGCGGCCGCCCGGCTAAATCGGTCTTTACCGTGCATAACCTGGCGTACCAGGGGATGTTTTACTCCTGGCATATGAATGATATCGAACTGCCGTGGTCGTTTTACAACATGCATGGCCTAGAGTTTAACGGCCAGATCTCGTTTCTGAAGGCCGGTCTTTACTACGCCGATCATATTACGGCGGTGAGCCCGACCTACGCGCGCGAGATCACCGAGCCGCAGTACGCCTACGGCATGGAGGGGCTGCTGCGTCAGCGCCATCATGAAGGACGGCTGTCGGGAATTCTCAACGGCGTTGACGACGGTATCTGGAGCCCGCAAAACGACCTCCTGCTGCCGATGCGCTACGATCGCGACACGCTGGAGGAGAAGGCGGAGAACAAGCGTCAGCTGCAGATCGCCATGGGCCTGAAGGTCGATGATAAAGCGCCGCTGTTTGCTGTCGTCAGCCGTCTCACCAGCCAGAAAGGGCTGGATCTGGTGCTCGAAGCGCTGCCGGGCCTGCTTGAGCAGGGCGGCCAGCTGGCGCTGCTGGGCGCCGGCGATCCGGTGCTGCAGGAAGGGTTTCTCGCCGCCGCCGCCGAACATCCAGGCAAAGTGGGTGTGCAGATTGGCTACCATGAGGCCTTCTCCCACCGCATTATGGGGGGCGCCGACGTCATTCTGGTCCCGAGCCGCTTTGAACCCTGCGGCCTGACCCAGCTGTACGGTCTGAAGTACGGTACGCTGCCGCTGGTGCGCCGCACCGGCGGTCTGGCGGACACGGTCTCAGACAGTTCGCTGGAGAACCTTGCCGATGGTCTGGCGACAGGTTTTGTCTTTGAGGACAGCAATGCGCTGTCATTGCTGCGCGCTATTCGTCGCGCCTTTGTCCTCTGGTCGCGCCCATCGCTCTGGCGCTATGTGCAGCGTCAGGCGATGAATATGGATTTTAGCTGGCAGGTTGCCGCGAACTCCTATCGCGAACTTTATCAACGCTTGATGTAACCACTGGAGTCATTGTTATGAATGTACCCTTTAGCTATGCATCACCGACGCTGAGCGTTGAGGCGTTAAAGCATTCTATTGCCTATAAGCTGATGTTTATCATCGGTAAAGATCCGGCCATCGCCAACAAGCATGAATGGCTTAACGCCACGCTGTTTGCCGTTCGCGATCGCATGGTGGAGCGCTGGTTGCGCTCCAACCGCGCGCAGCTCTCGCAGGAAGTGCGCCAGGTATACTATCTGTCGATGGAGTTCCTGATCGGCCGTACCCTCTCGAATGCCCTGCTGTCGCTCGGCATCTATGACGATGTGAGCAGCGCGCTGGCGGAGATGGGGCTCGATCTCGAAGAGCTGATCGATGAAGAGAACGACCCCGGGCTTGGCAACGGCGGTCTGGGCCGCCTGGCGGCCTGCTTCCTTGACTCCCTGGCGGCGCTAGGCCTGCCGGGACGCGGCTATGGGATCCGCTACGACTACGGGATGTTTAAACAGAATATCGTCGATGGCCGGCAAAAAGAGTCCCCTGACTATTGGCTGGAGTACGGTAACCCGTGGGAGTTTGAGCGCCACAATACCCGCTATAAAGTGCGCTTCGGCGGCCGCATTCAGCAGGAGGGGAAGAAAACCCGTTGGATTGAGACGGAAGAGATCATCGCTGAAGCCTACGACCAGATTATCCCCGGCTTTGACACTGACGCCACCAACACGCTGCGTCTGTGGAGCGCACAGGCCAGTAGCGAAATAAACCTCGGTAAGTTCAATCAGGGTGACTATTTCGCCGCGGTAGAGGATAAGAACCACTCCGAAAACGTCTCCCGCGTGCTCTATCCGGACGACTCAACCTACTCCGGCCGCGAGCTGCGCCTGCGCCAGGAGTATTTCCTCGTCTCGGCCACGGTGCAGGATATCCTGAGCCGCCATTACATGTTGCATAAGACCTATGACAACCTGGCGGACAAGATTGCCATTCATCTGAATGATACCCACCCGGTGCTATCGATACCGGAGCTGATGCGCCTGCTTATCGATGAGCATAAATTCAGCTGGGACGAGGCGTTCGAGGTGACCTGCCAGGTCTTCTCCTATACCAACCATACCCTGATGAGCGAAGCGCTCGAGACCTGGCCGGTGGATATGCTGGGTAAAATTCTCCCGCGCCATCTGCAGATTATCTTTGAGATTAACGACTACTTTCTCAAGACTCTGCAGGAGCAGTATCCCAACGATACCGCGCTGCTCAGCCGTACCTCGATCATTGACGAGTCCAACGGGCGTCGCGTGCGGATGGCCTGGCTGGCGGTGGTGGTCAGTCACAAAGTCAACGGGGTGTCGGAGCTCCATTCCCGGTTGATGGTGGAGTCGCTGTTTGCCGAATTCGCTAAAATTTTCCCGATGCGCTTTACCAACGTGACCAACGGCGTCACGCCGCGCCGCTGGCTGGCGCTGGCCAACCCGCCGCTGTCGAAAGTGCTGGATGAGCATATCGGCCGCACCTGGCGGACCGATCTGAGCCAGCTTGACGAGCTGAAGCAGCATATCGACTATCCGACGGTCAACCAGGCGGTGCGTCAGGCTAAACTGGAAAACAAACAGCGGCTGGCCAGCTATATTGCGCAGCAGCTCAATGTGGTGGTGAATCCGAAGGCGCTGTTTGATGTGCAGATCAAACGCATTCACGAGTACAAACGCCAGCTGATGAATGTGCTGCACGTTATTACCCGCTATAACCGGATCAAAGCCGATCCGCAGGCCGAGTGGGTGCCGCGGGTGAATATTTTCGCCGGTAAGGCGGCTTCAGCCTACTACATGGCCAAGCATATTATTCACCTGATCAACGATGTGGCAGCGGTGATCAATAACGATCCGCAGATTGGCGACAAGCTGAAGGTGGTCTTTATCCCCAACTACAGCGTCAGCCTGGCGCAGCTGATCATTCCGGCAGCAGACCTGTCGGAACAGATCTCCCTCGCAGGCACGGAAGCTTCCGGCACCAGTAATATGAAGTTTGCCCTTAACGGCGCGCTGACTATCGGCACCCTCGACGGGGCGAACGTGGAGATGCAGGAGCACGTGGGCGAAGAGAATATCTTTATCTTCGGTAACACCGCGGAAGAGGTGGAGGAGCTGCGTCGCAGCGGCTATAAACCGCGCGAATACTACGAGCAGGATGAAGAGCTTCACCAGGCGCTGACGCAGATCGGTACCGGCGTTTTCAGCCCGTCGGAACCGGGGCGCTACCGCGACCTGCTGGATTCGCTGATTAACTTTGGCGACCACTACCAGGTGCTGGCGGACTATCGCAGCTATGTGGACTGCCAGGATCGCGTCGACGAGCTGTATCAACATCCGGAAGAGTGGGCCTATAAGGCGATGCTGAATATTGCCAACATGGGCTACTTCTCTTCCGACCGGACGATCCAGGAGTACGCGAAATATATCTGGCATATCGACCCGGTAAGGCTGTAAGCCAGTCAACGCAACACATCGGGGCCATTTGGCCCCGTTGTTTCATTATTGCGGTTGAACCTGGCCTCAGGCGTTTCCGCCGGGCAGCGTTACGACGCTAACGACAGCTCAGACTTTCCCGCATGCTGCGCCAGCCATTCGCTGATGCGCGCCTGCTGCTCGCCATTCAGCCACATGCCCTGTTTGGTACGGCGCCAGATGGCGTCATCCAGGCTGCGCACCCATTCATGCTCAACCAGATACTTCAGCTCGGCTTCATAAAACTCATGGCCAAAATCTTCTCCCAGATCGCTCAGGGCGCTGGCTTCCTTCAGGATCCACTCGCTGTTGCTCCCGTAGGTGCGGGCATAATGGCGGGCCAGTGATTCGCTGATGAACGGGAAGCGACGGCGCAGTTTTGCCGCGTAGTCGTCGCGGTCGCCGCCGATATCGCCGCCGGGGAGCACCGCGGTTTTGGTCCATGCCGGGCCGATCCCTTTGTAATAGGGGGTCAGTTTTTCCAGCGCGTGCTCTGCCAGTTTGCGATAGGTGGTCAGCTTCCCGCCGAAGACGGAGAGCAGCGGCGCCTGGCCGTTCTCATCGTGAATATCCAGCGTGTAGTCGCGGGTGATCGCCTGCGGCGAATCCGACTCGTCGTCGCACAGCGGACGGACGCCGGAGTAGGTCCAGACGATATCGTCCCGGCTGAGGGTCTTTTTAAAGTGCGCGTTATAGACGTTCAGCAGGTAGTTAATCTCTTTATCATCAATGGCCACCGCTTTCGGATCGCCCTTATACTCGACGTCCGTCGTGCCGATGATGGAGAACTCATCCATCCACGGGATAACAAACACAATACGTTTATCTTCGTTTTGCAGAATGTAGGCCTGCTTCTGGGTATGTACCCGCGGCACCACGATGTGGCTGCCCTTAATCAGGCGGATACCGTAAGGCGAGCGCAGATGCATCCCTTCGTCGAAGAACTGTTTGACCCATGGACCGGTGGCATTAACCAGACCGCGCGCCTTCCAGGTAAACTTCTCGCCGCTATCAATATCTTCCGCTTCCACCACCCACAGGCCATTCTCTCGTTTTGCCGAGATGGCGCGAGTGCGGGTGCGTACTTCGCCGCCTTTGCGGACGACCATCTGCGCGTTGGCCAGCACCAGGCGGGCATCGTCGACCCAGCAGTCGGAATATTCGAAACCGCGCACAATTTCCGGCTTAAGTACCGACTCTGCGCCAAAACGCAAGCCGGTGGATCCCGGCAGGCTGGTGCGTTTGCCCAGATGATCGTACATAAATAAGCCGATACGGATCATCCATGCCGGACGCAGATGCGGGCGATGCGGGAGACGAAAGCGCATCGGGAAGGCGATATGCGGGGCCATTTTTAACAGCACTTCGCGTTCGGCCAGCGCTTCGCTGACCAGGCGGAACTCATAGTGTTCGAGGTAGCGTAGCCCGCCGTGGATCAGTTTGGAACTGGCGCTGGAGGTGGCGCAGGCGAGATCGCGCGCTTCCAGCATCAGTACGGATAAACCACGCCCGGCGGCATCTGCCGCGATACCGGCACCGTTGATGCCTCCGCCTATCACAATCAGATCTTTGGTTTCCACGTTCTTACCCTCTCACACTTTCGTTTAAGCTCACAAATGCTCGATATCGCTCACTATAGCAAACAAACGCGCTTTTGGTAACATCAAAAAAACATTTTGGAGTGATGGGTGTAACATATTGGCGTTTCTTTACCGCCTGACGGTACACTACAGGGTAAAATTGGGCCGGCCATCGCCCGTCATGACGAGTAAGAGAAGAGAACCATGGAACAGTTTGAATGTATCAACGTTGAAGAAGCGCACCAGAAACTGCATCAGCAGACGGCGGTTTTGGTCGATATCCGCGATCCGCAAAGCTATGCGATGGGCCATACGCCGGGCGCGTTTCATCTGACCAACGATACGCTGGGCGCGTTTATGCGTGACCACGACTTTGACACGGCGGTGATGGTGATGTGCTATCACGGCAACAGCAGCAAGGGCGCCGCGCAATATCTGCTGCAGCAGGGGTTTGATAAGGTCTACAGCGTTGACGGCGGGTTCGACGCCTGGCATCGCCATTTCCCGGCGGAAGTGGCGCACGGGACGTTTTAACGACTGGCAGGTATACTATCTCCCTTTGTGTGGAATAAGCGATTCGCTGCATGTTAATGATTACCTCTTTTGCCAACCCGCGCGTGGCCCAGGCGTTTGTCGATTATATGGCGACGCAGGGGATTATCCTGACTATCCAGCAGCACACCCAGAGCGACGTCTGGTTGGCTGATGAGAGCCAGGCCGGGCGCGTCAGGGCTGAGCTGGCGCGTTTTCTCGAAAACCCGGCGGACCCGCGCTATCTGGCGGCGAGCTGGCAGTCCGGACAGACCAATAGCGGGTTGCGCTATCAGCGCTTTCCTTTCTTTGCCACGCTGCGGCATAACGCCGGCCCGTTCACCTTGGCGATTCTGCTAATCTGCATCGCGGTATTCATCCTGCAAAATCTGGTGGGCGATCAGCCGGTGATGATTTGGCTGGCCTGGCCCTACGATCCTTCGCTGCAGTTCGAAGCCTGGCGCTATTTCAGCCATGCTTTCATGCATTTCTCGCTGATGCATATTCTCTTCAACCTGCTATGGTGGTGGTATCTCGGCGGCGCGGTGGAAAAGCGCATCGGCAGCGGCAAGCTGGTGGTGATCACCGTCATCAGCGCCCTGCTGAGCGGCTTTGTGCAGCACCAGTTTAGCGGCCCGTGGTTTGGCGGCCTGTCGGGCGTGGTCTACGCGCTGATGGGCTATGTCTGGCTGCGGGGCGAGCGCGATCCGCAGAGCGGTATTTATCTGCAGCGCGGGTTAATACTCTTCTCTTTAGTGTGGTTAATTGCTGGCTGGTTTGATGTTTTCGGCATGGCGATCGCCAACGGCGCGCACGTGGCTGGTCTGGCGACCGGTCTGGCGATGGCGTTTGTCGATACCTTGCATGGGCGAAAACGCGCATAAAGACTTACCGACAGGGGTCGGGTAGGCGACATTTTTCCAGGGATATTTCATGAAACAAACACAACGTCATGACGCCATTATCGAGCTGGTAAAAAAACAGGGTTACGTCAGCACGGAAGAGCTGGTTGAGCAGTTTGCGGTCAGCCCGCAGACCATCCGCCGCGACCTGAACGATTTAGCCGAACAGAAAATGATCCTCCGCCACCACGGCGGCGCGGCGCTGCCCTCCAGCTCGGTGAACACCTCCTGGCACGATCGCAAAGCGACCCAGACGGCGGAGAAAGAGCGTATCGCCCGGCGGGTGGCCAGCGAGATCCCGGACGGGGCGACGCTGTTTATCGATATCGGCACCACGCCGGAAGCGGTGGCGCACGCCCTGCTCGATCACAACGATCTGCGGATTGTGACCAATAACCTTAACGTCGCCAACACGCTGATGGTGAAAGAGGACTTCCGCATTATTCTTGCCGGCGGCGAACTGCGCAGCCGCGACGGCGGGATCATCGGAGAAGCTACCCTCGACTTTATCTCGCAGTTCCGTCTCGACTTCGGCATTCTCGGCATCAGCGGCGTCGACAGCGATGGCTCGCTGCTGGAGTTTGATTATCATGAAGTGCGCACCAAGCGCGCGATCATTGAGAATTCACGCCACGTGATGCTGGTGGTGGACCATACTAAGTTTGGCCGTAACGCGATGGTCAACATGGGAAGCATCAGCATGGTCGATGCGGTCTATACCGACGTGCTGCCCCCGGCGGGCGTGCTGAAGGTCATTACCGATAACAACCTCCAGCTCGAGCTGTGCTAAACGGCAACGGCGTCGTCAGACGCCGTATCCCATCATCTTAAGCAACTGCTGGGCATGCTGCACCGCGTCCTGACGGTGGGCGACGCCCAGTTTCTGATACAGATTGCGAATGTGGGTCTTGATGGTGGTGGCCGCCACGTCAAGCTCGCCGGCAATCTGCTCGTTGCTGTAGCCGGAATAGATTAAGCCAAGCACCTGCCATTCGCGCTGGGTCAGCGGGCTGGTGCGGATAAGCTCTGGCACCTCCGGGTGATTCAGCAGCCGCTCG
The DNA here is from genome assembly GCF_040064295.1 of Klebsiella sp. JB_Kp031. Lineage (NCBI taxonomy): Bacteria > Pseudomonadati > Pseudomonadota > Gammaproteobacteria > Enterobacterales > Enterobacteriaceae > Klebsiella > Klebsiella sp. JB_Kp031. Next base: position 271,403 of record NZ_JBEAJW010000040.1, read on the forward strand.
ACGAACCCTTCGTCAAAGTGGGCGAATTTGTGGCGATGATGTTGGTTGATGTCGCGCAGAATACGCTGGGCGCGATGCTGCTCCAGCTCCGGCAGGGTGTTCAGCTGGATCAGCTGGCGCAGCTGCTGGGCCATCGCCTCGCCCTCAATCACAAAGTGGTTGATAAAGCCGGTGCGGTTGGCGAGCGTCAGGGCTTCCAGCAGGGCTTTCTGCGCTTCGCTCTTGCGTCCTGCCTGCCAGTACAGCTGGTTGAGCAGCAGCAGGTTGCGGTTGAGATCGCTCATCAAACGCAGCGAACGCGCATTTTCGTTCAGCTCTTCCAGCACCATTTCCGCGGGTTCGAAATCGCCCAGCAGGATCTGCGCGCGGGCAATATTGCGCCATTGGCTCTGCAGGAAGTGGTTATTGGCGAATTCCGGCTTCGGCGTCTGGCGCAGCCAGTTGGCCGCCGCGGTTTTATCGCCGGTCATCTGCCAGTAGATCACCCGCACCTTGTCGGCGTTGGAGACCCAGTCGCTGTGATAGTGACCATTACCGAGCAGGTTCTCCAGTCGGTTCAGGTGGCTGCGGGCATTATCCAGATCGCCGCGCGCCAGCGAGCATTGCACCATGAGCGCCAGGCACTGTAGCTGCTGCTGTGGTTGATAAGTTGAGAGGACCTCCATCCCCTGACGGGCGCAGGCTTCAGCTTCGTCGAGGCGCGCCCATGCCCACAGCAGCTGAGAGCGGATGCGCAACAGGAACTCATGCATCGGCAGCTGCTCAAGATGCTGTTCGCGTACCAGCTGGAAGGCTTTCTCCTGGCTCTCCCAGGCGGCCTGCAGGAAGCCCTGGGCGAACAGAATTTCGCTTTGCTGAATGATGCTCCACAGGGCGTAATGCCACACGTCGTGACGGCGGGCCATCTGTTCGGTCTGCTGCATCACGGCGAGAGATTTGGTCAGTTTACCCTTACAGTGGAGGACTTCGCCATGTACCGAGGTGGCGACGATGCGGCTGTAATAGTTGGCCAGCGGCAGCTCTTCCAGGGCCACCATCGACAGACGTTCCGCCTCGTCCTGGTCGCCGTCGTTAATCGCCACCTGCGCGCGCAGGGCGTTGAAATCGCCATGCATCGCGGTATCCATTTCGACGCTCATCTCCTGCTCGGCGCGCGCCAGCAGGGTGTTGACTTCGCTGTAGCGATGCTGGCTCTGCATCAGCCAGGCCTGCAGCAGGATCAGGCGCGGATTTTCCAGCAGATTTGACCAGGGCAGCGCCGACAGCGACTGCTCCAGCAGACCCAGTTCGCTATGGTTAAACATGCCCCAGGCGTGATTGAGCAAGATATCGCGCAGCATTTTGGCATCGCCGGCCGCCAGCGCATGGTGGATGGCCTCGCTGGGGAAGCCTTGCGCCATCCAGCTCTCCGCCGCGGCGCGGTGGATCTCCGGCAGTTCAACCGCCAGCTCCCACTGACAGCGCTGGCGCAGGAAACTGCCAAACAGCGGGTGATAGCGGAACCATTCGCCGGAATCATCCATCCGCTGCAGGAACAGCCCCTGACGTTCGATCTCCTCCAGCTGCATCTGGCCATTCTCTTCGCCGGTGACGCGAACGATTAACGCGTCGTTCATTGAGCGCAGCAGCGAACTCTTCAGCAAAAAGTTGCGCGTGCGGGCGTCGACGTTATCCAGCACTTCATCCACCAGATAATCCGACAGATGGCTGGCGTTAATCCCGGCGAGTCGGCGGGCGGAGTGTTGGGCGGAGGAGTTATTCTGGCGGGCGGAGAGGGCGATGAGCTGCAGCGCGGTGGCCCACCCGGCGACGTCGTCGCACAGCCGGCTGCTGTCGTCGGCTTCGATAGGCGACGTCAGACGGCAGTCGAAAAATTGTTTCGCTTCCTGGTGGGTAAAGGCCAGCTGCTGGCTGCCAATCTCCAGCAGCTGATCGCGGACGCGCAGGTTGGCAATCCCCAGCTGCGGCAGGTTCCGCGACAGGACCACGAGGGTCATATTCTCCGGCTGATGGCGGAGGAAAAAGCGCATCGCGTCATGGATCACCGGATTATTGATCAGATGGTAATCATCAATGACGAGGTACAGCGGGCGCTGCCAGTCGGCGAGTTCAATAAACAGCTGCGCAAAAAGAGAGGAGAGGCTGGCGTACTGGCGCTTTTGCACCATCGCTTCACTGGCCGCGCAGTGGTTGCCGGTGGCCTGCTGGATCGCCGCGATCAGATAACTGGCAAAACGCTCCTGCTGGTTGTCGCCTTCGTCCAGCGAAAACCACCCAAGATCGTTTTTACCTGCGGCCCACTGAGAAATGAGCGTTGTTTTACCGTACCCGGCAGGACTGGTGATCAGCACGAGACGATAATTGTTCGCGCCGGAAAGTTTCGCCAGTAAACGCTCACGAACCACGGTGTGTTCAAGGCGGACCGGACGACTTAATTTGGACGGAATCAACATAGTTCTACATTTCGCTGTGCAAGAGAGAGGTTGCGATTTTTTTTGCGCTTCGTAATTAATATCTAATAAGGTCGGTGATTATGAAATTTATTGCAAGTTATGTCCGAAGTTTATGCTCTTGAATTTGCTCTATGTCACAAATTTCGACATTGGTTGCGAATGGGGAAAAATCGCAGGCAGGACTCGTCATCAGCGGTTTTTAGCCGGTGGTGAGCGGAGCGGGGAGAGATTAATTTTATGTCTGAAGTAGTTGTTTGTTTTTATTAAATTATTGTCAGTGATTTCTTAGAAGTAATCTTTTTTGCGGGTTAATGTGATGAAATGTGCTTATTTTCCCGGAGGTCTCTATTTATTTTTTTAATAACCCTGCGAAGGGCGGGAAAATTTTTGCCGCGTATTGGCCTGTAACAAATTTTTGGTCGGCAGAAATGGCATCTCGACTGTCATACTGCGGTGATTTTTACAGCATATTTTGGCCTTCTCACCCACACTATAGTGGTCAGGATCACACTTTTCGCTCATCCCCGGCACTCCTCCCTGTCTAATCCCCGTCGGGATGAGGACGATGAATCGGGAGGTCGGCACACTAGCGCCATCGTTTTAGTAAAGGACCCGGATCTCATTATGTCACAGACTTCATTTAACAAAGCTCAGTTTCAGGCTGCACTGACGCGTCAGTGGCAGCGTTTTGGTTTACAGTCCGCTTCCGAGATGACGCAGCGTCAATGGTGGCGCGCCGTCAGCGGAGCGCTGGCGGAACTTCTGTCGGCGCAGCCGGTGGCAAAACCAGCGCAAGGACAGCGTCACGTTAACTACATCTCGATGGAGTTTCTGATTGGCCGCCTGACCGGCAACAACCTGCTCAACCTGGGCTGGTACGAGGGCGTGAGCGACGCGCTGAAAGGCTATGACGTCAACCTCACCGATCTGCTGGAAGAAGAGACCGACCCGGCGCTGGGTAACGGCGGCCTGGGCCGTCTGGCAGCCTGCTTCCTCGACTCCATGGCGACCGTGGGGCAGTCGGCGACCGGTTACGGCCTCAATTACCAGTATGGTCTGTTCCGCCAGTCCTTTGACGACGGCCAGCAGAAGGAAGCTCCGGACGACTGGGGCCGCAGCAGCTACCCGTGGTTCCGCCATAACGACGCGCTGGATGTCCAGGTCGGTATCGGCGGCAAAGTCAGTAAAAACGGCGAGTGGCAGCCGGCGTTCGTCATTACCGGCGAAGCCTGGGACCTGCCGGTGCTAGGCTATCGCAACAACGTCGCCCAGCCGCTGCGTCTGTGGCAGGCCAAACATGCTCATCCGTTTAACCTGACCAAATTCAACGACGGCGATTTCCTGCGCGCCGAGCAGCAGGGCATCGACGCGGAAAAACTGACCAAGGTGCTGTACCCGAACGACAACCATCAGGCCGGTAAAAAACTGCGCCTGATGCAGCAGTACTTCCAGTGTGCTTGCTCAGTGGCCGATATCCTGCGTCGTCATCATCTGGCAGGCCGCAAGCTGGCCGAGCTGGCGGATTACGAAGTGATCCAGCTGAACGATACGCACCCGACCATCGCCATCCCGGAGCTGCTGCGCGTGCTGATCGACGAGCACCAGTTGAGCTGGGATGACGCCTGGGCGATCACCAGCAAAACCTTTGCTTACACCAACCATACCCTGATGCCGGAAGCGCTGGAGTGCTGGGATGAGAAGCTGGTGAAAGCGCTGCTGCCGCGCCATATGCAGATCATTAAAGAGATTAACGACCGCTTTAAACTGCTGGTGGACAAAACCTGGCCGGGCGATAAGCAGGTCTGGGCGAAACTGGCGGTGGTGCATAACAAGCAGGTGCGGATGGCCAACATGTGCGTGGTGGGCGGTTTTGCCGTCAACGGCGTAGCGGCGCTGCACTCGGACCTGGTGGTGAAAGATCTGTTCCCGGAATATAACCAGCTGTGGCCGAACAAATTCCATAACGTGACCAACGGCATCACACCGCGCCGCTGGATCAAGCAGTGCAACCCGGCGCTGGCCACGCTGCTGGATGAGACGCTGAAAAAAGAGTGGGCCAATGACCTTGACCAGCTGATCAATCTGGAAAAATACGCTGACGATGCGGCATTCCGTCAGACCTATCGCGATATTAAGCAGGCCAACAAAGTTCATCTGGCCGAGTTTGTGAAGCAGCGTACCGGGATTGAGATCAACCCGCAGGCGATTTTCGACATTCAGATCAAACGTCTGCACGAGTACAAGCGTCAGCACCTCAACCTGCTGCATATCCTTGCGCTGTACAAAGAGATCCGCGAAAACCCGCAGGCCGATCGCGTACCGCGCGTCTTCCTGTTCGGCGCGAAAGCGGCGCCGGGCTACTATCTGGCGAAGAACATTATTTTCGCCATCAACAAGGTAGCGGAAGCGATCAACAACGACCCGAAAGTCGGCGATAAGCTGAAAGTGGTCTTCCTGCCGGACTACTGTGTTTCGGCTGCGGAAAAACTGATCCCGGCGGCAGATATCTCCGAGCAGATCTCCACCGCGGGCAAAGAAGCCTCTGGCACCGGCAACATGAAACTGGCGCTGAATGGCGCGCTGACCGTCGGGACGCTGGATGGCGCCAACGTGGAAATCGCCGAGCAGGTCGGTGAAGAGAACATCTTTATCTTCGGCCACACGGTAGAAGAAGTGAAAGCCCTGAAAGCGAAAGGCTACGATCCGCTGAAATGGCGTAAAAAAGACAAACTGCTTGATGCGGTGCTTAAGGAGCTGGAGAACGGCACCTATAGCAACGGCGACAAGCATGCCTTCGACCAGATGCTGCACAGCCTGCTGCAGGGCGGCGACCCGTATCTGGTGTTGGCCGATTTCGAAGCCTACGTGGCGGCGCAAAAACGGGTAGATGAGCTGTATCGCGACCAGGAGGCCTGGACCCGCGCGACAATTCTCAACACCGCGCGCTGCGGCATGTTCAGCTCCGACCGCTCGATCCGCGATTATCAGCAACGTATCTGGCAGGCGAAACGCTAAAGGAAGGCCTATGGAGAGTAAACGCCTCGATAATGCCGCGCTGGCGGCGGGCATCAGCCCCAGCTATATCAACGCGCACGGCAAGCCGCAGTCTATCGCGGCTGTCACCAAACAGCGTCTACTGGATGCGATGCATCGCTCAACCGCCGCCACGAAAGTGGCGGTTAACCCGCTGCCGAACGTGAAGATCTTCACCCACGGCAAAAAAATGTCGCTGCCGGTGGCAGGACGCGGTGAGTATCAGTGGATCCTGACCACTGAGGACGGTAAGCAGTATCAGGGTAAAACCCGCGGCGGCGAGACGCTGCCGCTGCCGGCCAAACTGCCGGAGGGGTATCACTCCCTGACGCTCACCCAGGAGGGGGAGCGCTGGCACTGCCGGACCATCGTCGCTCCGGCCCGCTGCTATGAGCCGCAGCCGCTGAAAGAGGGGAAAAAGCTGTGGGGCACCTGCGTGCAGCTGTATACCCTGCGTTCGGAGAAAAACTGGGGGATCGGCGATTTTGGCGATCTGCGCGCCATGCTGCCGGAAATCGCCCGCCGCGGCGGGTCGTTTATTGGTCTCAACCCGATCCATGCCCTCTATCCGGCGAACCCGGAGAGCGCCAGCCCCTATAGCCCGTCTTCACGTCGCTGGCTGAACGTTATCTACATCGACGTCAATGCGGTTGACGATTTCCAGCATAGCGAAGAGGCGCAGGCGTGGTGGCAGTCCTCAGCGACGCAGCAGGCCTTGCAGGCGGCGCGGCAAACGGATGATGTGGACTATACCGCGGTCACCACGCTGAAAATGACCGCGCTGCGTATGGCGTGGAAACGATTCTCTCGTCGTGAAGATGAGCAGATGACGGCGTTCCGCGAGTTTGTTCTGCGTGAAGGGGAAAGCCTTTACTGGCAGGCCGCTTTCGATGCGCTGCACGCCTGGCAGGTTCAACAGGACCCGCTGCGCTGGGGCTGGCCGGCCTGGCCGAAGGCCTTTCAGGATATCGACAGCCCGGAGGTCAAAGCCTTCTGCGCCGAGCATGAGGACGACGTCAGTTTCTATCTCTGGCTGCAGTGGCTGGCCTGGAGCCAGTTTGCCGCCTGCTGGGAAACCAGCCAGCGCGATGGGATGCCGATCGGCCTCTACCGCGATCTGGCGGTGGGCGTCGCCGAAGGCGGCTCGGAGACCTGGTGCGACCGTGAGCTGTACTGCCTGAAAGCGTCCGTGGGCGCGCCGCCGGATATTCTGGGTCCGCTGGGCCAGAACTGGGGCCTGCCGCCGATGGATCCGCATATTATTGCCGCTCGCGCCTATGAGCCGTTTATCGACCTGCTGCGCGCCAATATGCAGAACTGCGGCGCGTTGCGCATCGATCACGTGATGTCAGTGCTGCGTCTGTGGTGGATCCCCTATGGTGAAACCGCCGACCATGGCGCTTACGTTCAGTATCCCGTCGACGATCTGCTGTCGCTTCTGGCGCTGGAAAGCCAGCGTCATCGCTGCATGGTGATCGGCGAAGATCTGGGCACGGTACCGGTGGAGATCGTCAGCAAGTTACGCAACAGCGGCGTCTATTCTTATAAGGTGCTCTATTTTGAGAGCGATGCAGAGAAAACGTTCCGCGCGCCGGCGCTGTACCCGGAGCAATCAATGGCTGTGGCGACGACGCACGACCTGCCCACCCTCCGCGGCTACTGGGAAAGCGGCGATCTGACGTTAGGTAAAGCGCTGGGTCTCTATCCTGATGAGGTGGTGCTGCGCGGGCTGTACCAGGACCGTGAGCTGGCGAAACAAGGGCTGCTGGATGCGCTGCATAAGTACGGCTGTCTGCCCAAGCGTGCCGGTCATAAGGCCTCCCTGATGAGCATGACGGGGATCCTCAACCGGGGGATGCAACGTTATATTGCCGACAGCAACAGCGCCCTGCTGGGCCTGCAGCCGGAAGACTGGCTGGAGATGGCGTCGCCGGTCAATATTCCGGGCACCAGCACCGAGTACCCGAACTGGCGCCGGAAGCTTTCCGTCACCCTTGAGCAGATGTTTGCCGATGAACAGGTCAATAAGCTGATTAAGGATCTGGATAAACGGCGCAAGGCGGCGAGCAAAAAAGCCGCCTCCTGATGACTCCCCGCCGCGCGCTCCTCTGCGCGGCGAAGAGGATGTCCGATAAAAAAGGCCGGTCCGCATCATGCGGACCGGCCTTTTTCTGTGGCGGGAGTAACCTTAGACCACCATCCCCAGCAGCAGACAGCCTACCAGGCCGCAGACCGAGATAATGGTTTCCAGCACCGACCAGGACCTGATGGTCTCGCCGATGGTCAGGTTAAAGTACTCTTTGAACAGCCAGAAGCCCGGATCGTTCACGTGGGAGAAGATAACGCTGCCGGAGCCGACCGCGATAACCATCAGCTCCGGGCTGACACCGGTGGTGGCGATCAGCGGCGCGGCGATCCCGCCCGCGGTGATGGCGGCAACGGTCGCCGAACCCAGCGCGATACGCAGTACCGCGGCGATGGACCATGCCATAAACAGCGGAGACATATTCGATTCGTGCATGATAGAAGCGATGTATTTATCCATGCCGCTATCCACCAGCACCTGTTTGAAGGCGCCGCCGCCGCCGATGATCAACAGCATCATGGCGATGATTTTAATAGAAGAGGTCAGGGTATCGTTGATCTGCTCCATGGAGCGGCCGCGGTTCAAACCGAAGGTGAACAGGGCGATCAGTACCGCAATCAGGGTGGCCATCACCGGGTCGCCGAAGAATTCGGCAATCGGCAGGAAGGCGTGGCCCTTCGGCAGGATCATCTCGGCCACGGCGCGCATCGCCATCAGGATCACCGGAACCAGCGAGGTCCAGACGCTGACGCCAAAGCCAGGCATCTCTTCTTCAGTGAACACTTTCGGGTTATGCAGGCCTTCCGGGATCGGCTTATCAATGCCTTTCAGGAAACGGGCGAAAACCGGGCCGGCGAGAATAACCGTCGGGATAGCCAGAATGGTGCCATAGAGCAGCGTCTTACCCATATCGGCGTGGAAGATGGTGGCGATCGCGGTCGGACCCGGGTGCGGCGGCAGGAAGCCATGGGTGACGGAGAGCGCGGCGGCCATCGGTACGCCGACGTACAGCAGCGGAATACGGGCCGAGGCGGCGATGGTAAACACCAGCGGCAGCATCAGCACGAAGCCCACTTCATAGAACAGGGCGAAACCGACGGTGAAGCCCGTCAGGACCACCGCCCATTGAATATGCTTCTTACCGAACTTATTGATAAGCGTGGTGGCGATACGCTGAGCGCCGCCGCAGTCTGCCAGCAGCTTACCGAGCATAGCGCCGAAGCCCATGATCAGCGCGAGGCTGCCAAGGGTGCCGCCAACGCCGTTTTTGATGGAAACGATCACTTTATCCAGTGGCATACCCTGCATTAATCCGACGGCGAGCGCCACCAGAACCAGCGCAATGAAGCCGTTCATTTTGAAACGGATCATTAACAGCAATAACAGGGCAACCCCGATAGCAACGATGACTAATGGCATGATTTACCTGGCCTTAATTTGTTATGGGTAACGTCAAAGTTTGAACCTGTAGAGCATCCGCTCCGTCAGGGAGCAAAATAGTCTGGCACCGTAAACGCTTGCATTATCCTTACCCAGAGAAAGGATAGCTGGCTATTTTTTTGCCGGTGGTGCCTGAAGTGGATGATACGGGTAACATGTGAGGGTTGAGAATCACCTGACCGGGGAAAATGTTAAATATGAGACTTAAGTCATACTCTTTCCCCGGTTTTTGCCGGTCGTTTAGTGGGAGATGTTGCGCGGTAACACAGAAAGGAGCAACGAGAGCCGGCGACAGGGTGCCGCCGGAGGAAAGGCTTAGTAGTAGGAGTGCTCGCCGCGCTGGTGCTCGGTCAGATCGCGAACCCCTTTCAGCTCTGGAAACTCGTTCAGCAGCTGTTTTTCAATACCTTCTTTCAGGGTTACGTCGACCATCGAGCAGCCATTGCATCCGCCGCCGAACTGCAGGATAGCCAGACCGTCGTCGGTGATCTCCATCAGCGACACGCGACCGCCGTGGCCGGCCAGCTGCGGGTTAATCTGCGACTGCAGCAGGTACTCGACGCGCTCCATCAGCGGGGCATCGTCAGCGACTTTGCGCATTTTGGCGTTCGGCGCTTTCAGGGTCAGCTGCGAGCCAAGCTGGTCGGTGACGAAATCAATTTCAGCGTCTTCCAGATAGGGCGCGCTGAGCTCATCGACATAGGCGGTCAGCTGTTCAAATTTCAGCGCCGTGTCGGTGTCTTCCACCGCATCCGGTGGGCAGTAGGATACGCCGCACTCAGCGTTTGGGGTGCCGGGATTAATCACAAATACGCGAATTTGCGTCCCTTCTTCCTGATTTGCCAGCAGTTTGGCAAAGTGCGCTTGTGCAGCATCGGAAATACGGATCATAGCGTTGGCCTAATAGTTGACTATTTTACTGGGTTATAATACGCCCATCAGCGGGGGTCTACAAGGTACGGCATATACACCATACCTGAACCGTCGCGGCGCCGTTTCGCAAAAGCAGGCGGGATATCTCGGCGACGGTGCTGCCGGTCGTGACGACATCATCCACCAGAGCGATATGGAGTCCCTGGACGGCAAATTCAAGCTGAAAGGCATTTTTCAGGTTCTGCCTGCGCAGGCGGGCATTGAGCGAATGCTGCACGGCGCCCGCTCGCTGGCGCGTCAGGCCGTCGCGACGCCAGACGCACCCACGCCAGCGGGCCAACGGTCGGCACAGCTCATCGCACTGATTATAACCCCGGCGCCAGCGGCGGCGATGCCACAGCGGCACGCCGACCAGCGCGTCTACCGGCGGCAAATCGTCGCGCTGTTTAAGGCGCAGCAGCAGCAGGCGCGCCAGGGCGGGGCCCAGTTCCGGACGATGGTGAAACTTCAGCTGCCGCACCAGGTCGCTCAGCGGCGAACGATAGTCATTGACCGCCACCATTCGATGCCAGGGCGGCGGCTTTTGCAGGCAGCGGCCGCAGGGATGCCGGGACATTGCCGCCGGCAGGCCGCACTGCGGGCAGAGCGGGGGGCAGGCGAGCAGGGCGCGGCTGCAGCGAGAGCAGATCCCCCAGCGGGCGACCGCCAGCGGCATTTGGCATAGCCAGCATAAGCTGTGTGCTGTTAGCATATTTGGCCTTCTGTCCAGTAAAAAAGAGAACGGTAACGGATGAACGACATCTGGTGGCAAACAATCGGCGAAGGTGATTGTCATCTTGTGCTGCTGCACGGTTGGGGACTGAACGCTCAGGTCTGGGATTGCATCACGCCGCAGCTGGCTTCGCATTTTACCCTTCACCTGGTGGACCTGCCTGGCTATGGCCGTAGCGGCGGGTTTGGGGCGATGTCGCTGGAGGCGATGGCGCAGCGGGTGCTGGAGCAGGCTCCGCCTCAGGCGGTGTGGCTGGGCTGGAGCCTGGGCGGGCTGGTGGCCAGCCAGGTCGCGATTATGCGTCCGCAACGGGTGCAGGCGCTGGTAACGGTTGCCTCTTCCCCCTGTTTCGCGGCTCATGAGGACTGGCCCGGCATCAAGCCGGAGGTGCTGGCCGGATTTCAGCAGCAGCTGAGCGAGGATTTCCAGCGCACCGTCGAGCGGTTCCTCGCACTGCAAACCATGGGAACGGAGAGCGCCCGTCAGGATGCGCGAGCGTTAAAGCAGGCGGTGCTCTCGCTGCCGATGCCTTCCGCTGAGGCGCTGAACGGCGGTCTGGAGATCCTCAGAACCGTCGATCTGCGCCAGGCGCTGGTCGGGCTGCCGATGCCGTTTCTGCGGCTGTACGGTCGACTGGACGGGTTGGTGCCGCGCAAGATTGTCCCGCTGCTGGATAAGCTATGGCCGGAAAGCGAGTCAATTCTCTTTGACAAGGCAGCGCATGCGCCATTTGTTTCCCATCCCGCGGCCTTTTGCGAGCCGCTGATGGCGCTCAAAAAACGGCTGGGGTAATTTTTTTTGCCGCGCCATGGTAAAAGGGCCATTCACAGCAATACTTAGGTTGTTACGGTGGTTGATTATTTCATTCCGCCACCGTGACCTACAATAACAACCTAATGGAGAGTAGAGGCTATGAAACTTGTTACAGGAATGGTTGCATCTCTGGTGATTGGCTGTCTTTCTTTTGGCGCATTCGCAGCGAAAGAGATCCAAAAAGAGGACGTGGCGAAGATGAATCTGACCAAGGTCGGCAGCATCACGACCTCAAGGACGACCTCGCCGATGGACGCCCGACGCGATCTGTCGAAAAAAGCTGATGAGCTGGGTGGAAAATATTTTGTGGTGATTGCCGGGCAGAAAAACGAAAAAACCGTTCACGCTAACGCTGACGTGTATAAATAATCCAGTCATAAAAAACGGGCCTGTTGGCCCGTTTTTCTCTGCTGTCACACTCGTTTTACCCCATGGCGCTGGCTGGCCTTACTCCCTTCATCGCAGCGCCCACCACTCCTGCTGGCACGCCGCTTTCCCTTCAGGACAGCTTTTACAGCTGCCGGAGAGGCAGCCCTCGCTCGTTTCGCTGATCCGTACCACCTTGCCCATGGCTTCCATGCGTTCGAGCATGGCGTCAATCAGCGGCTGAGGCGTCCGCAGGCGGGCGCTGAGCTGTTTCGCCTCCATGCGGCCCTGCAGGGCCAGCATATCGCGGACTTCCATTAACGACGCCACCGCTCCTCCTTAGTGGCAATCGCCAGCCGGGCTGGAACAGCAGGAGGTCGGCGTTTTCCGGGTGGCCAGCAGCGAGACGTCAACCCGGCTGCGCGCCCGACGCAGCAGACCGAAGAGCACCACGTTGAACAATACCACCGCCAGGATACACGCCAGGCTGTAGCGCGGATGGTCGCTAAAGCTGACGGTCTGGTAGTAGAGCGTCGAGAGCGAATAGGCGATATTCAGTCCCCACAGAATGGAGAAGGTCATCCAGCCGCGGCTCGATTCGCGGGCGATGGCGCCCATCACCGAGATGCAGGGGATGTAGAGCAGAACGAAGATCAGGTAGCTGTAAGCCGCCGCGGCGCTGCCAAATTTACTGCCCATCACGCCCATCGCGCCGGTGCCCATTTCGCCATCGCCTTTGCTGGCTTCGATGGGGTTGGCCAGGACGCTGAGGCTGAAGGTGTCTTTCAGTCCCTGCCATGTCTCGTCGACGGCCGCCAGCAGTTCTTCGCCGAGGCTGAAGGTCTGCGGATTGAACTCCTCGTTCTGGATATCTTCGGCGGTATAGAGGGTGTTCAGCGTACCGACCACCACCTCCTTCGCCATCGCGCCGGTAAACAGGCCCACGGTGGCCTGCCAGTTATCTTCATGTACGCCGATCGGTTTAAACACCGGAGTAATGACCCGGCTCACCGAGGCCAGCGCGGAGTCGTTGATGTTGTCGACGACCTTACCGCTCAGCGAGAAGCTGTTCAGCGCGCTGAGGAAGATGCTGACAATGACGATCACCTTCCCGGCGCGCAGCACAAAGCCTTTCAGGCGCTGCCAGGTCTGGATAATCAGGCTCTTGATATGCGGGACGTGGTACACCGGCAGCTCCATCACGAACGGCGAGGCTTCGCCGCGCATAATGGTGTGCTTCAGCATCAGGCCGGTGAGAATGGCCATCACAATGCCCAGCACGTAGAGCGAGAAGACCGCCAGCGCGCCGTTCTGACCAAAGAACGCGGCCGCGAAGACGGCGAAGATCGCCAGCCGCGCGCCGCAGGACATAAACGGCGCCATCATAATGGTCATCAGACGTTCGCGCGGGGCGTCGAGGGTGCGGGCGCCCATCACCGACGGCACGTTACAGCCGAAACCGACAATCAACGGGACAAAGGATTTTCCCGGCAGGCCGAGGGCTTGCATCAGGCGGTCCATGACAAAGGCGGCGCGCGCCATGTAGCCGGAGTCCTCAAGGAAAGAGAGGAACAGATACATCATGCCGATCTGCGGCACCAGCGGCAGCACGGTGTTGATACCGCCGCCGATCCCCTGGGCGAGGAACACGGTCAGCCAGTCCGGGAAGTGCAGGGTGTAGCCCAGCCATTGAATACCGTGAATAAAGACCGCGACCGAGCCGGCGTCAAAAATCGGCTGCAGCGCGCCGCCGATGTTGATCGCCAGCAGGAACATCAGATACATGACAAAGAGAAAAATCGGCAACCCGAGGAAGCGGTTGAGGATCACCTTGTCCATCGCCGCGGTAAAGCGGCTTGGCTCGGCGGTCAGGGTGTTACTGACGGCGTCGCAAATGGCGGCGATGGTCTGATAGCGCGCGTCAGCGATATGCAGCGCCGGGTCGTCGATCTCGTCGCTAAGATTCGCCAGGGCGATATCCAGTTTATCGGCGGCGTCGCCGGCATAGGCCCGGCTGTAGATGTCGCCCTCCAGCATCTGCAGACCGAGCCAGCGCCGTTGCTTGACCGGGATCTGCGCTGACATCTGCTGCGCCAGCAGGTCAGCTTCGCGCAGCAGCGGCTGCGGATAATGGACCAGCTCAATATCGCTGTTCGCCTGATGACGGTCGAGGGCAATCTTCAGCGCTTCGATCCCGCGTCCGCGGGTCGAAACCAGCGGAATGACCGGGCAGCCGAGGCGCGCGGCGAGGGCATCGATATCGATACGCACCTGCTGCTTTTCGGCAATATCCAGCATGTTCAGCGCCACGACGCAGGGGATCCCCAGCTCAAGCAGCTGCAGCGTCAAATAGAGGTTTCGCTCGAGGTTGGAGGCGTCGACCACGTTAATCAGCATGTCGGCCTCGCCGCTGAGGATGTAGTGGCAGGCGATCTGCTCGTCCAGCGAGGTCTGCGAAGAGATGGTGGTCAGAGAGTAGGTCCCGGGGAGGTCAACCAGCGTGACCTGGTGGTCAGTGGTGGCGAATACGCCCTCTTTACGCTCAACGGTGACCCCGGCCCAGTTGCCCACGCGCTGGCGGGCGCCGGTCAGTTGATTAAATAAAGTGGTCTTGCCGGAATTAGGATTACCAATTAAACCAACGGTTAATTTTTTCATATTTCAGACTCTTGTGCCGGGCCAGCCGTTATTGTGCAACCGCTTCCAGTTCGATTAAGGCGAGATCTTTTTTGCGTAATACCAAACTGACGCGTCGGGTTTCAATATGAACAGGATCGCCGAGCGGCGCCACGCGCACCACATGAAAAGAGGATCCGGGCAGCATGCCGAGGGAGAGCAATTTCTGACGGTATGCTGGGCTAATATCGCGGGAGAATCCAATGATTTTCCACGCACTATCAGGTGTGAATTGCATAGGGCCTACTTGTCTATCGCTAACCGAAGATGAATTGACCGGGCGTCGGGATGTCACCGCGCCGGATACCATAGCCAACGAAAAAAGAAAAAATCATTCTGAAAGTGATGATAATGAGAATGGTTTTTATCATCAATACATATGATGCGATCAACGCTATTTTTAAAGCGGAAATCACTTTTTTATTGATGTGCCGCAAAATCTGTCTGTGATCGAAAATGCACGAAATATTATTTCGGCGATCTAATGTTTAATTAAGGTTTCTTAAGTTAACGAAATGAAAATATTAATTTCGCTGTCTTCAGGCGTGGAATAAAAACAGGTTATCAGAAACAACTGAACCTGTTTTGCGCGTGATGGCGATGGCCTGGTCATGAAAAGAAAACTGCCCCTGAAAAGGGGCAGGGTGGGATTAGCGTTTTTTACCCATCGCCGCCGCGAGGGCATCCATCATCGCGCTGTTGCCGGCAGGCTGCGCGTCGCGACCGCGAGGTTTGGCGGCTTTCGCGGCCGGGCGGTTGCCCTGCGGGCGATCCTGACCGCCGCCGCGGCGGGCGTTGCTGTCGCCCGGCTGCTCGTCGAGACGCATGGTCAGGGCGATACGCTTACGCGGCAGATCGACTTCCATGACCTTGACCTTCACGATGTCGCCCGCTTTCACCACGGTGTGCGGATCTTCAACAAACTTGTCAGAAAGCGACGAAATGTGGACCAGTCCGTCCTGATGGACGCCGATATCGACAAATGCGCCGAAGTTGGTGACGTTGGTGACGGCCCCTTCCAGAATCATCCCCGGCAGCAGATCGTTCATGGTCTCTACGCCGTCTGCGAACTTCGCTGTCTTAAACTCCGGACGCGGGTCGCGGCCCGGTTTTTCCAGCTCTTTGATGATGTCGGTCACGGTCGGTACGCCGAACTTCTCATCGGTGAAATCCACGGCCTTCAGGTGGCGCAGCGCACTGCTATTGCCCATCAGATCTTTCAGCGCCTGCTGGGTAGCGGCCAGAATGCGTTCGACCACCGGGTAGGCTTCCGGGTGAACGGTGGAGGCATCCAGCGGGTTGTCGCCGTGGTTGATACGCAGGAAGCCGGCGCACTGTTCAAAGGCTTTCGGCCCCAGGCGGCTGACCTTCAGCAGCTGCTGGCGGTTCTGGAACTGGCCGTTCTCGTCGCGCCAGGCGACGATGTTCTGCGCCATCATGCGGGTCAGGCCGGCCACGCGGGTCAGCAGCGGCACGGAGGCGGTGTTCAGGTCAACGCCAACGGCGTTCACGCAGTCTTCCACCACCGCGTCCAGCTTACGCGCCAGCTGGGTCTGGCTGACATCGTGCTGATACTGGCCGACGCCAATGGATTTCGGGTCGATTTTCACCAGCTCGGCCAGGGGATCCTGCAGACGGCGGGCAATGGAGACCGCGCCGCGCAGCGACACGTCGAGGTCAGGGAACTCCTGCGCCGCCAGCTCGGAGGCGGAGTAAACGGAAGCCCCGGCTTCGCTGACGATCACCTTCTGGGCGGTGACCTTCGGGAACTGTTTCTGCACGTCGAGGAAGAAACGCTCGGTTTCACGCGAGGCGGTGCCGTTGCCGATCGCCACCAGCTCGACGTTGTGCTTCTCGCACAGCGCCGCCACGACAATCGCCGCTTTAGCCGCCTGGCCGGTGTGGGGGTAGATGGTATCGGTGGCCACCAGTTTGCCGGTACCGTCAACCACGGCCACTTTCACCCCGGTGCGCAGGCCCGGGTCAAGGCCCATGGTAGCGCGCAGCCCGGCGGGCGCAGCCATCAGCAGGTCGTGCAGGTTGCGGGCGAAGACGTTAATAGCTTCGTCTTCGGCGCGCTCGCGCACGGTACCCATCAGCTCGGTTTCGAGATGCATCAGGACTTTGATCCGCCAGGTCCAACTGACGACGCCTTTACGCCAGCTGTCCGCCGGGGCGTTATTCAGGCGCAGGCCCAGATGGTCGATAATAATCTGCTCGCAGTGGCTCTCTTTCGGCGGCTCGTCAAACTGCGGGTCAGCGTTTAAAGAGAGCTGCAGGACGCCTTCGTTGCGACCGCGGAACATCGCCAGCGCGCGATGCGACGGCACGGTGGCGATCGGTTCATGGTGATCGAAGTAGTCGCGGAATTTGGCGCCTTCCTCTTCTTTGCCGCTGACGACGGTGGAGACCAGGTGGGCGTTTTTCCACAGATAGTCACGGACCTTCGCCAGCAGCGCGGCGTCTTCGGCAAAACGCTCCATCAGGATATAGCGCGCGCCATCCAGCGCCGCTTTGCTGTCGGCCACGCCTTTATCGGCATCAATATATTTTGCGGCTTCCGTTTCCGGATCGTGGGACGGTTCGTTCCACAGCAGGTCAGCCAGCGGCTCCAGCCCCGCTTCGATAGCGATTTGCCCGCGGGTGCGGCGCTTCGGTTTATACGGCAGGTAGAGATCTTCCAGTTCAGTTTTGCTGAGCGTGGTGTTGATGGCTTTTTCCAGCGCGTCGGTCAGTTTGCCCTGTTCAGCGATGGATTTGAGGATCGCCTGACGACGGTCTTCCAGTTCGCGCAGATAGCCGAGGCGGGTTTCCAGATTACGCAGCTGCGTGTCATCCAGACCGCCGGTGACTTCTTTACGATAACGTGCAATAAACGGCACGGTGTTCCCTTCATCAAGCAGGCGAACGGCAGCTTCTACCTGTTCGGCTCTGGCCTGAAGTTCACCCGCAATAATGCGGCAGAGCGAATCATTCATCATGGCTTTTAATTCATCTTTAGGGTCAAAAATCAGGGACTAGTTATACGGACTGACGGCTGAAAATGCCAGTCGCGCCGGGCGTCTCTCGGAAAGTTCTTGTCTATTTAACGTATTCGATCTCGTTGACATACCAGCTGGCTTCGCCCGCCGGCGTGTTGACGATGGCCAGATCGCCAACCTCTTTTTTTAACAGTGCGCGCGCCATCGGCGAGTCGATGGAGATATAGTCTTTGCGGCCAAAAATTTCATCGTAACCGACGATGCGAAAGCGCTTGATATCGCCTTCATCGTTTTCAATCTCTACCCAGGCGCCGAAGAAGACTTTACCTTCCTGTTGCGGCGAGTAATCGACAATTTTCAACTGTTCCAGACATTTGGTCAGATAGCGGACCCGGCGATCGATCTCGCGCAGGCGCTTTTTGTTGTACTGGTAATCCGCGTTCTCGCTGCGGTCGCCAAGGCTGGCGGCCCAGGTCACCTTTTTGGTCACTTCCGGGCGCTCCTGGCGCCACAGGTAGTCCATCTCCTGCTTCAGTTTTTCATATCCCTCGCGGGTGATCAGCGGCGTTTTCATCGTGAGTTCAACCTTCTGACAGTCTGTCGTTGCGCACAATTTGTAGCGCGTAATAATACCGACAGGATAAATACTGTGTCTTATGATTAAATGTATACTTAACCTGCTGTTAAATATGCTTTGTAACAATTTAGCCTGGAATATATACCAGATTTAGCTGGTGAGCGCGCCGGGCTTTTTTGAGAATACGCACTGACTATTGCAGTGAACCTTTGGGAGTACAAACAATGCAAGAGAATTATAAGATTCTGGTTGTGGATGACGACATGCGCCTGCGTGCGCTGCTCGAACGTTATCTGACCGAGCAGGGCTTCCAGGTTCGTAGCGTGGCGAACGCCGAACAGATGGATCGTCTGTTAACCCGCGAATCCTTCCACCTGATGGTGCTGGATCTGATGCTGCCTGGGGAAGATGGTCTCTCGATTTGCCGCCGTCTGCGCAGCCAGAGCAACCCGATGCCGATCATTATGGTGACGGCGAAAGGCGAAGAGGTTGATCGTATTGTGGGCCTGGAGATCGGGGCCGACGACTACATTCCGAAGCCGTTCAACCCGCGTGAACTGCTGGCCCGCATCCGGGCGGTGCTGCGCCGTCAGGCGAACGAGCTGCCGGGCGCGCCGTCGCAGGAAGAGGCGGTTATCGCCTTTGGTAAATTCAAACTGAACCTGGGCACCCGCGAGATGTTCCGTGAAGACGAGCCGATGCCGTTGACCAGCGGCGAGTTTGCGGTCCTGAAGGCGCTGGTAAGCCATCCTCGTGAGCCGCTGTCGCGCGATAAGTTAATGAACCTCGCTCGCGGCCGCGAATACTCTGCGATGGAGCGTTCCATCGACGTACAGATCTCCCGCCTGCGCCGCATGGTGGAAGAGGACCCGGCGCATCCGCGCTATATCCAGACCGTCTGGGGTCTGGGCTACGTCTTCGTCCCGGACGGTTCTAAGGCATGAAACGCGTGCGCTTTTCGCCGCGCAGCTCCTTTGCTCGCACGCTGCTCCTGATCGTCACCTTGCTGTTCGTCAGCCTGGTGACGACCTATCTGGTAGTACTGAATTTCGCGATCCTGCCAAGTCTCCAGCAGTTTAATAAAGTATTGGCCTACGAAGTGCGTATGCTGATGACTGATAAGCTGCAGCTGGAGGATGGCACCCAGCTGGTGGTGCCCCCGGCGTTTCGCCGTGAAATTTATCGCGAGCTGGGGATTTCGCTCTATTCCAATGAAGCGGCGGAAGACGCAGGCCTGCGCTGGGCGCAGCATTATGAATTCTTGAGCCAACAGATGGCTCATCAGCTTGGCGGCCCCACTGAGGTGCGGGTGGAGGTCAATAAAAGCTCCCCCGTGGTGTGGCTGAAGACCTGGCTGTCGCCCAATATTTGGGTGCGGGTGCCGCTGACCGAGATCCATCAGGGCGACTTCTCGCCGCTGTTCCGCTATACCCTGGCGATCATGCTGCTGGCGATAGGCGGCGCCTGGCTGTTTATCCGTATTCAGAACCGCCCGCTGGTGGATCTGGAGCATGCGGCGCTGCAGGTCGGGCGCGGCATTATTCCGCCGCCGCTGCGCGAGTATGGCGCCTCCGAAGTGCGTTCGGTGACGCGCGCCTTCAACCACATGGCCGCGGGCGTGAAGCAGCTGGCCGACGACCGTACGCTGCTGATGGCTGGGGTCAGCCATGATTTACGGACTCCGCTGACCCGCATTCGTCTGGCCACCGAGATGATGGGCGAGCAGGACGGCTATCTCGCGGAGTCGATCAACAAAGATATCGAAGAGTGCAACGCCATCATCGAGCAGTTTATCGACTATCTGCGCACCGGGCAGGAGATGCCGATGGAGCTGGCGGATCTGAATGCGGTGCTGGGGGAAGTGATCGCTGCGGAGAGCGGCTATGAGCGGGAGATCGCCACCGCCCTGCAGGCCGGCGAAATTCCGGTACGCATGCATCCTCTGTCTATCAAGCGCGCGCTGGCGAATATGGTGGTCAACGCGGCCCGCTATGGCAATGGCTGGATCAAGGTCAGCAGCGGCAGCGAAGCGAGCCGGGCCTGGTTCCAGGTAGAAGATGACGGACCGGGGATTAAACCTGAGCAGCGAGAGCACCTGTTTCAGCCGTTTGTACGCGGCGACAGCGCCCGCAGCACCAGCGGCACCGGGCTGGGGTTGGCGATTGTTCAGCGTATTATCGATAATCACAACGGGCGGCTGGAGATTGGCTCCAGCGAACGCGGCGGGTTACTGATCCGCGCCTGGCTGCCGGTGCACCGGGTGCTGGCGCCGATGAAACCGGCCAAAGAGAGCTGATCGCGCCCGCGGTTGGTTGGTCAGAACGTTGCACAATAAAAAGCCGGGCAAGCCCGGCTTTTTCATCTTTGCGCCCGTTAGCGCTGCGGCCCTGCCGCCACCAGCGCGGCGCCCGCTGGCGTATCGGTATACTTCTCAAAGTTCTCAATAAACAGCTTCGCCAGCTGGTCGGCTTTTTCCTGCCACTGCTCCGGGGAACCATAGGTGCTGCGCGGATCGAGGATCTGGGGATCCACGCCCGGGAGGGCCGTCGGGATCTGCAGGTTAAACATCGGCAGGGTAAAGGTCTCCGCGTTGTCCAGCGAGCCATTGAGGATGGCGTCGATGATGGCGCGGGTATCTTTAATCGAGATGCGCTTGCCGGTGCCGTTCCAGCCGGTATTGACCAGATAAGCCTGCGCGCCGGCCGCCTGCATGCGTTTGACCAGCACTTCGGCGTACTGTGTCGGGTGCAACGACAGGAAGGCGGCGCCGAAGCAGGCGGAAAAAGTTGGCGTGGGTTCGGTCACGCCGCGCTCGGTGCCGGCCAGTTTGGCGGTAAACCCGGACAGGAAATGGTACTGCGTCTGATCGGCGGTCAGGCGGGAGACCGGCGGCAGTACGCCGAACGCATCGGCCGTCAGGAAGATCACTTTGGTGGCGTGACCCGCTTTGGAGACCGGTTTGACGATATTATCGATATGGTCGATGGGGTAGGAGACGCGGGTGTTTTCGGTCTTTGAGCCGTCATCGAAATCGATTGTCCCGTCGGCGCGCACCACCACGTTTTCCAGCAGGGCGTTGCGGCGAATGGCGTGATAGATATCCGGCTCGGCCGCTTCAGAGAGCTTGATGGTCTTGGCGTAGCAGCCCCCTTCGAAGTTAAACACCCCGTCGTCATCCCAGCCATGTTCGTCATCGCCAATCAGGCGGCGTTTCGGGTCGGTGGAGAGGGTGGTTTTGCCGGTGCCTGAGAGGCCGAAGAAAATGGCGACATCGCCTTTCTCGCCCACGTTGGCAGAACAGTGCATGGAGGCGATGCCCTTCAGCGGCAGCAGGTAGTTCATGATCGAGAACATCCCTTTCTTCATCTCGCCGCCGTACCAGGTGCCGCCGATCAACTGAATGCGCTCGGTGAGGTTGAAAGCGATGAAGTTTTCCGAGTTCAGGCCCTGCTCTTTCCACTGCGGGTTGGTGCACTTCGCGCCGTTCATCACGATGAAGTCGGGCGTGAATTCCGCCAGCTCTTCGTCGCTCGGGCGGATGAACATGTTTTTAACGAAGTGCGCCTGCCAGGCCACTTCGGTAATGAAACGTACGCTGAGACGGGTATCGGCGTTAGCGCCGCAGAAGGCGTCGACGATAAACAGGCGTTTACCGGACAGCTGCTGTGTTACCAGCCCTTTCAGATGCTGCCAGGTTTCCTGCGAAAGCGGCTTGTTGTCGTTTTTACCCTTGCCTTTATCGGACCACCAGACGGTATCGCGGGTGGTGTCGTCGCGCACGAGGTACTTATCTTTCGGAGAACGACCGGTAAAAATGCCCGTGTCGACGGCGATAGCACCGAGACTGGTTAATACGCCACGTTCGTAGCCTTCCAGGTTGGGGTCGAGCTCTTCCTGAAACAACATGTCGTAGCTGGGATTGTGGACGATATCCTGAACGTCATTGATACCATAAGCCTTGAGATCCTGCGGGGTTAAACCATGATTAACGCGCATGTCACTGCTCCTTAGCCAAGATGTACTGCTGTAAATTGTAGGGTTTATTACCGGGTATTGACCGCGACCAGGCTCATAGATTTACGTATCTCGACATTCTTCAGAATGACGAAAAAAACGGTGACTCCTGTCACGAAGTGAAGTGGATTATCTCAGGAAATGGCTGGATGGTGGGGTTAGATGTTTCTCAATGGTTAAAAAGTAATTAAAAAAACTACTGAAATGTGAATGTAATCGCTTTCCTGGAATAAAATTACGTAACTCTTTCAGCGAAAATCGATTCAACTCGTGAATAAATAAAAGTCAGACACCGGGCGACAAACCACATCGCCGCCCGGTGCCTGCAAAAGAGGTGAGGATTAATGGACCTGCGGATCGGCCGGAGAGGCGTTATTACGGATCTCGGCGATGTCCATGGCGTTGAAGATATAGTGGTTACCGCAGTAGTCGCAGTGCATATCAATCTCGCCTTCGTCGGCAAGGATGCTATCTATCTCTTCGTCCGGCAGGGTTTTCAGCGCGCCGGCGCAGCGTTCGCGGGAGCAGGTGCACTTGAACTCCACGCTCTGCGGATCGTAGACCGTGACTTCTTCTTCATGGTACAGACGCCACAGCACATCGTTCGCCGGCAGGGTGAACAGCTCTTCCGCCTTGATGGTCTCGGTGAGCGTCGCCAGGTGCTCAAAGTCGGCAGTCTGGGCATCCTGCGCCGGCATCACCTGCAGCAGCATCCCGCCCGCCATCGGCTGACCTTCATGTTCGCCGGTGCGGATAATAAGGCGCGTCGGCAGCTGCTCTGAACGCTGGAAGTAATCTTCCAGGCAGGCGGCCAGCGTATCGCCTTCCAGACCGACCACGCCCTGATAACGCTCACCCTCTTCCGGGGAGATAGTGATGACCAGATAGCCGTTGCCGACCATCGCTTTCAGATCCGCATCGTCCGCAATCTCGCCCTGCACACGCGCGACGCCGCGCAGCTGCTGCTGGTTATTGCCGTTGATCACCGCCAGCTGTAAAGGCCCATCGCCCTGCAGCTGCACGGTGATGTCGCCGGCAAATTTCAGCGTCGCAGTCAGCAGACTGGTGGCGACCAGCAGCTCCGCCAGCACCGTTTTCACCGGCTGGGGATAAGTGTGATTTGCCAGAATCTGTTCCAGGGTTTCCGACACCGTCACCAGCTCGCCGCGCACGGCATAGTTTTCAAACAGATAACGATGTAATTGATCGTGTTGAGTCATAATCATCTCTCTTTCTGGCGCGAGTTACTCACTCTCGCCGTGTTTAAATCTCATCAAGTCGCGGCGCTCTTTCTTGTCCGGACGTCTGTCAGGGTGCGGCATGGTCAGGGCGTTCATTTTGCGCGCCAGGGCCATTTTTTCACGCTTCTCGATACTCTCAGCCGTCTCTTCATACAGGGTGACGGCTTCGCTTGCCGGGCGGCGCTGTTCGGTGATACCGACGATGCGCACCGTCCGCTCGTCGTTGCCCTGACGCAGCGTTAGCATGGCGTCCAGTTCGACGATTTTCCCGGGCTTGCTGCGTTGTCCGTTGTAATGCACCTTGCCGCCTTCAATCATCTCTCGCGCCAGCGCGCGGGTCTTGTAAAAGCGGGCGGCCCAAAGCCATTTGTCCAGTCTGACGGTTTCGGTAGGCTTCTCTTTCATCGCCTCTCCTTCGGGGTAAGCGAAGGGATCAGTCGTCGGTAATCATTCAGCCCCGGATGGCGCAGATACTGCTTTTCCGCCAGCCCGGAGTCGGGATTGGTAATGCCCAGGCAGTAACGAATGCCAAACTCCCTCGCGGCATCCAGAATTGCCTCGCTGTCGTCGACAAACAGCGTTTTATGCGCCTCAAGGCCGGTTTCCTCCGCCACGGCGCGCCACAGACGCTGATCCTCTTTCGGATAACCAAATGTGTGGGTGGAAAGTAATAAATCAAGGTGCGCATCCAGGCCGGTGTGTTTGAGTTTCACCGCCAGATTGTGGGGATGGGCATTGGTCAACAGAATACGTCGCTTACCGCTGGCCTTGAGCGCATCAAGGAACGGCACGGTATCCTCACGCAGCGTGGCGCGCGGACCCTGTTCGCTGGTCATCGCACAAATATCCAAACCCAGGCGCTCGCTCCAGTAATCCAGACAGTACCAGTTTAGCGTATGCTGCACGGCGTGATACTCCTGGTGCATGGCCTCTTTCGCCTGTTGCAGATTGAGGCCGCGGGCGGCCCCCCAGGTTTCCGGCACCAGCGTTTGCCAGAAATAGTTGTCGAAAGCGAGATCCAGGAGCGTGCCGTCCATATCCAGCAGAACGGTATCGACCTCCTGCCAGGCGATATCAAAATGCATGATGACTCTCCAGCGAGCGGGAAATGGGCGACAGGGTATCACACCCTGTCGCCGGGAAAATTAATCTTGCGGGTCAGACGAGGGGAGCAGCACCGGGTTCAGGCAGCTTTCGTAATATTTCTGAATCTCTTCCATACGCTGGCGATGGCGTTGATAACGACGCAGCGCCTGCACCCCGTGGTAAGCCATGCATCCCACCATCGACAGCAGCAGCAGGGTGATTCCCAGGTAGCGCCACAGGCCGCTGCGGTCAGGAATGCGGTGCAGGTTGATATGCTGAGTGCCGTTGGCGTCAGTAAACAGATTGGTGACTATCCCTTCGGCATGGAAGGGGGTATGCATCAGCATACCGGCCAGCCGCCGCAGTTCCCCCCACTGCTCATGCGCCGGGTAATCATACAGGCTCACCGCCGGCCACGGCTGATTGACCAGCACGCTACCCTCGTCGCTGGCGATGACGAAGCCGCCCGGGGCCGGGCTGTTGAGCGCCTGCGCCGCCCGCGAGGTTTCACGCATGACAAAGGGGGCGGTTGAGGTGGTCACCAGATTCTCCAGCGACTCGGCGCTGACTGGCCGCAGCAGCACGTTCACGCCATCCAGTTTCCCGGCGGACGCACGCTTAGTTAACGTCTCCCAGTTACGGGTATTGCCGAGATTAACCAGCGCATTCTTCAGCCGCAGGCAATCATCGGCAGCGGAACAGAGATCGTTGGTTTTCTGAACGATATCGCCGAAATCATCCAGTAGCACCATGCCAGATTTCTGAATGGCGGAGCGCAGCGCCGGGCTGACGCGGGAGTCGTCGTCGGTTTCCGGGTGCAGCTGACGCTGGACGGACTGCATCAGAGCGGTCGCTTTGCTGACAATGTCAGACTCCGGCAGCGGCAGAGGAGGGGCATCGTTCCACACAATCTGCGAACAATCGAAAGGCAGGAACGGCGAATCCTCTTTGGCCGTCCAGCTGCCCGGCGTGCGGATGTTGCACATCCCGGTGCCGGTCAGGCGCAACGTATCGCCAATGCGCACATGGGCCTTTTCCAGCTGGCTGACGGTCGTGGCTTCAATGGTCTGCGCCCCCTTCAGCCACGACAGGGTGAACTTAAACGGCATATTCAGCGGTACGCTGGCCCATAGCATGATTACCATCACCAGGGAGCCGGCGGCGATAATCGCGCTGCGCAGCCAGTACTGCAGCGGGAAGTTTTTCACTTCATCATGAAGCGACAAGTAGCGTCCCTGACGGGCTACATGGCGGTTGAGATAGATATCAATATCGGTCTGCTGTCCGAGGTCCTGGGCGATCCAGGGCTGCCAGTGGCGCGGATAGATGAGATCGATAATGCCCAGCGAGATATTATTGATATGTTCCTGATCGTTTTCGCCAAACAGCCCCCAGCGCTTAGGGACGCCGCGCAGGCAATGGATTTCGCGCAGCGAGGCGCGGCGCGGCGGGGCATAGATCCCCAATAGGCCGGCGGCGAGCAGCAGCAAACCGGCGGCCACCAGCCATGGGGTAAAGACGGCAGGCCCAATCAGACTGAAATAAAAGAACAGGAAAGAGGCGACGATCAGGATCGCTTCGCGCAGACCATCCGGGCGGTTCAGGGCGTGTTCTTCCGGGCTTTCCCGACGGATCTGCCGCAACTCTACCTGTTCGCTCTCTTCGCCGCGAATTGAGGCCTGGGTGGCCGAGGCGCGTTCCAGCGCGTAGCTTTGCGCTTCCTGACGATAGTCGCTCAGGGTATGGCCGTTAAGGGTGATAACCAGCGGCAGGCTGTCGGTGGGGATCAGCTCGACGCTGTTTTCATCGTTGATATGCTGTTCCCAGAACGGCGGCAGATGTACCTCCACCGAATCGAGAAAATAGCGCCATTTATTCGGCGCGTCGGTAGTGATCCCGTAGCGGGTGATGGCTCGCGTCACCCCATAGACGGTATCGCTCTGTTCGTTTAGCGCCAGAGCGACGGGCGCGCTGGTGGCGCCGGACGCGGGAACCTGCTGGGCGCGGCTCAGTTCGGCAAGATACTTTTCGATGGCCTGGCGCTCATCGGCCGCGATCGGACGCGTGGTGGCATCGCTAAAGGCGTGCAGTAGAGGGAGCCGGCGGCGTCTGGCGTGTGTGCGATACCACCATCCAATGAGCAATACGCAGATTAGCAGAGCTGTAAGGAATATCAGAAAGGTGCCCATGCCCATCCCATCATAGTTATATTTTTCTTACGAAATCGTCGGTGAACGTGAAGACTAACGTTAAGCTGCAGTGTTAGCGGCGCACCTGCTTGCAGGGTAGTAAATATGTCATGCAGCAGCGTATTAGCTTACCAAAAACGTTAAAGGCCAGAAATCGGTAAATTCTCAAAGATAATTCAAGCTATTGACTTTTTTATCTTTATTACTTTCCCCTTTGCAGGGAAAAGGTTACAACTCTGTAAATAAGTAGCGATTTGGATTGCCGAAAGCGTGTTGCGTATCGCACAATGACGGCTTAATCACAGCATAGACCGATGACAATGAGCAAATCATTACAAAAACCCACCATTCTCAATGTTGAAACTGTCGCCCGTTCGCGCCTCTTTAATGTCGAAAGCGTCGATCTGGAATTCAGCAACGGTGTGCGTCGCGTTTATGAACGTATGCGGCCTTCCACCCGCGAAGCGGTGATGATTGTGCCGATTGTTGATGATCATATTATTTTGATTCGCGAGTATGCCGTCGGGACGGAATCCTACGAGCTGGGCTTCTCCAAAGGGCTGATTGATCCGGGTGAAACCGTGGATGAAGCGGCCAATCGCGAGCTGAAAGAAGAGGTTGGCTTCGGCGCCAATAAGCTGACGTTTCTGAAGAAGCTCAGTATGGCTCCCTCTTACTTCTCCAGCAAAATGAACATCCTGGTGGCGGAAGATCTCTATCCGGAGTCGCTGCCGGGCGATGAGCCCGAGCCGCTGCCGCAGGTGCGCTGGCCGCTGGCGCAGTTGATGTCGCTGCTGGATGAAGAAGATTTTAACGAGGCCCGCAACGTTAGTGCGCTGTTTTTAGTGCGGGAATGGTTGCAGGCCCAGGGCCGACTCTGAACGAGCGTTTACGCTAAGCAGCAATAAAAAAGCGCCCGCAGGCGCTTTTTTTGTCAGAACAGCTCGTGGGTTTCACCGCCGCCGTCAGTCAGGGTGGTGCCCACCTCATGGACCGCCTGCTGCGTGGGCTGGGTACCCTCAATAAAGTATTCCGCCCGGCTGTTGCCACCGTTCGCCAGCTGACCGGTGCTGCGATCGATATTCACCGTGACGATTCCCGGCGGCGGCGT
Source organism: Klebsiella sp. JB_Kp031 (assembly GCF_040064295.1). Classification (NCBI taxonomy): domain Bacteria; kingdom Pseudomonadati; phylum Pseudomonadota; class Gammaproteobacteria; order Enterobacterales; family Enterobacteriaceae; genus Klebsiella; species Klebsiella sp. JB_Kp031. The sequence goes on from NZ_JBEAJW010000040.1 coordinate 299,114, forward strand.
TAATGGCTCTTCCGGAACGCCTTCCAGCACGCTCTTCATAAAGCTGTCCCAGGCCGGCTGGGCGCTTTTGGCGCCGCCTTCGTAGCCGGAGATCTGATCTTTAATCGCCCCCGATGCGGTGGTCCGGCCAAGATCGCGACGATGATCGTCAAAGCCGATCCAAACCGAGGTCACCACGCCCGGTCCGTAGCCTGAGAACCAGGCGTCCTTCGAGCTGTTGGTGGTCCCGGTTTTGCCGCCGATGTCATGCCGCTGCAGGTCACGTCCGGCGCGCCAGCCGGTTCCCATCCAGCCCGGTTCGCCAAAGATGTTGCTGTTCAGCGCGCTCTTGATCAGGAAGGCCAGCGGGGTGTTGATCACATGCGGCGCGTATTCCTGGGCGCCGCTCTGCGCCACCAGTGACTGATTGGCCTGCTCCAGCTGCGGCTGCGGCGGCACGGTGCCATTCTGCGGTTCCGTCGAGGTGGCGACATCTTCCACATCTTTGTTTTCCAGCACGTTGGATTTTGGCGTATCGCCGTAAATCACCGGTAAATCACACTGCGGGCAGGCGATTTTCGGACGCTCTTCGAAGAGGACCCCGCCCTGATCGTTCTCAATCTTACTGATAAAGAACGGGTTCACCAGGAAGCCGCCGTTGGCCATCACCGAATAACCGCGGGCGACCTGCAGAGGCGTAAAGGAGGCGGAGCCCAGCGCCAGCGATTCGGTGTGGACAATGTTTTGCGCCGGGAAGCCAAAGCGCTGCAAATACTCGGCGGCATAGTCAACGCCCATGGCGCGCATGGCGCGCACCATGACCACGTTTTTCGACTGCCCCAGGCCCTGGCGTAAACGAATCGGACCGGCATACTGCGGCGGCGAGTTTTTCGGCCGCCAGTCGGAACCGGCTCCGGCGTCCCAGCGCGAGATTGGCACATCGTTGAGCATGCTTGCCAGAGTTAAGCCTTTATCCATCGCAGCCGTGTAGAGGAATGGCTTGATGTTGGAGCCGACCTGGCGCAGCGCCTGAGTGGCGCGGTTGAACTTGCTCTGGTTAAAGTCAAACCCACCGACAAGGGCGATAATCGCGCCGTTTTGCGGGTTAATGGAGACCAATGCCGAGTTGACGTCCGGCACCTGCGACAGCCACCAGCTGTCTCCCACTTTGCGAACCCAGATCTGCTGCCCGGCCTGCACGACGTCGTTGACTTTACGCGGGGTTGCCCCCTGCTGCGTATCGGAGATAAAGCGGCGAGCCCAGCGCACGCCGTCCATCGTCAGCGAAACGGAGTCGCCGTTAGCCAACAGCGCGACAGCCTCCTGGGCATTCGCGGAGGTGACCACCGCAGGAGAAAGCGGGCCAAAGCCAGGCTGGCGCTTCAGGGCGTCAACGATCTTTTTCGCCTCCCACGGCGTTTCGCCGACCTTCCACAGCACGCTGGCCGGGCCGCGGTAGCCGTGACGCATATCGTAATCCAGCACGTTATTGCGGACCGCCTGCTGGGCCGCCTGCTGGTTTTTGCGGGTAATCGTGGTGTACACCCGGTAGCCATCTTCGTAGGCCTGCTCGCCGTAGCGATTCACCATCTCCTGGCGCACCATTTCGCTCAGATAGGGCGCGGAGAAGGCGATTTTCGGCGCGTGGTAGCTGGCGTCGATGGGTTCGCTGCGCGCCTCATCGTATTGCGCCTGGGTGATGTACCCCTCGCTCAGCATACGCGACAGCACCACGTTGCGCCGGGCTGTGGCGCGATCCATCGAATAGAGCGGGTTAAAAGTGGACGGGGCTTTCGGCAGACCGGCAATCACCGCCATTTCGCTGAGGGTCAGCTGGTCGATAGGTTTGCCAAAATAGACCTGCGCCGCGGCGCCGACGCCATAGGCGCGGTAGCCGAGGTAAATCTTGTTCAGGTACAGCTCAAGGATTTCATCTTTGTTCAGCAGCTGCTCGATGCGGATAGCCAGAAAGGCCTCTTTAATCTTACGCATCAACGTCTTCTCGGGGCTGAGGAAGAAGTTACGCGCTAACTGCTGGGTGATGGTGCTGGCGCCCTGCGAGGCGTGGCCTGAAAACATCGCCACGCTGGCGGCGCGGAAAATACCCACCGGATCGACGCCGTGATGCTCATAGAAACGACTGTCTTCGGTAGCGATAAACGCTTTCACCAGCTCGGGGGGAATTTGCTGCAACGTGACAGGGATACGGCGCTTTTCGCCGTACTGCGCAATAAGCTCACCGTCGGCGCTATAGACCTGCATCGGGATCTGCAAACGCACATCCTTCAGGGTTGCGACGTCGGGGAGTTGCGGCTCTATGTATTTGTAGAGGCCAAAAATCGAGCCTGCTCCCAGCAGTACGCAACAGACTGCAAGGATCAATAGATACTTTACGAACTTCACCGGTGTTTTCCCATTTAGTTTTATTTGGGCAGTTTATAAACAAACGCGCGGTAGTATAAAGGCAAGCCAGGTGCATTGATATAGCCGGACAGTTTTGCCGGATAAGGAGATCATAAGCATGGCTTTCAGAAACTGGCGGATCGGAATGCATATCCAACAAGATAGCATTGCCATTGTCGCGCTACTGTTTGAGCGCTCACACTGGGCGCTGCGCCGCTGGTGGCGCATTCCGTTGCCGCCAGGCCTGGTGCGGCAGGGGATGGTGGCGGACGTCAGCGCCCTCGGCTCACGGCTGGCCGCCTGGCGGCGGGAGCTACCGGTACAGCATCAGATCAATATCGCCTTCCCCGCAGCTCGCACGCTGCAAAAACGCGTGCCTTATCCCCAGTTCGCCCTGCGAGAGCGGGAACAGGTGACGTGGATAGCCAGCGCCATGACCCAGCAGCTGGCGATGCCCGCCTCCTCTCTCTGTATTGATTATGCGCCCACCTCGCGAAATGACGGCTGGCATGTTACGGCGGCGCAGCGGCTGGATATCAATGTTCTGCGGGAGCTGGCAGGGCGGCTGCGGCTGCGGGTAGCTGCCATCGTACCGGATGCCAGCGCGCTCGGCGCTTTTTTCCCCTGGGTGACGGCAGCAGAGCAAGGCCTGGCGTGGCGGGATGAAAAGCACTGGCTATGGGCGACCCATGAGGCCTGGGGCTGTGACGCTTGCGATGCGATAGGGTCCTTGAGCCAGCTGGCGGGGCAGCTTCAGGTTCCTCTGCGCTTGTGCGCTGACGCGGGTGACGAGGCCAGTCGTTTTGATGTCTGGCAGGTGGTTCACCGCCGACAGCCTCCGCTGCCAGCCGATGGCGATCGCTACGCCATTGCCCTTGGGCTGGCGCTGGGGGGTGGGCGCCATGACGCATGTCGTTAATCTTCTCCCCTGGCGTGACCTGCGTCGCCGCCAGCGCCTGCGCTACACCCTGTTGTTAGCCATCGGTATCGTGCTGCTGGCGGGGATGACCCTGCAGGTGGGGCGAACGGCTGGTCTACAGCGCGACGCCCTGGCGAGGCTCCACGCGACGGCCGACGCAGCGCTGCTCGCCTCGCTCAAACAACGTGAACAGGCGATGCGCGAAGCGTGGCAGCAGCATCAACGCCAGCGCGAGCAGCACCAGCGCAGATCGACGATCGCCGCCTGGCAACCCCGACTAATGGCGCTCGCGGCGGACCTGCCCGCTCAGGCATGGCTGACGCGGCTGGAGTACCAGGGGGCGCGCCTGACGCTGGATGGCCTGGCCCTCAACCTGCAGGCGCTGGCCGGAGTGGAGGCTTCTCTGGCCAGCGTCACGGGATTCGCGCCGGCTAAAGCCGGCGGAACGCAGCGCGACGCCGAGGGGCGCTGGCGGTTCAGTTTCACCCTGTCGGGAGCGCGCGCCGATGAGGATTAATACCCTGCGCACCCGGGCGGGGCTGCTGATCCTGCTCGCGATGGGGCTGACGGGGGGCGGCGTGGCGCTTTGGCGCGATGCCCGGCCGCCGCTGGCGGCGCTGTCCCGCGATGGCGCTCTGCAAACGCAGTGGCGGCGGATCATGGCGCTGCGCATCCCTGACGGTGAAAGATCCGGGGAGCGCATCGACAAGCAGCCGTTCTCGCCCATAGCCATTCCGCTCGCCGGGGCGAAGCTAATCGCCTGGCATCCGCAGGGGAGCGGCGGAGAGATGGAGCTGGCTCTCTCCTGGCCGACGGTACCCGCTCTGTTTTCATGGCTGGCGCGCAGCGGGATGAACCCGCGTTCGTTCTCGCTGGAGCGCGAGGGGCAGGCGCTGCGCATGCGGCTGCAGCTGGAGGCGGAAGATGGTCGGTAAATGCTGGGTTTTGCTGTGGTTGCCGCTGTCGCTGCTGGCGGCCGAGCGCGATCCTTTTCAGCCGGTTGAGGATCCCTGCCGCGCGGCGCAGCTGTCGCAATGGCGTTATGGCGGCGCGGCCGGCGATGGTGCAGGCTGGATGGGTTTTTTGCAGGACGGAAGCGGCACGTGGCGACGGGTGCGCCTGGATGAGCAATTGCCCACGGGCTGGCGGGTGAACCGGCTGACGGACAGTGAACTGGACATCGTCACGCCTCCGGGATGTGAACCGCCAGCGTGGCGCTGGCAACGTAAAGGAAAACAAGATGATGCGATGGATAAGCCTGCTTTTGCTGCTACCGCTGGCGGTGGTCGCCGCGCGAAATGATAAGCCGGTTTCGCTGGTCGTTGACGACGCGCCAGTGGCCCAGGTGCTGCAAGCCCTGGCCGAAATGAACCAGAAGAATCTCGTTGTCGCACCGGACGTCAGCGGCACGCTCTCCCTGCGCCTGCAGAAGGTTCCCTGGACCCAGGCGCTGCGGGCAGTGGCGGATAGCGCAGGCCTCTCTTTGCAACAGCAGGGAACGGTCATCTACGCACATACGCAGGCCTGGCAAAAGGCCAACCTGGCGCAGCGCGAAGCGGAACAGGAGAAACGTCTGCAGAACCTGCCGCTGCGGGCGGAGAGCGTGACCCTGCACTATGCCGATGCCGAGGAGCTGGCTAAAAGCGGCGGTAAGTTGCTTAGCGCCCGGGGAAACCTGATGGCGGACAAGCGGACCAATCGGCTGCTGATCCGCGATGATGCCCGCCATCTGCCGGCGCTGAAGGCCTGGGCGCAGGAGATGGATCTGCCGGTCGGACAGGTGGAGCTGGCCGCCCATATCGTGTCAATGAGCGAAACCAGCCTGCGTGAACTGGGGGTGAAATGGCGGCTGGCGGAGGCTGAAAGCACGCCGGGATCCGGGCACATCACCACCCTAAGCAGCGATCTGTCAGTCAACGACGCCAGCACCCGCGCAGGCTTTAACATCGGCAAAATTAACGGGCGCTTGCTTGAGCTGGAGCTTTCCGCGCTGGAGCGCAAGCAGCAGGTCGAGATTATCGCCAGTCCTCGTTTGCTCGCCTCTCATATGCAGCCCGCCAGTATCAAGCAGGGGAGCGAGATCCCCTATCAGGTCTCCAGCGGTGAAAGCGGCGCCACGTCGGTGGAGTTTAAAGAGGCGGTGCTGGGCATGGAGGTGACGCCGACGGTGCTGCAGCAGGGGAGAGTGCGGTTGAAGCTGCGAATAAGCGAGAACACGCCAGGCCAGGTGCTGAAGCAGGATAACGGCGAGGCGCTGGCCATTGATAAACAGGAGATCGAGACCCTGGTGGAAGTCCGCAGCGGCGAGACCCTGGCGTTGGGCGGCATCTTTTCGCAGAAAAACAAAACCGCCCGCGACAGCGTCCCGCTGCTTGGCGATATCCCGGTGCTGGGGCGTCTGTTTCGCCGCGACGGGAAAGATAATGAACGCCGTGAACTGGTTGTCTTTATTACGCCACGGATTCTGGCAGTACGTTAAGCAGGTTTTTCATGCTAAACACGTTTCAGGTGTTTGACGTGAGGACGGATTTAGCATACAAGGGGTACCGATTTGAGAGTCGGGTACGACATCAATCCTCCCTTTATTGTCCGGCGATTTTATTCAGTTGCCAAACCAGCCGGAGTATTGAGATAATTTTTAGTCTGACTCTCGCTCTATTGCATATGAGGTTTCAGTTCATGCCCTGCGGCGCTGGGTGTCTGCGAAGCGGGTTTATCATTAACGAATAGTCTTAGTAGTACCGAAAAAATGGCAGAGAAACGCAATATCTTTCTGGTTGGGCCTATGGGTGCCGGCAAAAGCACTATTGGGCGCCAGTTAGCCCAACAGCTCAACATGGAATTTTACGATTCCGATCAAGAGATTGAGAAACGCACTGGCGCTGATGTGGGCTGGGTCTTCGATGTTGAAGGCGAAGAAGGCTTCCGCGACCGTGAAGAAAAAATTATCAATGAGTTGACGGAAAAACAGGGAATTGTGCTGGCGACTGGCGGCGGCTCTGTAAAATCCCGTGAAACGCGTAACCGTCTCTCCGCCCGCGGCGTGGTGGTCTACCTGGAAACAACGATCGAGAAGCAGTTGGCCCGTACGCAGCGCGATAAAAAGCGTCCTTTGCTACAAGTCGATGCGCCGCCTCGTGAAGTACTGGAAGCGCTGGCTGACGAGCGTAACCCGCTGTATGAAGAGATCGCCGATGTGACTATCCGCACAGACGATCAGAGTGCGAAAGTCGTCGCGAACCAGATTATTCATATGCTGGAAAGCAACTGATTCTGGCTTAATAAAAGTGCGTCAGAGTAAAAGTCACTGAGGTGGATGTCGCGTTATGGAGAGGCTTACTGTTACCCTCGGGGAACGTAGTTACCCGATTACCATCGCGGCTGGTTTGTTCAACGATCCAGCTTCCTTCCTGCCACTTAAGTCGGGCGACCAGGCTATGCTGGTCACCAACGAAACGCTGGCGCCGCTTTATCTGGATACCGTCCGCTCTGCGCTTGAGCAGGCAGGGGTCAACGTTGACAGCGTAGTCCTGCCCGACGGCGAGCAGTATAAAAGCCTGGCGGTGATGGATACCGTATTTACCGCGCTGTTGCAAAAACCCCATGGCCGCGACACCACGCTGGTGGCGCTCGGCGGCGGTGTTATCGGTGATTTAACCGGTTTCGCCGCGGCAAGCTATCAGCGCGGCGTGCGTTTTATCCAGGTCCCTACCACCCTGCTGTCGCAGGTCGACTCGTCGGTCGGCGGCAAAACCGCAGTGAACCACCCTCTCGGCAAAAACATGATTGGCGCCTTCTGGCAGCCGGTTTCCGTGGTGGTTGATCTTAACTGTCTGAAGACGCTGCCGAAGCGCGAACTCGCTTCCGGACTGGCTGAGGTCATCAAGTATGGGGTGATCCTCGACGGCGCCTTCTTCAGCTGGCTGGAAAACAACATTGATGCCTTGCTGGCGTTGGATGAAAAGGCCATGGCGTACTGCATTCGCCGCTGCTGTGAGCTGAAAGCGGAAGTTGTGGCTGCCGACGAGCGTGAAACCGGGTTACGTGCTTTACTCAATCTTGGACATACCTTCGGCCATGCTATCGAAGCGGAAATGGGCTACGGTAACTGGCTGCACGGCGAAGCGGTGGCGGCAGGTATGGTGATGGCGGCGCATACGTCCGAACAGCTGGGGCAGTTCCGCGCGCAGGATACTCAGCGCCTTATCGATCTGCTCAAGCGTGCAGGCTTACCGGTACGCGGCCCGCAGGAAATGCGTGCGCAGGCGTATTTGCCCCATATGATGCGCGATAAGAAAGTACTGGCTGGCGAAATGCGGCTGGTGCTCCCGCTCGCAATAGGAAGCAGCGAGCTGCGCGGCGGAGTGCCGCACGATGTGGTTCTTGGCGCGATTGCTGACACTCAGCAGGCGCAACAATAAGAAGGTCTGGCCGCGTTCGCGCGGCGTTATCATTTCGGGTGATGTGCAATAATCGTGAGCATAAGCCTTTTAGTGGGGTGTTAAATGGATGATTTCAAACCAGAAGACGATATGAAAGCCGATCGCAACGATCGTCGTGCTGGTCGTTCCCGTCAGTCTTCCGAGCGTGATGCCGATCCGCAGATCAATTTTGACGATGTCGATCTTGATGCCGATGAAGGCCGTCCGACGCGCGCCGGCAAGGCCCGTCGTGAGCGTGAAGAGGAAGAATTCGAAGAAGAACTGGATGCGGAAGATGAGGAGATGCTCGAAGAGCAGCCTGTAGAGCGTCGTCCGCGTAAGCGTAAAAAAGCGCCGGCGAAACCCGCTTCCCGCCAGTACATCATGATGGGCGTGGGCATTCTGGTACTGTTGCTGTTAATCGTGGGTATCGGTTCCGCGCTGAAATCGCCATCTTCTTCCAGCCAGCAGACCGCTTCCGGCGAGAAGAGCATTAATCTGTCTGACGACCAGTCCACCAGCACGCCAGCTGCCGGCCAGGATCAGACTGCCGCCAATACCACCACACAGCAGGACGTCACGGTACCGCCTATTGCCGCGAACCCGACCCAGGGCCAGGCCGCGGCAGAGCCGCAGGGCCAGCAGCGCGTTGAAGTTCAGGGCGATCTGAATAATGCGTTGACCCAGCAGCAGGGCCAGCTGGACGGCGCCGTAGCTAACTCGACGCTGCCAACTGAACCGGCAACCGTCGCGCCGATCCGTAATGGCGCCAGTGGCACCGCGGCGCCGCGCCAGACGACCGAACGTCAGACGGCGGCAACGCCGCGTCCGGCTGAGCGTAAGCACACCGTCATCGAAGCGAAGCCGCAGCCGAAACCACAGGCGGTGGCAAAAGCGCCGGTAGAAACGAAGCCGGTTCAGCCGAAGCATGTTGAAAGCGCGGCGACCACTGCCCCGGCGAAAACGACCGTCGCGGAAAGCAAACCGGTAGCCACCGCGCAGAGTAAACCTGCAGCACCAGCAACCACGACCACTGCTGCGCCAGCCGCAACGGCGGCCGCGGCAGCGCCGGCGGCGAAGAGCGGTAAAACGGCAGGCGACGTCAGCTCGATGAAATCTGCGCCGTCGGGTAACTATACCCTGCAGCTCAGCAGCTCCTCTAACTATGAAAACCTGAACAACTGGGCGAAGAAAGAGAAGCTGGACAGATATGTTGTCTATGAAACATCGCGTAACGGCCAACCGTGGTACGTGCTGGTGAGCGGTATCTATTCATCGAAAGATGAAGCGAAACGCGCGGTCACCTCGCTGCCGCCGGACGTGCAGGCGAAAAATCCATGGGCAAAACCACTGCATCAGGTTCAGGCTGATCTGAAATAATGCCGTGGGGTAGTCTTAAGCGCAGGATGCTGTCGGAGCTTTCTCCACAGCCGGAGAACGTGTAATTAGTTAGGCAGCATGAAAAAGAATCGCGCTTTTCTAAAGTGGGCAGGGGGGAAGTACCCCCTGCTTGACGATATTAAAAAGCATTTGCCGGAAGGTGAGTGCTTAATCGAGCCCTTTGTGGGCGCCGGGTCGGTATTTCTCAATACCGACTTTTCTCGTTATATCCTCGCGGATATCAACAGTGATTTAATCGGCCTGTACAACATCGTCAAATTGCGCACCGACGAGTACGTCGCTGCCGCCCGCGAGATGTTTACCCCGGAAAATAACGTCGCTGAGCGCTACTACCAGTACCGTGATGAGTTCAATCAGAGCCAGGACCCGCTGCGTCGCGCGGTGCTGTTCCTGTATCTGAACCGTCACGGTTACAACGGCCTGTGTCGCTACAATTTGCGCGGCGAGTTCAATGTGCCGTTTGGCCGCTATAAGAAGCCCTATTTCCCCGAGGCTGAGCTCTATCATTTTGCCGACAAGGCGCAAAACGCTGAGTTTTACTGCGAATCTTATGAAGAGTGCATGCAGCGTGCGGATAGCCGCACGGTGGTGTATTGCGATCCGCCCTATGCGCCGTTGACGGCGACGGCGAACTTTACCGCCTACCACACCAACAGCTTCAACCTGGAGCAACAGGTGCTGCTGGCGCAAAAGGCGGAGTCGCTGATGAAGAAACGGATCCCGGTGCTGATTTCCAACCACCGCACGCCGTTGACGCAGGAGTGGTATAAAAACGCGGCAGAAACGCATATTGTGAAGGTTCGGCGCAGCATCAGCAGCAACGGTGGTACGCGTAAAAAGGTGGACGAGCTCTTAGCGCTCTACCGTCCGCCTAAGACCAAATAAATTTCAAGGAGATGCGGATGAAGCAGTATTTGATTGCCCCTTCGATTCTGTCGGCTGATTTTGCCCGTCTGGGTGAGGATACCGCGAAGGCGCTGGCGGCGGGTGCGGATGTCGTGCACTTCGACGTCATGGACAACCACTACGTGCCGAACCTGACGATTGGCCCGATGGTGCTGAAGTCGCTGCGTAACTACGGTATTACCGCGCCGATCGACGTCCACCTGATGGTGAAGCCGGTCGACCGCATCATTCCTGATTTTGCCGAAGCTGGCGCCAGCATCATCACCTTCCACCCGGAAGCCTCCGAACACGTCGACCGCAGCCTGCAGCTTATCAAAGAGCATGGCTGTAAAGCGGGCCTGGTGTTTAACCCCGCGACGCCGCTGAGCTATCTCGATTATGTGATGGATAAACTGGACGTGATCCTGCTGATGTCGGTTAACCCGGGCTTTGGCGGCCAGTCCTTTATTCCCCAGACGCTGGATAAACTACGTGAAGTGCGCCAGCGCATCGATGCGTCCGGCTACGACATCCGTCTGGAAGTGGATGGCGGGGTGAAAGCGAGCAATATCGGCGAAATCGCCGCAGCGGGCGCGGATATGTTCGTTGCCGGTTCGGCGATCTTCGGCCAGCCGGACTACAAGAAAGTGATTGATCAAATGCGTAGTGAATTAGCGAAGGTGAGTCATGGATAAATTACAGGCGATCCGCGGCATCGCGTTTGATCTCGACGGCACGCTGGTGGACAGCGCGCCGGGTCTGACCGCCGCCGTTGATAACGCCCTCTACGCCCTGGAACTGCCGGTGGCGGGAGAAGAGCGCGTCGTAACCTGGATCGGCAACGGCGCCGATGTCCTGATGGAGCGGGCGCTGAGCTGGGCTCGCCAGGAGCGTGCCACGTTACGTGCGGCGATGGGCAAGCCTTCCGTCGACGATCATGATATTCCGCAAGACGAACAGCTGCGCATTTTGCGTAAACTGTTTGACCGCTATTACGCCGAAGCGGCGGAAGAGGGCAGTTTCCTGTTTCCGGCAGTGGCCGATACGCTCGGCGCGCTGCAGGGCAAAGGTCTGCCGCTGGCGTTGGTGACCAATAAGCCGACGCCGTTCGTCGCCCCGCTGCTGGACGCGCTCGATATTGCGAAATATTTTACCGTGGTGATCGGCGGCGATGACGTCCAGAACAAAAAGCCGCATCCGGAACCGCTGCTGCTGGTAGCGCAAAAGCTCGGCCTGACGCCGGAGGCGCTGCTGTTCGTCGGCGATTCACGTAATGATATTCAGGCGGCCAAAGCGGCTGGCTGCTGCTCGGTTGGCCTGACCTACGGTTATAACTATGGCGAACCGCTTGCGCTGAGCGAGCCGGACTATCTCTTCGACCAGTTTAATGAACTCTTACCCGCTCTCGGGTTACCGCACAGTGAAACTCAGGAATTGAAACATGACTAAGCCCATCGTTTTTAGTGGCGCACAGCCCTCAGGTGAACTGACCATTGGCAACTACATGGGTGCGCTGCGTCAGTGGGTAAACATGCAGGACGATTACCACTGCATCTATTGCATCGTGGACCAGCACGCCATCACCGTGCGCCAGGATCCGCAGCAGCTGCGTAAGGCGACGCTGGACACCCTGGCGCTGTATCTGGCCTGCGGCATCGACCCGCAGAAAAGCACTATCTTCGTTCAGTCGCACGTGCCGGAACACGCCCAGTTAGGCTGGGCGTTGAACTGCTACACCTATTTCGGCGAACTGAGCCGCATGACCCAGTTTAAAGACAAGTCCGCGCGCTACGCGGAGAACATCAACGCCGGTCTGTTTGATTATCCGGTACTGATGGCCGCTGACATCCTGCTGTACCAGACCAACCAGGTTCCGGTGGGCGAAGATCAGAAACAGCACCTTGAACTGAGTCGCGATATTGCCCAGCGTTTTAACGCCATCTATGGCGATATTTTTAAAGTGCCTGAGCCGTTTATCCCTAAATCCGGCGCGCGCGTGATGTCGCTGCTGGAGCCGACGAAAAAGATGTCCAAGTCCGACGACAACCGCAACAACGTCATCGGCCTGCTGGAAGACCCGAAATCGGTGGTCAAGAAGATCAAACGTGCGGTCACCGATTCCGACGAGCCGCCGGTGGTGCGCTACGACCTGAAAGAGAAAGCGGGCGTCTCCAACCTGCTGGATATCCTCTCCGCGGTCACCGGGAAAACCATTCCTGAGCTGGAGCAGCACTTCGAAGGCAAAATGTATGGCCACCTGAAAGGCGAAGTCGCCGACGCGGTATCGGGCATGCTGATTGACCTGCAGGAGCGCTATCACCGTTTCCGTAACGACGAAGCGTTTCTCAATCAGGTGATGAAAGACGGTGCAGAAAAGGCCAGCGCGCGGGCTTCTCAAACCCTGAAAGCGGTATACGAAGCGATTGGCTTTGTCGCCAAGCCGTAAGCGACGCAACAGCTAAAAAGGGCGGGATTATCCCGCCCTTTTTTATGCCTGTCGTTCACGCCGCGAGGCGAAGGTTAGTGGTTCGAGAACCAGTTCAGTTTATCCCGCAGGCCGACCACGCGGCCGACAATGATCAGCGCCGGGCTGGCCATCTGCTGCGCCAGAATATCCAGCTGTCCTAAGGTGCCGCTGACCACTTTTTGCGTCACGGCGGTGCCGTTCTCGACGATGGCGGCAGGCATATCTTCCGCCATGCCGTGGGCGATAAGCTTCTCGCGGATCGCCGGCGCCTGGTTCAGACCCATGTAGAACACCAGGGTCTGCTTCTCCACCGCCAGGTTCGCCCAGTCCAGCTCGCCGCCGGTTTTCAGATGGCCGGTGACCAGGCGCACGCCCTGGGCGAAATCGCGATGGGTCAACGGGATCCCCGAGTAGGCGGAGCAGCCGGAGGCGGCGGTGATGCCTGGCACAACCGAGAAGGGGATGCCCGCCTCGCAGAGGGTCTCCAGCTCCTCTCCGCCGCGGCCAAAGATAAAGGGATCGCCGCCTTTCAGCCGGACCACGCGTCTTCCTTTTTGCGCTTCGCGCAGCAGGATCTGGTTGATCTCCTCCTGAGGCACGCAGTGATAGCCTGAGCGCTTGCCAACGAACACCCGGTCGGCATCGCGGCGCACCAGATTCATGATGTCGTCGGAGACCAGTCGGTCATAGACCACCACGTCGGCCTGCTGGATCTGCTGCAGGCCTTTGAGCGTGAGCAGCCCGGCGTCACCGGGGCCGGCGCCAACCAGGACGACCTCGCCGCGATGCTCTAACGGCTCGGTCAGCAGTTGCTCGGTGGTATCCGCCACCGCCTGCCGATCATCATTGGCCAGCGACTGCGCCAGGCGGTCGTTAACGAACAGCTTCTCCCAGAACCGTCGGCGTTCGCCTACGGTGGCAAACTGCTGCTTGACGCGAGCGCGCAGATGGCCGGCGTAGCGGGCCAGCTGACCAAGATGCAGGGGTAAGATTGACTCCAGCTTCTCGCGCAGCAGGCGCGCCAGCACCGGTGATGTCCCGCCCGAGGAGACGGCGACCATCAGCGGCGAGCGGTCGATGATCGACGGCATGATAAAGCTGGCCTGGCGCGGGGCATCCACCACGTTACAGAAAATACGCCGCGCTTCGGCCGCGTCGCTGACCTGCTGGTTCACCGTTTCATTATCGGTAGCGGCGATGGCCAGCCAGCAGTTGTCCAGCAGCGAGGGGATAAACTCCCCCTGCACCAGGGTCAGCATCTGTGAATCGGCCCACACCTGAAACTGAGGGGTAAAGTCGAGCGCATTGACCGTGACGTTTGCGCCAGCATCCAGCAGCAGACGGGCCTTGCGTTCGGCGACATCCCCGCCGCCAACCAGTAAACAATCCCGCTGGCGTAACTGGCAGAATATGGGTAAGTGATCCACAGAATAACCTCATAAAAATAAGGGGTAGAAAGTGAGTGGTCGTAGAATAGCAGCAAAGGTAATACAAAACATGCGACATATCCCGCACTCATGCGCTGTCGGTCAGAAGTGTTACTTATATCTCCCCCCGTGACCGGGGGGAGGAAGCGGGACTCACGCTTTAAGCTGAACGTGGCCGTCTTTTACCCGGGCGTCGAAACGGGCGATAGAGTGGCTGGCATCTTCCATACACAGGCCATCGCTCAGGCGGAAGCGCTGTTTTTTCAGCGGGCTGGCAACCCACAGGGCGCCGTCATGCTCGGCGATAATTCCGCGAGACAGTACGCTGGCGTTAAAGAACGGATCAATGTTGCTGATGGCGAACACCCTGTCGTCATGATAGGGACGGAAGATCGCCACCTGCTGCTGACCGAGCAGGGCGCAGACGCCGGTGGCGGGCAGGATGTCGTCAATTTTGCAGATGTTTACCCACTGGCTCATGCTTTTTCCTCCACCAGAGTAACCGGGATACGCTCATATGGCGTGGCCGGGCGATGCTGGTCACGTTCCGGCACCACCTGAACGTTCGGGTCGCGCTGGTCGCTGTTGATAAAGTGTTTGAAGCGAGTCTGCGCCGCCGGGTTATTGACGGTCTCGGTCCACTCGCAGGCGAAGGCGGCGCGCAGGCGAGCCAGCTCCTCTTCCAGATGGTCGTTCAGACCGAGCTTGTCATCGATGATCACGCTGCGCAGATAGTCGATCCCGCCTTCCATGTTGTCCAGCCACGGCGCGGTGCGGGTCAGCTTATCGGCGGTGCGGATGTAGAACATCATAAAGCGGTCGAGATACGTAATCAGCGTCTCGCGATCGAGGTCCGCGGCCAGCAGATCGGCGTGGCGCGGCTTCATCCCCCCGTTGCCGCATACGTACAGGTTCCAGCCTTTCTCGGTGGCGATGATCCCGACGTCTTTGCCCTGGGCTTCCGCGCATTCGCGGGTACAGCCGGAGACGCCGAACTTCATTTTGTGCGGGGTGCGGATGCCTTTGTAGCGGTTTTCCAGTTCGACGCCGAAGCCGACGCTGTCGCCGACCCCGTAGCGGCACCAGGTGCTGCCGACGCAGGTTTTCGCCATCCGCAGCGCTTTAGCGTAGGCGTGGCCTGTTTCGAAGCCCGCTTCAATCAGCTGCCGCCAGATCTCCGGCAGGTCGTCTTTCTGCGCGCCAAACAGGCCGATGCGCTGGGAGCCGGTGATTTTGGTGTACAGATTGAATTCACGAGCGATACGGCCCACGGCGACCAGCCCTTCCGGGGTGATTTCGCCGCCCGCGGAGCGCGGAATGACCGAGTAGGTGCCATCTTTCTGGATGTTGGCGAGGAAGTTGTCGTTGGTGTCCTGCAGCGGCGTGTGCTGAGGCTTGAGGATGTACTCATTCCAGCAGGAGGCCAGCAGGGAGCCGACGGTCGGTTTACAAACTTCACAGCCGTAGCCCTGGCCGTGTTTGGCCAGCAGTTCGTCGAAGGTTTTGATGCCTTCCACGCGGATCAGGTGGAACAGCTCCTGGCGGGAGTAAGCGAAGTGTTCGCACAGGTTGTTGTTGACCTCGATGCCCTGTTTCGCCAGCTCGGCGTTGAGCACCTGGGTGACCAGCGGGATACAGCCGCCGCAGCCGGTACCGGCCTTGGTTTCCGCTTTCAGCGCCGCGACGGTATGGCAGCCTTTGTTGATGGCGGCGATCAGGTCGCCTTTGCTGACGTCGAAGCAGGAGCAGATTTGCGCGCTGTCCGGCAGTTTATCGACGCCGATCGACGGCTTGCCGCTGCCGGCGTGGGCCGGGAGGATCAGCGAATCCGGATTCTCCGGCAGCTCGATGGCGTTGAGCACCAGCTGCAGCAGGTTGCCGTAGTCGCTGGTGTCGCCGACCAGCACCGCGCCGAGCAGGGTTTTGTTGTCGGCGCTGACGATCAGACGCTTATAAACTTCTTTGCTTTCGTCAAGATAGACGTAGCTGCGGGCGCCCGGCGTGCGGCCGTGGGCATCGCCGATGCCGCCCACGTCCACGCCCAGCAGCTTCAGCTTGGCGCTGAGGTCGGCGCCGGTGAAGCTGTTTTCACTGCCGAGGAGGTGATCGACGGCCACCTGGGCCATTTTATAACCCGGCGCGACGAGGCCATACACGCGGTTGTTCCAGCTGGCGCATTCGCCGATGGCATAGATATCCGGGTCGGAGGTCTGGCAGCTATCGTTGACCATGATGCCGCCGCGCTGGGCAACCGCCAGCCCACACTGGGTGGCCAGTTTATCGCGCGGGCGGATCCCGGTAGAGAAGACGATGAAATCGACCTGCAGCTCGCTACCGTCGGCGAAGCGCATGGTTTTGCGCGCCTCGATGCCCTGCTGAACGATCTCTTTGGTGTTTTTACTGGTGTGAACTTTCACGCCCATGCTTTCAATTTTGCGCCGCAGCTGCTCGCCGCCCATCTGGTCGAGCTGCTCGGCCATCAGCATCGGCGCGAACTCGATAACATGGGTTTCCACGCCGAGGTTTTTCAGCGCGCCTGCGGCTTCGAGGCCGAGCAGACCGCCGCCGACCACCGCGCCGCGTTTACTGCGACGGGCGCAGGATTCAATGGCGTTGAGATCTTCAATGGTGCGATAGACAAAGCAATCCTGGGTTTCCGCGCCTTTAATCGGCGGGATCCAGGGGTATGAGCCGGTCGCCATGATCAGCTTGTCGTAGAACACCGTGCGCCCGGCGCTGGAGTGGATCACCTTCTCCTGGCGGTTGATGGTGATGGCCCTTTCGCCGACCAGCACCTTGACGCCGTGTTTCTCATAGAAACCTTCGCGGACCAGCGACAGCTCTTCTGCGGTATGGTGGGAGAAATAAGACGACAGGTGGACACGGTCGTAGGCGATACGCGGCTCTTCACAGAACACGGTAATGTCGAATTGTCCGGCAGGCGCCTTATCAAGAAGCTCTTCGATAAAGCGATGGCCAACCATGCCGTTACCGATAATAGCGATTCTGACTTTGCTCATTTTTGCCTCGATTTCTTTTCTATTACCGCCTACCTTAACGATTCAGCCATCAGGCTTATTGATGCAAATCAATGACAACTTCACCTACCACTTAATGGGTATATAATTGATTTGTCTGTATTTTTCTAAGTTGTGGAAAACGCTGACTTTTCCTTTTTGCTGATTTTGTGTACAAGAATTGGGTGGGTCGCGATTGGGGTTGAGTAGAAAACAAGCCGTATTGAATGGAGAGGTTGATATGACAGCAGCGCCGCTTTGGTTGATTCAGAACGTACGCCTGGCAGACCGCGACGGCCTGTGGCAGATAGCGATAGATAAGGGGCGCTTTGGCGAGATCACGCCGATGGGGGAGGCGCGGGACGAAAGCTACGAAGTGTTGAACGCTCGCGGCGGGCTGGCGATCCCGCCTTTTATTGAGCCGCATATCCATCTGGATACCACCCAGACGGCCGGCGAGCCAAACTGGAACCAGTCCGGCACTCTGTTTGAGGGGATTGAGCGCTGGGCGGAGCGGAAAGCGCTGCTCAGCCATGAAGACGTTAAAGCCCGGGCGTGGAAAACCCTCAAGTGGCAGATCGCCAATGGCGTGCAGTTTGTCCGTACCCATGTCGATGTCTCCGATCCGACGTTGACGGCGCTGAAGGCGATGCTGGAGGTCAAACAGGAGGTGGCGCCATGGGTCGAGCTGCAGATTGTCGCTTTTCCGCAGGAGGGGATCCTCTCTTACCCCAACGGCGAGGCGCTGCTGGAAGAGGCCCTGAAGCTGGGGGCGGATGTCGTTGGGGCGATCCCGCACTTTGAGTTCACCCGTGAATATGGGGTGGAATCGCTGCATATCGCTTTCCGACTGGCGCGGAAATATGACCGCCCGCTGGATATTCACTGCGATGAAATTGACGACGAACAGTCGCGCTTTGTGGAAACCGTTGCCGCGCTGGCGTTAAAAGCGGGAATAGGGCCGCGGGTGACGGCCAGCCATACCACCGCCATGCACTCCTATAATGGCGCTTATACCTCGCGCTTGTTCCGCCTGCTTAAGCTCTCCGGCATCAATTTTGTCGCCAATCCGCTGGTCAATATTCATCTGCAGGGCCGGTTTGACGACTACCCGAAGCGACGAGGCATTACCCGGGTGAAGGAGCTGATGGCGGCGGGGATCAACGTTTGCTTTGGTCATGATGATGTCTTTGACCCGTGGTACCCGCTGGGGACCGGTAATATGCTGCAGGTCCTGCATATGGGGCTCCACGTTTGCCAGCTGATGGGCTACCAGCAAATTAACGACGGCCTGCAGCTTGTCACCGACAACAGCGCCCGCACGTTTGGCCTGACGGATTACGGCATCGTCAGCGGCAATCCGGCTAACCTGATCATTCTGCCGGCGGAGAATGGCTTTGAGGCGGTACGCTGCCAGGTGCCGGTGCGCTGGTCAATTCGCGAGGGAAGGGTGATTGCGACCACCCAACTGGCGCAAACCTGGATCCAGACCGACCGCGGTGGCGAGGAGCTTTCTTTTATGAGAAACAGCCCCCTTGCGGACGCAAAGGGGCCGAAGGCTTAGTGAGACGCCGCCTGAGCGTTGTTCTGGCGGTGACGGGAGACGAAGCCGAGGATAAAGCACATCACGAACACCACGGCGTAGAGGCCGTTAGCGGTGTGCAGCGCGGCCAGCGGACCGCTGGCTGCCACAATCGGGCCGGTGACCACGAAAGTCAGCATGGTGCCGATGGTGCCGCAGGTGAGGATAAAGTTCACCAGCTTTGGTGAAGCGACTTTAGTTTGCTGCGAACCGAGCGTAATGATCGAGGTGTAGATGGCGCTGGAGAAGAAGCCCAGGGTCAGAATAAACCACGGCATATGCTCCGGCGAACCATTGATAAACAGGTACATCAGCACCGTCGCGAGGCCGGCGAGGACGGTTAAGATGCGCTGCAGGTCGAAGAAGCGCAGGATAAAGCTGAATGACCACATGCCGATCATGTAGGACATCCAGAAATCGCTCACCAGCTTACCGGCATCGCCGAGGCTCATGCCAAGGCTCTTGGCATATTCCGGTACCCAGGAGATAAAGCCCAGCTGACCGAGGATATAGCACAGCGCCGCGACGGAGAGTAACAGCACGCCGATGCCCCACTTCTCTTTCACCACCGGCTGGCTGTTTTCGCTCTGCGCTTTTTTGCCGAGTACCGGGAAGTCACAGCCGAATGTCAGGACGAAAATAGCGACATACACCAGACCGATACAGGCGTAGACCCAGTACCACTCGATGCTGCGCGCCAGCAGGACTGCGGCGACCATCGGGAAAATCATTCCCGCCATGCTAAAGAAGGAGTCGGTAAACAGCAGACGCGCCCCGCGCTGACGGCCTTCATACATATGGGTGATCAGGAAGGTCCCGATCGACATGGTGATCCCGCTCACCAGGCCGAGAACGAACATTGATGCGGAGAACAGCGCCAGGCTGTGGCTGAGCATCAGGCCGGCCACCGCCAGCACCATCAAAATAAAGCCAAAACGCAGCTGAGTTTTCAGCGGCACGATCTCCATCAGCCAGGCATTGAGGAAGATGGAGATCAGAATACCGGCGTTCAGAAAGGTAAAGGTGTTGCTCATACTGGAAACGGGCAGATGGAAATAATCCGCAATGTTACCCATCACCATCCCGGTGACGATCACCAACGCGCCGGTCAGGGCGTAGGAGAAGAAGCTGATCCATGTGAGCTTAATACGGTTGCTGTTAGTCATGACTGGCCTGTGAATAGAAAGGTAAAGCGCGTTGACGCCGCGCCGGGCGGACAGATTTTAGTCGTTCAGGTGATGTAATTAAATGTTTATTGTGAAATACGTTATCTTTTGCATGTTTTAATGTGACTTGAATCACGTTTTTTCGACGCCAGAGAGAACGTTTGCGCGGTTACAATTATTACAGCTAAGTAAAATTTGGTAAAAGGCTGGCCCAGGATGCAAAGGCTCTTTAGAATCAAGGCACTCGCTTTTATTCTGCTCCGTTAAGGATTTTCCATGCTCAAATCAACACTGGCGGCGATGGCTGCCGTTTTCGCCATTTCAGCGTTCTCCCCGGCCATGGCGGCAAAGGGCGATCCGCATGTGCTGCTGACCACCTCGGCAGGTAACATTGAGCTTGAGTTAAACAGCCAGAAAGCCCCGATTTCCGTGGATAACTTCCTGAAGTACGTTAACAGCGGCTTCTACAACAACACTACCTTCCATCGCGTGATCCCGGGATTCATGGTGCAGGGCGGCGGCTTCAACGAGCAGATGCAGCAGAAACAGCCTAACCCGCCGATCAAAAATGAAGCAGACAACGGCCTGCGCAACACCCGCGGCACCATCGCCATGGCGCGTACCGCCGATCAGGATAGCGCCACCAGCCAGTTCTTCATCAACGTGGCGGATAACGCCTTCCTCGACCATGGCCAGCGCGACTTTGGCTATGCGGTGTTTGGCAAGGTAGTGAAAGGCATGGACGTTGCGGATAAGATCTCCCAGGTTCAGACCCATAACGTCGGCCCATACCAGAATGTGCCGACTAAACCGGTTGTTATCCTCTCTGCGAAAGTGCTGCCCTAATCTTCCCACGGCGCGGTAGTCTATCGCCGCGCCGGTTGCCTCCCGGCATAACCTGTAATTGCTGCTTATACTTGTGGCACACAGGGGACGATAAGGGGGCGACGATGCGTCCACTCACCGATAAGCAAAAATCCCGACTCTGGGAACAGACACGTAATAGCAATTTTCAGGCCAGCCGTCGCCTCGAAGGCGTATCGGTGCCACTGGTTACGCTGACTGCCGAGGAGGCGCAGGCGCGCCTCGCGACGCTGCGGAGGGAGTATGAGCGATAAATTTGGCGATGAACGCGATCCTTACCTCTATCCGGCCCTGAACGTCCTGCGCAACCGCCTCGGCATCCGCCAGGCCAACACTCTGCAGCAGGCTGCCCTGGAGATGACATCGCTGCGGGCGGCTACCCTGCCGCTGGGTCCGCGGGTGCGCGGCTTACCCTATCTGTGCGCTATTCATCATCAGCTGTATCAGGATCTGTTTGACTGGGCGGGTAGGCTGCGTGAAGTGAACCTCTACCTGGGCGATACGCCGTTCTGTCACTTTGCCCGCATCGAAGAGGAAGGGAACGCCCTGATGCAGGCCCTGGAGCAGGAGGATTATCTCTTCGGCCTGCCGCGGGATACCTTTATCGAACGCCTGAGCTGGTTCTATGGTGAAATTAATGTGCTGCACCCTTTTCGTCTCGGCAATGGCCTGACCCAGCGCATTTTCTTTGAACAGCTGGCGATACATGCCGGCTACCTTCTTGACTGGCGTGACGTCGATCCTGCCGCCTGGAGCACCGCCTGCCAGCAGGGCGCGATGGGCGATCCGGACCCGCTGGCGGCGATCTTTCGCAAAGTGGTAAGCGAAGCGCGGGAATCTGAGTAGAATAGCCCGGTTTGATTGTTCCGGAGCCGCTATGATCCTGCTTATCGATAACTATGACTCTTTCACCTGGAATCTGTATCAGTACTTTTGCGAACTGGGGGCGGAAGTGCTGGTCAGGCGCAACGATGCGTTGACGCTGGAGGAGATAGCGTCGCTGGCGCCGGAGAAGATGGTGATTTCGCCCGGTCCCTGTACGCCGGATGAAGCGGGGATTTCCCTCTCAGTAATCCGTCACTATGCAGGAAAAACGCCGCTGCTGGGCGTCTGCCTCGGGCATCAGGCGATAGCCCAGGCGTTTGGCGCGACCATTGTGCGGGCGGCGCAGGTGATGCATGGAAAAACTTCGCTTATCGAGCATAACGGCGAAGGGGTGTTTCAGGAGCTGAATAATCCTCTGACGGTGACCCGCTATCATTCGCTGGTGATTGACCCGCCGACGCTGCCGCCTGAGTTTATCGTCACCGCCCGCAGCGCCAGCGGTGAGATCATGGGGATTCGTCATCGCGACTGGGATCTCGAGGGCGTGCAGTTCCATCCGGAAAGCATCCTTAGCGAACAGGGCCATCAATTGCTGGCGAACTTTATTAAGCGGTGATTTCGGTTGCCATTGACTGACTTTTTATGCATATTTTGTGATTATATTATCATAATCATATCTGCATAACGAAGAGGGATGGGCAAGACATGGCAACTGAACAACCGGCAATCACCCGCGCCACATTCGATGAAGTTATTTTGCCAATTTATGCACCGGCAGAATTCATCCCGGTAAAGGGGAAAGGCAGCCGCGTCTGGGATCAGCAGGGCAAAGAGTATATTGATTTCGCCGGCGGTATCGCGGTGACGGCGCTGGGCCATTGCCACCCGGCGCTGGTGGCGGCGCTTCACGAGCAGGGCGAAACGCTGTGGCATACCAGCAACGTCTTTACCAATGAGCCAGCGCTGCGCCTGGGACGTAAGCTTGTCGATGCCACCTTCGCCGAGCGAGTGGTGTTTATGAACTCCGGTACCGAAGCCAATGAAACAGCCTTTAAGCTGGCGCGTCACTATGCGGTGACCCGCCATAGCCCATATAAAACCAAAATCATCGCCTTCCATAACGCTTTTCATGGCCGCTCTCTGTTTACCGTCTCGGTCGGTGGGCAGCCGAAGTACTCCGATGGTTTCGGCCCTAAACCGGCGGATATTGTCCATGTTCCCTTCAACGACCTGCAGGCGGTAAAAGCGGTGATGGATGACCACACCTGCG
This sequence comes from Klebsiella sp. JB_Kp031, assembly GCF_040064295.1. Taxonomy (NCBI): domain Bacteria; kingdom Pseudomonadati; phylum Pseudomonadota; class Gammaproteobacteria; order Enterobacterales; family Enterobacteriaceae; genus Klebsiella; species Klebsiella sp. JB_Kp031. The sequence goes on from NZ_JBEAJW010000040.1 coordinate 321,740, forward strand.
CGGTGGTGGTGGAGCCGATTCAGGGCGAAGGTGGCGTGACGGCAGCAACGCCGGCGTTCCTGCAAGGACTGCGCGAACTGTGCGATCAGCACCAGGCGCTGTTAGTCTTTGATGAAGTGCAGTGTGGTATGGGGCGTACCGGATCGCTGTTCGCCTATATGCACTATGGCGTAACCCCGGATATTCTCACCAGCGCGAAAGCGCTGGGCGGCGGTTTCCCGGTCAGCGCCATGTTGACCACCCACGAGATCGCCAGCGCCTTCCATGCCGGTTCCCATGGGTCAACCTACGGCGGCAACCCGCTGGCCTGCGCGGTCGCCAACGCCGCTTTCGATCTGATCAATACTCCGGCGGTGCTGGATGGCGTGAACGCGAAACGCGAACTGTTCGTCAAACACCTGCAGCAGCTGGATGCCGAGTTTGATCTGTTCAGTGATATTCGCGGGATGGGCCTGCTGATTGGCGCCGAACTTAAGCCGCAGCACAAGGGCCGCGCGCGCGATTTCCTCTATGCCGCTGCGGAAGCCGGCGTCATGGTGCTTAACGCCGGGCCGGACGTGATGCGTTTTGTTCCCTCGCTGATCATCGAAGAGCAGGATATCGCCGAGGGGATGGCGCGCTTTGCCCAGGCAGTGGCAAAGGTGATTAACGGCTGATCTTCCGTAGCCAGATGCCATGATGCGGCCGCTGACGCCATGCTACAGACGAGATAGTGTGCATGGTGTTCAGATGGCCCAGAATGCGTTGCAGATGCTGCTCCAGGGTGCTTAACGGACCGATCGGCACCTCGCTTTCCGGTGACTCCATAATATTGACATCCCCTGTGCTGCCGGGGCCATCGCTGTCCAGCCGCTGCTGACAGCGCTGCAGGGCAATCTCACAGGATTCGAGATAGCGCTGGGCAAGATCCGGGGTGAGCATCGTATGCTCCCGGGCCAGGGTGGTCATGGCGTTGATATGTTCGACGATAAACTGGCTGTGCGTCACCCATAGCTTCATATCTTCCAGGTAGTGGGTATTGAACCCCGGCTCCTGCATCGCCTGATTCAGGGAGTTGTAGAGCGCGTTGTGCGCCTGATTAACGCGCATACGTTGATAGGCCAGCGCGGGCGCTTTGGGATCGGGGCTGAGGATCAGGCGAATCGCCTGCTGGTCGGCCTCCAGCGCATCGTGGGCGTTTTTTTTCAGCAGGCCGCTCTGCCACTGCGGCCACAGCCAGACCATCCCGCCGAAGGCGATTAGGCAGCCGATCAGCGTGTCGATCAGCCGGGCGATAATAAACTGTTCGCCGTTGAGCGTCAGCAGCTGCAGGGTATATACCGCCGTCACCGTAAAGCCCACCATCGCCCAGCCATAGTGTTTGCGGATAATCAGATAGCTGAGCAGTGTGATCAGCAGCATCCCGCTCAGGGTGTAGCTCTCCGGAACGTGAAAGTGCAAGGTCAGCCCGGCTATGATCAGGCCGGCGAGCGTCCCCGCCGCCCGGTGGACAATACGAACCCGCGTGGCGCCATAGCCATTCTGGGTAACAAAGAGCACCGTCATCAGGATCCAGTAGGGCTTCGGCAAATGCAGGGCGTTGCCCATCAGGCTGGCGATGCTCAGCATCACGCTGATGCGGGCGGCATTGCGCAGCGCGGGCGATTTCAGCGACAGATAGTTTTTTAGCGCGGGAAACAGCGGTAAACGACGCTCTTTGTCAGCCATCAGATCCCGGGCATACAGCGGGCGCTGGGTATGCAGCACCCGGGCGATGCGGCTGAAGTGCCAGGCGCAGAAGTGGCCGACCGGGTTGTCCGGATGCTGGCGGGCGATCTTTTCCAGGGCGCCGATCTGTTTATCCATCTGGAAGCGCTGCGGAAAGCGATGATAGAGCATGTCATCCGCCAGCACCCGCAGACGGGCGGCGACGGTCTGCGCGTTCCAGCGGATCACCGCTTCGGCATGGCTGCGTTCTACCAGTTTTTGCACCTCTTCCGGCTGATGCAGGCTGACCGAAATATGCTCCTGTAGATCCAGCCCCATCTGGAACGCCCGCAGAAGACGTTTGTGGTCGTTACGTTGGTTGGCGGCCAGCATATGCATCTGCTGATAGCACTGGGTGATTAAATCGACCACCTTCTGCTGGCGGATGAGCAGCGGCGGCAGGGCGGTCGAGGGATCGGTATGCTGGGTCAACAGGCTATATTTGGCTTCGCAATAATTGGCCAGTTCCCGGTAGAGCAAACTGAGCGACTCCCGCAGCGGCTGTTCACGCCACAGCCAGAACCAGAACCAGTTAAACACGCCGTACCATAGCGTGCCGAAGGCGTAGATCAGCAGCGGCTCCCAGATGGGCATATTGCCCGCCAGGCTGAGAGTAAAAATGGCGGCGATCAGCGACGCGGGCAGCAGGCGCGCGTGCAGCGAACTGATCTCCGCGGTGACGCCGAGCAATAGCGCCAGGCCGCTGAGAATAAGCGGCAGAGGAATCGCCTGGGCGAGCAGCAGCTGCACCACCAGGCTGCATCCGGCAAACAGACAGCCGCCGATAATCAGACGTTTAAAAAAGCGCTTATGCGGGGTGTCGAGGCCGGCGATGTTGCAGCAGGCGGGGACTAAGGAGAACAGGAGCCCCTGCTGGAGATGGCCGAGCAGAAGACCGATGGCCACAGGCAGACACAGCACCAGCGTTTGCCGCAGTGCATAGTTAACTTCCGGGTGGTAAATCAGCCTGCGCCACATGAGGGAAAAACAAAAACGGCGTACTGCAGGAGCAATACGCCGCTTAGCAACTTAACGGGTACCGTAGACGACGATAGTTTTACCGTGGGCGGAAATCAGGTTCTGATCTTCCAGCATTTTCAAAATACGGCCAACGGTTTCACGAGAGCAGCCGACGATCTGACCAATTTCCTGACGGGTAATTTTAATTTGCATACCGTCCGGGTGGGTCATGGCATCGGGTTGCTTCGCCAGGTTCAGCAGCGTCTGGGCGATACGGCCCGTCACGTCGAGGAAGGCGAGGTTGCCCACTTTCTCAGACGTCACCTGCAGACGGCGAGCCATTTGCGAAGAGAGACGCATCAGAATGTCCGGGTTCACCTGGATCAGCTGACGGAATTTCTTATAAGAGATTTCGGCCACTTCACATGCGGTTTTCGCCCGTACCCAGGCGCTACGCTCCTGACCCTCTTCAAACAGGCCTAATTCACCGATGAAATCGCCCTGGTTGAGGTAGGAGAGGATCATCTCTTTACCTTCTTCATCCTTGATGAGTACAGCCACGGAGCCTTTAACGATGTAGTACAGCGTTTCTGCTTTCTCACCCTGGTGGATCAGCGTGCTCTTTGATGGGTACTTATGAATGTGGCAATGAGACAAGAACCATTCAAGGGTAGGGTCTGTTTGCGGTTTGCCAAGCACCATGCGCGGTTATCCTCTGTTATAAGCTATCTCCGGGCGCCGACACTACACGGCGTCCGGGCATGCAATCGTATTGTTTCCCTATACCTGGGAAGCTGGCTGATGATTTTTCGACAGCCCGTAATGTGAACTCCTCTGCATACATGCAGTACATCAATGTATTACTGTAGCATCCAGACTGTTTTAGCATAGCTTTCGCCGCATGTCTCCTGGTGTCTCGCTTCAGCATGACGCAGGTCGCCTTCCGTTGCGAGAATTGTTATGTGCGCGTAATCTGACAAGAATATTGCGATACTGGAGTTAAATTTTATGCAAGCGCGTGTGAAATGGGTTGAAGGGTTAACCTTTATCGGGGAGTCCGCGTCAGGACACCAGATTCTGATGGATGGCAACTCCGGGGATAAGGCGCCCAGTCCGATGGAAATGGTGCTGATGGCGGCGGGCGGTTGCAGTGCGATCGATGTGGTCTCCATTTTGCAAAAAGGTCGCCATGAGGTGACTAACTGCGAAGTGAAGCTGACCTCTGAACGCCGGGAAGAGGCGCCGCGCCTGTTCACGCATATTAATCTGCACTTTATCGTCACCGGTAAGGCGCTGAAAGATGCCGCGGTCTCCCGTGCGGTGGATCTGTCGGCAGAGAAATACTGCTCGGTGGCGCTGATGCTGGAAAAAGCGGTGAAGATCACCCATTCCTATGAAGTGATCGAGGCGTAGTCTTCGCCTGCTGTTGTGAATTTTCTTAACCCCGGCCTGGCCGGGGTTTTTTCTGTTAGCCGATCTTGCGGCCTTCCATCAGGCGTTCGACCAGCGGCGCCATAATAAGCTCCATCGCCAGCCCCATTTTACCGCCCGGCACCACCAGAGTGTTCATGTGCGAGATAAACGAGCCCTGTAGCATCGCCAGCAGCCAGGGGAAGTCGATGTTCTGCAGATTGCGGAAATGGATCACCACAAAGCTCTCGTCCAGAGAGGGGATCGCTTTCGCGGCAAACGGGTTGGAGGTGTCCACCGTCGGCACGCGCTGAAAGTTGATGTGGGTGCGGGAAAACTGCGGGGTGATGAAGTTGATGTAATCTTCCATCGATCGGACGACGGAGTCCATCACCGCCTCCCGGGAGTGGCCGCGCTCGCTGGTGTCGCGAATGAGTTTCTGTATCCACTCGAGATTAACGATAGGCACGACCCCGACCAGCAGGTCGACATGGCTGGCGACATCATGCTGCGGCGTGACAACCCCGCCGTGCAGCCCCTCATAGAACAGCACGTCCGTCGGCTCCGGCAGCGGCTGCCACGGGGTGAAGGTTCCCGGCACCTGATTCCACGGCACGGCTTCGTCATAGGTGTGGAGGTATTTACGCGACTGACCTTTGCCATGGCGGCCATAGTCGACAAAGGTCTGTTCCAGCAGACCGAAGTCGTTCGCCTCCGGGCCAAAGTAGCTGATATGTTTGCCCTGATCCCGCGCTTTGCGGATCGCCATGTCCATTTCCGGGCGGGTGTAGCGATGAAAGCTGTCGCCTTCCACCTCCGCAGCGTGCAGATTTAGCTGCGCGAAGATTTTGCGAAAGGCGAGGCTGGTGGTGGTAGTGCCCGCGCCGCTGGAGCCTGTGACGGCGATCACCGGATGTTTGGCAGACATAACAACTCCCTGGTTAAACGATGTAGTGGCGTCGCCTTAGCCGTTAAACAGCGCGCGCGGCATAATATTGACCGTCTCATGCAGTTCCGACCACACGAGGACTGCCTCTCCGCGTTTCAGCTGCTGTTTTACATCGGCGACTTTATCGGCAAGTGAACGTTCATGTTCACCATAATCGGTGCCTTCACGTAACACAAAGCTTTCAATCAGGTTATCCAGCGTTTCGGGATCCAGATCCTGCCAGGGAATAATCATACGGGAACCTCCAGCCAGCGGTTTAACCAGTCGGGAATGCGTCTTTCCAGCCACATCTCCGGTTTACGCAGGGTGCCGCCGACGAAGCCAACGTGGCCGCCTTGTTCAGTCAATTGATACTCGACGTTCGCCGGCAGTTGTTCCTGCGGGGGAATGGAATGGTGGTCCATAAACGGATCGTCTTTCGCGTGAATGATGAGCGTCGGCTTAGTGATATCGCTGAGCCGCGGCATGGCGCTGCATTGCCGGTAGTAATCCAGCGCATCGGCAAAGCCATGGATTTTGGCGGTGATCATATCGTCAAATTCCCGGATGCGGCGCATCCCTTTGAGCTGACGTAAATCGACGGGCAGCGAGCCAGGATACGCTTTCAGCTTGCGTGAGGCGTTGGCTTTTAACAGATTGAGCAGGTAGCGCTGATAAACCCGCGAGAAGCCCTTATCCATATGATAGCTGCAGGCTTCCAGCATGAAAGGCGCGGAGACGATCACCGCCGCATCCAGCGGGCAGCGGTCGCCTTCTTCTGCCAGCAGGCAGCCCAGCATATTGCCGCCCAGCGAATAGCCGACGGCGGCGGTCGGCGCGGGGCCAAACTCGCGCTGCAGCCAGTGCAGAAACCAGGTGCCATCTTCCGTTTCGCCGGAGTGATAGATGCGGTGATTGCGGTTAGGTTCGCCGCTGCAGCCGCGAAAATGCATGACTACGCCAAGCCAGCCGCGCTGCATCGCCGCGTGGATCAGTCCATGGGCATACGGGCTGTGCAGACTCCCTTCCAGACCATGAAAGACGACGAGGCGCGGCTTGTGGCACGCCTGGTGCGGGTCTTCGCTCCAGGCGAGATCGACAAAATCGCCGTCTGGCAGCTCAAGGCGCTGCCAGTGCGGGGTAAAGCGCAATTTACGGCGGATCAGCCGCGGCAGCATGGTTTGCAGATGACGATTGCCCACGCCGCGCATGGGATGGAACTCACGCGAATCGTTTTCGGGGGGCGTCATGTCTGTGGGGATGATTTCAACCATAGCACCAGAATAATTAATAAACGTGATGATGACTATACCGCGCAGGGCGCGCAGGAGTTAGCCAATATGTGGTCTTGTGGCCAGTGACGCCAGGTTACACCACAACAAACCATTGATGTCACTGATGGCCAGACCGCGAGGGCGGGCAGAAATACACTCTGCCCGCGCCGTAGTAGGCGCAGGCAGAATGATGACGCGGCGATTAGCCTTCCTGAAGCATGCGCTCCAGCTGCTCCTGTGCCTCCAGCCAGGCCATTTCGCACTCCTCCAGCCCGGATTTCGCGCTGGCCTGCTGCTGCAGGCATTCAGTTAGTTCTGCTTTACGCGAGGCGTCGTAGAGTTCGCTGTCGCCAAGTTTCTCTTCTGCACTGGCCAGCTGCGCGTTGAGCTTATCCATCTCTTTTTCCAGACGGGCGATCTCTTTGCGCAGCGGTTGGGTCTGGCTGCGTAGCTCCGCTTCCCGACGCTTCTGGTCTTTGCGCGCTTGCGCGCTGTTGCCGCTCTCTTTTGGCGCGTCGCCGCTCTGGGACTCCTGTTTTTGCGAGTCGCTGAGCCACTGCTGATAATCTTCCAGATCGCCGTCGAACGGTTCGACTTTGCCATCGTGGACAAGGTACAGATCGTCGGTGGTGGAGCGGATCAGGTGGCGATCGTGCGATACGACCACCAGCGCCCCTTCAAAGTCGATCAGCGCTTCGGTTAAAGCCTGACGCATATCGAGGTCGAGATGGTTGGTCGGTTCGTCGAGCAGCAGCAGGTTAGGGCGCTGCCAGACGATCAGGGCCAGCACCAGACGCGCCTTTTCTCCACCGGAGAAGCGGCGGGTCTCTTCGCTGACCTTATCGCCCTGGAAACCAAAGCCGCCCAGATAATCGCGCAGCTTCTGCTCCAGCTCCTGCGGCGCCAGGCGCGCCAGATGCTGCAGCGGCGACTCATCGGCGCGCAGAAACTCCAGCTGATGCTGGGCGAAGTAGCCGAGCTTGATGCCTTTGGCGAGGCCGATCTCCCCGCTTACGGGCTGGAGTTCGTCAGCCAGGAGCTTAATCAGCGTCGATTTCCCGGCGCCGTTGCGGCCCAGCAGACCGATACGCGACCCCGGCACCAGATTGAGCTTGATGGAGTCGAGGATAATACGCTCGCCATAGCCGGCGCTGACTTTCTCCATCTTCAGCAGCGGGTTAGGCAGGCTCTCCGGCTGGCGGAAGCTGAAGTGGAACGGGTTATCCACGTGCGCCGGGGCGATGAGCTCCATCCGCTCCAGCATTTTAATACGGCTCTGCGCCTGCTTGGCTTTGGTGGCTTTGGCGCGGAAGCGATCGATATAGCTTTGCAGATGCGCGACACGCTGCTGCTGGCTTTCGTACATCGCCTGCTGCTGAGCGAGCCGGGTGGCGCGCTGCACTTCAAACGAACTGTAGTTGCCGGTGTACTCAAACATCGTCTGCTGTTCGATGTGGATAATTTTGTCGACGATAGGATCGAGGAAATCGCGATCGTGGGAGATCAGGATCAGCGTCCCCGTGTAGCCCTTCAGCCACTTCTCCAGCCAGATCACCGCATCAAGGTCGAGGTGGTTAGTCGGTTCATCGAGCAGCAGCAGATCGGAGCGGCAGATCAGCGCCTGCGCGAGATTAAGGCGCATACGCCAGCCGCCGGAAAAATCGCTGACCGGCCGCTCAAGCTGTTCATTGCTGAAACCCAGGCCGTGCAGCAGGCTGGCGGCGCGGGAGCGGATGGTCCAGGCGTCGATGGCGTCCAGCTTGCCGTGAACGGTGGCGATGGCATGGCCGTCGTTGCGCTCGTTAGCCTGCTGGAGCGCGGCTTCCAGCTGGCGATATTCACGATCGCCGTCAATGACATAATCGATTGCCGGCTGCGGCAGGGCCGGGGTTTCCTGATTCACCCAGGCCAGCTGCCAGTTGCCGGGAAAGGTCATACTGCCGCCGTCAGCGCTTATCTCGTTTTTCAAAAGCGATAGCAGCGTCGATTTCCCGCAGCCGTTTTTCCCCACCAGACCGACCTTCTGGCCAGGGTTGATGGTAGCGGTGGCGTTGTCCAGCAGGACGCGTACGCCGCGACGAATTTGTAACGAGGAGAAAACAATCATAAGGCGCCGTATGTTCAGACTATGTTAATTTGTCATTATGATAATGTAGTTTGGAAGCGAATCGCTTCACCGGGCCGCCATGGTAGCCCAAAACGAAGACGATACACAAAGTCATTCTGGCTGTGTCAAAAAGCCGGGGCTGTGCAGGCCGTCAGAAGACCTACGGGAGGGGAATGATGTCTCAGACAGCGAAAGTGTTGCTGCTGTATGCCCACCCAGAATCTCAGGATTCCGTGGCCAACCGGGTTTTATTACAACCCGCCTTACAGTTGCCGAACGTCACCGTGCACGATCTCTACGCGCACTATCCGGATTTTTTTATCGATATTGCTCACGAACAGGACCTGCTGCGCCAGCATGAGGTGATTGTTTTCCAGCATCCTTTATATACCTGGAGCTGTCCTGCGCTGCTCAAAGAGTGGCTGGATCGTGTCTTAAGCCGCGGCTTCGCCAGCGGCGCCGGAGGGAACGAACTGGCGGGAAAGTACTGGCGCAGCGTGATCACCACCGGCGAACCAGAGAGCGCTTACCGTCGCGATGCAAATCGCTATCCGATGAACGATATTCTGCGTCCTTTTGAACTGACCGCCGGTATGTGCCGTATGCACTGGATGAGCCCCATTATCGTCTACTGGGCCCGGCGGCAGCAGCCAGAGGAGCTGCGCAGCCGCGCCCTGGCCTATCGGGACTGGCTGGCCAACCCCCTAGCCGCCGGAGGTGTCCATGGCGGGATTTGATCTGCTGCTGGCGGGGGTGCTGTTTTTGTTCGCGGCCGTCATCGCTGTCCCTCTGGCTTCAAGACTGGGGATTGGCGCGGTGCTGGGCTATCTGCTGGCTGGGATCGCCATTGGCCCTTGGGGGCTCGGGTTTATCAGCGATGTGGATGAAATTCTCCATTTCTCTGAACTCGGCGTGGTGTTTCTGATGTTTATCATCGGCCTGGAGCTCAATCCCGCTAAGCTATGGCGGCTGCGAAGCTCCATCTTCGGCGTTGGCGCGGCGCAAGTGATGCTCAGCGCGGCGATCCTCGGCGGTCTGTTGATGACGACAGGGTTTTCATGGCAGGCGGCGGTGGTCGGCGGGATTGGCCTGGCGATGTCCTCTACCGCGATTGCACTGCAGCTGATGCGCGAGAAGGGAATGAGCCGCAGCGAATCAGGGCAGTTAGGCTTTTCGGTCCTGCTGTTTCAGGATCTGGCGGTGATCCCGGCGCTGGCGCTGGTGCCTCTGCTGGCTGGTTCCGCGGATGAGCATGTGAACTGGCTGACGGTCGGCATGAAGGTCCTGGCGTTTGCCGGGATGCTGATTGGCGGTCGCTATCTGCTGCGGCCGGTGTTCCGCTTTATCGCCAGCTCCGGGGTCAGGGAAGTGTTCACTGCCGCCACGCTGCTGCTGGTCCTCGGATCCGCCCTGTTTATGGAGGCGCTGGGGCTGTCGATGGCGCTGGGTACCTTTATCGCCGGCGTGCTGCTGGCGGAAAGCGAGTATCGCCATGAACTGGAGATCGCCATCGATCCGTTCAAGGGGCTGCTGCTTGGGCTGTTCTTTATCTCCGTCGGTATGGCGCTGAACCTTGGCGTGCTGTACACCCATCTGCTGTGGGTGGCGGTGAGCGTGGCGGTGCTGGTGGCGGTAAAAATGCTGGTGCTTTATCTGCTGGCCCGTCTCTATGGCCTGCGGAGTTCCGAACGTATGCAGTTTGCGGGCGTATTAAGCCAGGGCGGCGAGTTCGCGTTTGTCCTCTTTTCGCTGCCCGCCTCGCAGCGGTTGTTCCAGCACGACCAGATGGCGCTGCTGCTGGTGGCCGTCACCTTGTCGATGATGACCACGCCGCTGCTGATGAAAGGGATCGATAAGATACTGTCGCGACGCCTGAATCCAGCGGAGGATACCGATGAAGCGCCGTGGGTAGAGGACGATAAACCGCAGGTGATTATTGTTGGCTTTGGCCGTTTCGGCCAGGTCATCGGTCGCCTGCTGATGGCTAATAAGATGCGTATTACGGTGCTGGAGCGAGACATCAGCGCGGTAAATCTGATGCGCAACTATGGCTATAAAGTCTATTTTGGTGACGCTACCCAGCTGGAGCTGCTGCGCTCGGCAGGGGCGGAGGAGGCGCAGTCGATCGTCATTACCTGTAATGAGCCGGAAGACACCATGCGGCTGGTGGAGATGTGTCAACAACACTTTCCACATCTGCACATCCTGGCCCGCGCTCGCGGGCGCGTCGAGGCGCATGAGCTGCTGCAGGCCGGCGTGACGCAGTTTTCTCGTGAGACTTTCTCCAGTGCGCTTGAGCTGGGGCGTAAAGCCCTCATTACCCTGGGGATGCATCCTCACCAGGCCCAGCGCGCGCAGCTGCACTTCCGACGCCTCGATATGCGAATGCTGCGTGAGTTAATGCCGGTGCATACTGATACGGTACAGATATCACGCGTGCGGGAAGCCCGGCGCGAACTGGAAGAGATTTTTCAGCGCGAAATGCAGAAAGAGAGCCGGCAGCTGGACGGCTGGGACGAGTTTGAATAAAGGTAAATCATATGGCAGTGCGTAAACGTTTTATTGCCGGGGCGAAATGTCCGGCGTGCCAGGCGCAGGATTCACTGGCGATGTGGCGTGAGAATAATGTCGATGTTGTTGAATGCGTTAAGTGCGGTCATCAGATGCGTGAGGCGGATAAAGAGGCCCGTGAGCATGTACGCAAAGAGGAGCAGGTGATTGGCATTTTTCATCCCGACTAGCGTTATCCGTCGGCTTTTTTTAAGCTAAAGGGTACACGGCAGCAGAATTCCGCTACAATCTGCGCCACTATTCTTCCCATCTCAGGAGATATCATGAAAGTAGCAAAAGACCTGGTGGTCAGCCTGGCCTATCAGGTACGTACAGAAGACGGTGTGTTGGTTGATGAGTCTCCGGTAAGCGCGCCGCTGGATTACCTGCACGGTCACGGCTCCCTGATTTCCGGTCTGGAAAACGCGCTGGATGGCCACGAAGTGGGCGATAAATTTGACGTAGCCGTCGGCGCTAACGACGCTTACGGTCAGTATGACGAAAACCTGGTGCAGCGTGTACCGAAAGACGTCTTCATGGGCGTTGATGAACTGCAGGTTGGCATGCGCTTCCTGGCGGAAACCGATCAGGGTCCGGTACCAGTAGAAATCACTGAAGTTGAAGACGACCACGTTGTGGTTGATGGCAACCACATGCTGGCAGGCCAGAACCTGAAATTCAATGTGGAAGTTGTCGCCATCCGCGAAGCGACCGCTGAAGAGCTGGAGCACGGTCACGTGCACGGCGCGCATGGTCACGATCACGACCACGATCATGGTCACGATGGCTGCTGCGGCGGTCACGGTCACGACCACGATCATGGCCACGACCATGGTAAAGGCGGCTGCGGCGGCCACGGTGGCTGCGGCTGCCACTAATCTTTGCGCCTAGGCACGAAGATGACAAAAAGCGGGGAAACCCGCTTTTTTTACGCCTCAATAGTGCGGCGGTGGCGTTTCTTCAGCCTGGGAGGCGATATGGGAGGGTTGGGTCGCCTTCAGCTTCTCGATCATCAGACGCATATGCTCCCGCATCTTCGCCATCTCGATCTCGTGGGCGGTCACGGTTTTGTTGAGGTCTTCGATGGTGATTTCCTGAAACGCCAGCCGGCTTTCCAGCTCCGCAAGGCGCGTTTCTAATGTGCTATCGTGCATGGGTAACCTCTTTAGTCTGATCCTGCGGGCGGATTCTACTTAAGTTTCCCCCGGCGCGCAGCATCGCTGCGTCCTACAGGAAACTTATTCATACAAAAATAGTCCTAAAAGAGGCGATATTCAGGAACGTCCGTATGTAGATTTTAACGGCGACGTTCTATAGTACGTTTTTTGCTTTTTACGATAACCTTGGGGTGAGAGGCCCCGGCCCTGGAGAAATGGATGAAATCACTGTTTAAAGTAACGCTGCTGGCGACCACAATGGCCGTCGCCCTGAATGCACCGCTGACCTTTGCTGCAGATACCGCGGCGAAAGCAGCCCCGGCGGCTGAGAGTAAATCGGCATTTAAAAATGACGATCAGAAATCAGCCTATGCGCTGGGCGCGTCCCTGGGGCGTTACATGGAAAACTCCCTGAAAGAACAAGAAAAACTGGGCATTAAGCTGGATAAAGCCCAGCTGATCGCCGGCGTACAGGACGCGTTTGCCGATAAGAGCAAACTGTCCGACCAGGAGATCGAACAGACTCTGCAGGCCTTTGAAACACGCGTGAAGACCGCAGCTCAGCAGAAAATGGAAAAAGACGCTACTGAGAACGAAACCAAAGGTAAAGCTTTCCGTGACAGCTTTGCCAAAGAGAAGGGCGTGAAAACGTCTAAGACTGGCCTGCTGTATAAAGTCGAGAAAGAAGGCACTGGCGATGCGCCTAAAGACAGCGACACCGTGGTGGTTAACTACAAAGGTACGCTGATCGACGGCAAAGAGTTTGATAACTCTTATACCCGCGGCGAGCCGCTCTCTTTCCGTCTCGACGGGGTGATCCCGGGCTGGACTGAAGGCCTGAAGAACATCAAGAAAGGCGGCAAAATCAAGCTGGTCATTCCGCCAGATCTGGCCTACGGCAAAACCGGCGTCCCGGGGATCCCGGCCAACTCCACGCTGGTCTTTGATGTAGAGCTGCTGGATATCAAACCGGCGCCGAAAGCAGATGCTCAGCCGGAAGCCGCTGGCGATGCGAAAGCCGCAGACGCGAAAGCTGACGCTAAGAAGTAATCGGGTTCAGGCCGCCGTCTCGTCAGAGGCGGCGGCTTTTTTATTGCGCGCAGATATAATTAAAACTGGAAAGATCCTCAGGCGCTGTATTACTTTAGATAGCTTAATAATGATGATGAGCCTGCCCTGACAATAACGACAGGCTCCTGAAAAGGAGTGCTTTTTTTCATGTCCAGGTCGCTTTTAACCAACGAAACCAGCGAGCTTGACCTGCTGGATCAACGTCCCTTTGACCAGACCGATTTCGATATTCTTAAATCTTATGAAGCGGTGGTGGACGGGTTGGCGATGCTCATCGGTTCGCACTGTGAAATCGTGCTGCATTCTTTGCAGGATCTGAAATGCTCTGCCATCCGTATCGCCAATGGTGAACATACCGGCCGCCAAATCGGTTCACCGATTACCGATCTTGCGCTGCGCATGCTGCACGATATGACGGGCGCCGATAGCAGCGTTTCCAAATGCTACTTTACCCGCGCCAAAAGCGGCGTCCTGATGAAGTCGGTGACGATTGCCATCCGCAACCGCGATCACCGGGTGATTGGTCTGTTGTGCATCAACATGAATCTGGATGTGCCGTTTTCGCAGATCATGAGCACCTTTATTCCACCAGAAACGCCTGAGGTTAACTCGCCGGTGAACTTTGCTTCCTCGGTTGACGATCTGGTCGCCCAGACTCTGGAATTCACCATCGAAGAGGTGAATGCCGATCGCAGCGTGTCGAACAATGCTAAAAACCGTCAAATCGTGCTGAATCTCTACGAGAAAGGGATCTTCGATATTAAAGACGCCATTAACCAGGTGGCCGATCGTCTGAATATCTCCAAGCACACCGTCTACCTCTATATTCGCCAGTTCAAAAGCGGTGATTTCCAGGGGCTGGATAAGTAATGCGTTTTGCCCTCACGGTGACCGGACCTGCCTATGGCACGCAGCAGGCGAGCAGCGCCTGGCAATTTGCTCAGGCCGTGCTGCAGGAAGGCCATGAGCTGGCGTGCGTTTTTTTCTATCGCGAAGGCGTGCTTAACGCTAACCAGTTGACGGCGCCCGCCAGCGATGAGTTCGATCTGGTGCGCGGGTGGCAATCCCTCCACAATGAGCACGGCGTCGCGCTGCATATCTGCGTGGCGGCCGCCCTGCGTCGTGGCGTAACGGACGAACGCGAAGCGCAACAGCTCGCTCTGCCTGGCCATAATCTGCAGCCGGGTTTTACGTTAAGCGGACTTGGCGCGCTGGCCGAAGCGGCGCTCACTTGCGATCGGATGGTACAGTTCTGATGAAACGTGTGGCTTTCGTTTTTTCTTCCGCACCGCACGGCAGCGCCGCCGGCAGGGAAGGCCTCGATGCCTTATTAGCCACCTCCGCCCTCACCGACGAGATTGGCGTGTTTTTCGTAGGCGACGGCGTGTTTCAGCTGTTGCCCGCCCAGCGGCCTGGTGCTGTGCTGGCCCGCGACTACATCGCCACCTTTAAACTGCTGTCGCTATACGATATCGACCAGTGCTGGCTGTGCGCCGAGTCGGCGCGAGAGCGCGGCCTGGATCCCACGACCCCGTGGGTGGTGGATGCCGAATGCCTGGCGCCGGATGCCCTGCGCGCCCGTCTGCATGAATTTGATGTGATTTTGCGTTTCTGAGGCCCCCATGCTCCATACGCTCAGTGTTTCTCCCTGGCATGCCGATATCGCAGCAATGCTTCGCTTGATGGAGCAAGGTGACGATCTGTTACTGCTGTCTGATGGCGTCGCGGCGGCTATCGCCGGCGGCCGCTTCCTTGAGATCCTGCAATCCGCCCCCATAACCCTTTACGTGCTGCAAGACGACGTTGACGCCCGCGGGCTAACTGGTCAAATTGCGGACAGTGTCGGCAGGGTTAGCTATACTGATTTCGTCAGACTCACAGTCAAACATGCCGGTCAGTTGGCCTGGTGATGGCGGGATCGTTGTATATTTCTTGACACCTTTTCGGCACCGCCCTAAAATTCTGCGTCCTCATAATATATGAGGCGATTTATTACGTGTTTACGAAGCAAAAGCTAAAACCAGGAGCTATTTAATGGCAACAATTAACCAGCTGGTACGCAAACCACGCGCGCGCAAAGTTGCAAAGAGCAACGTGCCAGCGCTGGAAGCCTGCCCGCAGAAACGTGGCGTATGTACTCGCGTATATACCACCACTCCTAAGAAACCGAACTCCGCACTGCGTAAAGTTTGCCGTGTGCGTCTGACTAACGGTTTCGAAGTCACCTCCTACATCGGTGGTGAAGGTCACAACCTGCAGGAGCACTCCGTGATCCTGATCCGTGGCGGTCGTGTTAAAGACCTTCCGGGTGTTCGTTACCACACCGTTCGTGGTGCGCTTGACTGCTCCGGCGTTAAAGACCGTAAGCAGGCTCGCTCCAAGTACGGCGTGAAGCGTCCTAAGGCTTAATGGTTCTCCGTTAAGTAAGGCCAAACTGATTTATCTTAATGTCATACTAAACTCTTAGAGTTTTGGACAATCCTGAATTAACAACGGAGTATTTCCATGCCACGTCGTCGCGTCATTGGTCAGCGTAAAATTCTGCCGGATCCGAAGTTCGGATCAGAACTGCTGGCTAAATTTGTCAATATCCTGATGGTAGATGGTAAAAAATCTACTGCAGAAACTATCGTATACAGCGCGCTGGAGACCCTGGCTCAGCGTTCTGGTAAATCTGAACTGGAAGCCTTCGAAGTTGCGCTCGAAAACGTGCGCCCGACTGTCGAAGTTAAGTCCCGCCGCGTAGGTGGTTCTACTTATCAGGTTCCAGTTGAAGTTCGTCCGGTCCGTCGTAATGCCCTGGCAATGCGTTGGATCGTTGAAGCTGCTCGTAAACGCGGTGATAAATCCATGGCTCTGCGCCTGGCGAACGAACTCACTGATGCTGCAGACAACAAAGGTACTGCAGTTAAGAAACGTGAAGACGTTCACCGTATGGCCGAAGCCAACAAGGCGTTCGCTCACTACCGTTGGTAATCCCTTCGGAGTCATAGTCACCAGGCGGGCGCTTCAGATGAGTCGCCCGCTCTGGATAACTTAACTGAACGCCTAAAGAAATAAACGAGGAATCAAATGGCTCGTACAACACCCATCGCACGCTACCGTAACATCGGTATCAGTGCGCACATCGACGCCGGTAAAACCACTACTACCGAACGTATTCTGTTCTACACCGGTGTAAACCACAAAATCGGTGAAGTTCATGACGGCGCCGCTACCATGGACTGGATGGAGCAGGAGCAGGAACGTGGTATCACCATCACTTCCGCTGCGACTACTGCATTCTGGTCTGGTATGGCTAAGCAGTATGAACCGCACCGTGTAAACATCATCGACACCCCGGGGCACGTTGACTTCACTATCGAAGTAGAACGTTCCATGCGTGTTCTTGATGGTGCGGTAATGGTTTACTGCGCAGTTGGTGGTGTTCAGCCGCAGTCTGAAACCGTATGGCGTCAGGCAAACAAATATAAAGTTCCGCGCATCGCGTTCGTTAACAAAATGGACCGCATGGGCGCTAACTTCCTGAAAGTTGTTGGTCAGATCAAAACCCGTCTGGGCGCGAACCCGGTTCCGCTGCAGCTGGCAATTGGTGCTGAAGAAGGTTTCACCGGCGTTGTTGACCTGGTGAAAATGAAAGCCATCAACTGGAACGATGCAGACCAGGGCGTAACCTTCGAATACGAAGATATCCCGGCTGACATGCAGGACCTGGCTGACGAATGGCACCAGAACCTGATCGAGTCCGCAGCTGAAGCTTCTGAAGAGCTGATGGAAAAATACCTGGGTGGTGAAGAACTGACTGAAGAAGAGATCAAAAAAGCTCTGCGTCAGCGCGTTCTGAACAACGAAATCATCCTGGTAACCTGTGGTTCTGCGTTCAAGAACAAAGGTGTTCAGGCGATGCTGGATGCGGTAGTTGACTACCTGCCATCCCCGGTTGACGTTCCGGCGATCAACGGCATCCTGGACGACGGTAAAGATACTCCGGCTGAGCGTCACGCAAGCGACGACGAGCCGTTCTCTGCACTGGCGTTCAAAATCGCTACCGACCCGTTCGTGGGCAACCTGACCTTCTTCCGCGTGTACTCCGGTGTGGTTAACTCTGGTGATACCGTACTGAACTCCGTGAAAGCTGCACGTGAGCGTTTCGGTCGTATCGTACAGATGCACGCTAACAAACGTGAAGAGATCAAAGAAGTTCGCGCGGGCGACATCGCTGCTGCAATCGGTCTGAAAGACGTAACTACTGGTGACACCCTGTGTGACCCGGATGCGCCGATCATTCTGGAGCGTATGGAATTCCCTGAGCCGGTAATCTCCATCGCCGTTGAGCCGAAAACCAAAGCTGACCAGGAAAAAATGGGTCTGGCTCTGGGTCGTCTGGCTAAAGAAGACCCGTCTTTCCGCGTATGGACTGACGAAGAGTCTAACCAGACCATTATCGCCGGTATGGGTGAGCTGCACCTCGACATCATCGTTGACCGTATGAAGCGTGAATTCAACGTTGAAGCGAACGTCGGTAAACCTCAGGTTGCTTACCGTGAAGCGATTCGCGCGAAAGTTACCGATATCGAAGGTAAACACGCCAAGCAGTCTGGTGGTCGTGGTCAGTACGGTCACGTTGTGATCGACATGTACCCGCTGGAGCCGGGCTCTAACCCGAAAGGTTACGAGTTCATCAACGACATCAAAGGTGGTGTAATTCCTGGCGAATACATCCCGGCCGTTGATAAAGGCATCCAGGAACAGCTGAAAGCTGGTCCGCTGGCAGGTTACCCGGTAGTTGATATGGGTATCCGTCTGCACTTCGGTTCTTACCACGACGTTGACTCCTCTGAGCTGGCGTTTAAACTGGCTGCGTCTATTGCCTTTAAAGAAGGCTTTAAGAAAGCAAAACCAGTTCTGCTTGAGCCGATCATGAAGGTTGAAGTAGAAACTCCGGAAGAGAACACTGGTGACGTTATCGGTGACTTGAGCCGTCGTCGCGGTATGCTGCGCGGTCAGGAATCCGAAGTAACCGGCGTTAAGATCCACGCTGAAGTACCGCTGTCCGAAATGTTCGGTTATGCAACTCAGCTGCGTTCTCTGACCAAAGGTCGTGCATCATACACCATGGAATTCCTGAAGTATGATGATGCGCCGAACAACGTTGCTCAGGCCGTTATTGAAGCCCGTGGTAAATAATCCACAGGATTAAAACCTAAGTCCCGTGCTCTCTCCGAAGGGGAGAGCACTATAGTAAGGAATATAGCCGTGTCTAAAGAAAAATTTGAACGTACAAAACCGCACGTCAACGTTGGTACTATCGGCCACGTTGACCATGGTAAAACTACCCTGACTGCTGCCATCACTACCGTTCTGGCTAAAACCTACGGTGGTTCCGCTCGCGCATTCGACCAGATCGATAACGCGCCGGAAGAAAAAGCTCGTGGTATCACCATCAACACCTCTCACGTTGAATATGACACCCCGACTCGCCACTACGCGCACGTAGACTGCCCGGGCCACGCCGACTATGTTAAAAACATGATCACCGGTGCTGCGCAGATGGACGGCGCGATCCTGGTTGTTGCTGCGACTGACGGCCCGATGCCGCAGACTCGTGAGCACATCCTGCTGGGTCGTCAGGTAGGCGTTCCGTACATCATCGTGTTCCTGAACAAATGCGACATGGTTGATGACGAAGAGCTGCTGGAACTGGTTGAGATGGAAGTTCGTGAACTGCTGTCTCAGTACGATTTCCCGGGCGACGACACCCCGATCGTTCGTGGTTCTGCTCTGAAAGCGCTGGAAGGCGACG
>NZ_JBEAJW010000017.1:0-799 GCF_040064295.1 Klebsiella sp. JB_Kp031
AATGTTGGGTTAAGTCCCGCAACGAGCGCAACCCTTATCCTTTGTTGCCAGCGGTCCGGCCGGGAACTCAAAGGAGACTGCCAGTGATAAACTGGAGGAAGGTGGGGATGACGTCAAGTCATCATGGCCCTTACGACCAGGGCTACACACGTGCTACAATGGCATATACAAAGAGAAGCGACCTCGCGAGAGCAAGCGGACCTCATAAAGTATGTCGTAGTCCGGATTGGAGTCTGCAACTCGACTCCATGAAGTCGGAATCGCTAGTAATCGTAGATCAGAATGCTACGGTGAATACGTTCCCGGGCCTTGTACACACCGCCCGTCACACCATGGGAGTGGGTTGCAAAAGAAGTAGGTAGCTTAACCTTCGGGAGGGCGCTTACCACTTTGTGATTCATGACTGGGGTGAAGTCGTAACAAGGTAACCGTAGGGGAACCTGCGGTTGGATCACCTCCTTACCTTAAAGAACCTGCCTTTGCAGTGCTCACACAGATTGTCTGATGAAAGTAAAGAAGCAAGGCGTCTTGCGATTGAGACTTCAGTGTCCCCTTCGTCTAGAGGCCCAGGACACCGCCCTTTCACGGCGGTAACAGGGGTTCGAATCCCCTAGGGGACGCCACTTGCTGGTTCGTGAGTGAAAGACGCGTGCCGATGTATCTCAAAACTCATCTTCGGGTGACGTTTGAGATATTTGCTCTTTAAAAATCTGGATCAAGCTGAAAATTGAAACGACACACAGCTAATGTGTGTTCGAGTCTCTCAAATTTTCGCGACACGATGATGTTTTACGAAACA
>NZ_JBEAJW010000018.1:0-620 GCF_040064295.1 Klebsiella sp. JB_Kp031
GGCGACGACACCCCGATCGTTCGTGGTTCTGCTCTGAAAGCGCTGGAAGGCGACGCAGAGTGGGAAGCGAAAATCATCGAACTGGCTGGCCACCTGGATACCTATATCCCGGAACCAGAGCGTGCGATTGACAAGCCGTTCCTGCTGCCGATCGAAGACGTATTCTCCATCTCCGGTCGTGGTACCGTTGTTACCGGTCGTGTAGAGCGCGGTATCATCAAAGTGGGTGAAGAAGTTGAAATCGTTGGTATCAAAGAAACCGCGAAAACCACCTGTACTGGCGTTGAAATGTTCCGCAAACTGCTGGACGAAGGCCGTGCTGGTGAGAACGTAGGTGTTCTGCTGCGTGGTATCAAACGTGAAGAAATCGAACGTGGTCAGGTACTGGCTAAGCCGGGCACCATCAACCCGCACACCAAGTTCGAATCTGAAGTGTACATTCTGTCCAAAGACGAAGGCGGCCGTCATACTCCGTTCTTCAAAGGCTACCGTCCGCAGTTCTACTTCCGTACAACTGACGTGACTGGCACCATCGAACTGCCGGAAGGCGTAGAGATGGTAATGCCGGGCGACAACATCAAAATGGTTGTTACCCTGATCCACCCGATCGCGATGGACGA
>NZ_JBEAJW010000019.1:0-605 GCF_040064295.1 Klebsiella sp. JB_Kp031
CGGGGTTGCGGACAGTGTCTGGTGGGTAGTTTGACTGGGGCGGTCTCCTCCCAAAGCGTAACGGAGGAGCACGAAGGTTAGCTAATCCTGGTCGGACATCAGGAGGTTAGTGCAATGGCATAAGCTAGCTTGACTGCGAGCGTGACGGCGCGAGCAGGTGCGAAAGCAGGTCATAGTGATCCGGTGGTTCTGAATGGAAGGGCCATCGCTCAACGGATAAAAGGTACTCCGGGGATAACAGGCTGATACCGCCCAAGAGTTCATATCGACGGCGGTGTTTGGCACCTCGATGTCGGCTCATCACATCCTGGGGCTGAAGTAGGTCCCAAGGGTATGGCTGTTCGCCATTTAAAGTGGTACGCGAGCTGGGTTTAGAACGTCGTGAGACAGTTCGGTCCCTATCTGCCGTGGGCGCTGGAGAATTGAGGGGGGCTGCTCCTAGTACGAGAGGACCGGAGTGGACGCATCACTGGTGTTCGGGTTGTCATGCCAATGGCACTGCCCGGTAGCTAAATGCGGAAGAGATAAGTGCTGAAAGCATCTAAGCACGAAACTTGCCCCGAGATGAGTTCTCCCTGAGACTTTAAGTCTCCTGAAGGAACGTT